>CATXSD010000155.1 GCA_958402075.1 Mediterranea massiliensis | reverse complement strand
TACAGGGCACATTTCTGGCTGCAAAGTAACGAACAAATTTCCTAAATAGATTTTGAAGGTATGTGGCTGGTTATCAAATTGATGACCTTAGGCGGAATTGCAGAGAAGCGCAGAAAAGGGACCAATCAGGAATTTCCCGCTCGGGATGTATTCTCCTTGATTTCAACCGGTTGTCTGCTGCTAACGGGATGTTGGTGGAACAAAAGCATTCTGACTGACACCCCATCCTGACACCACAGCCCGCACCGGTAAACCACTGTCTGCAAACAGATTAGAGAACGGAGCAGGGAGGTGCAGACGTGATGGTGACACCAATATCTGACACCACGACAAAAATGGATGTCAGGATTATTGAAACACAATGGGATGCGGCTCGGGACAGCCAAACTGAAAAACTCTGTTTTTCGTTTGCCTCTCCGCTCGTCTTTCACTATCTTTGCCATAGTGTAACACAAATTGCTACCCGTATGAAATACCCCATAGGAATACAGAGCTTCGACCGAATCATTGAAGACGGTTATGTGTACGTAGACAAGACGGAGCTGGTCTACCGCCTGGCGCATGAAGGCAGCATCTATTTCCTGAGCCGTCCGCGCCGCTTCGGCAAGAGTCTGCTCGTCTCCACGCTGAAGAACTATTTTCTGGGAAGGAAGGAGCTGTTCAAGGGTTTGAAGATAGACCGTCTGGAAACGGAATGGAAGGTCTATCCGGTGTTCCATATCGATTTCAACGGCGGAAACTTTGCCGAACAGGGTGTGCTGGAGAAGTGGCTGGGCGGCTGCCTCGACATGTGGGAGCATGAAATGGGCTGCAAGCCCAACGGGGAGCTTCCTTTGGGACTGCGCTTCATTGAACTGCTGAAATATGCCCATCAGCGGAGCGGACTCCGTGCGGTAGTGCTGGTGGACGAATACGACAAGCCCATACTCGATGTGCTGGATACCGACAGAAACCTCGAGGAGGAACACCGCAACATACTGAAAGGCTTCTACTCCGTGTTCAAGGGGGCCGACGAGCATCTGCAGTTCGTATTCCTGACGGGAGTGACCAAGTTCTCGCAGGTGAGCGTGTTCAGCGGCTTCAACCAGCCTTTCGACATCAGCATGCACGGCAAGTATGAAACGTTATGCGGCATCACGCAGGAGGAGCTCGAAGCCCACTTCCGCGAGCCCATCGGCAGCATGGCGGAGTTCTACCAGTGTACGTACGAAGAAATGTTGGGCAGGCTCAAGGCCCAGTATGACGGCTATCACTTCAGCGATCGGATGACCGACATCTACAATCCCTTCAGCCTGCTCAACGCTTTCGATGCGCAGCGCATCTCCGACTACTGGTTCAAAAGCGGCACGCCGACGTACCTCATCCGCCTGCTGTCGCACACCAACGAGAACCTGAACGAGATAACCGGCAAATACTACGCCCCGAAGGAGTTCGTCGACTACAAGGCCGATGTGGAACGTCCCCTGCCCATGATCTATCAGAGCGGATATCTGACCATCAAGGAGTTTGACAGGGAATACGGGACGTTCCTTCTTGATTTCCCGAACAAGGAGGTGAAGGAAGGGTTCCTGTCGATGGCGGCGGCCAACTATTTCAATACCCGTGAGCATGTGGACTCCTGGATCAGGAAGGCCTGTTCGCAGCTGCAGAAAGGGCAGGCGGAAGACTTCCGCGCCGGACTGACTTCCTTCCTGGCCAGCATCCCCTACACCATGCGGCGCAAGGCGGACGAGCGGGAGAAGGAACGCTACTTCCACTACACGTTCTACCTCATCCTGCGTCTCATCAGTGTCTATACGGTCTATACGGAGAAGGCACAGAGCCAGGGACGGGTGGATTGTGTCGTAGAGACCCCCGCCTACGTTTACATCTTCGAGTTCAAGCTGGACGGTACGGCCGCCGACGCCCTGCGGCAGATCGGAGAGAAGGGCTATGCCCGCGAGTATGCCGCCGACAACCGCCGGCTGTTCCGCATCGGTGCCGTGTTCTCGTCCGAGACGGGAACCATCAGCGACTGGGCGTGCGTCTGACACGCTTTCCCCACAGATTGTATTTCATTTCTTCTGTCCTGGTATCCCGCACTCCATGTGGAATCCACGAAGCACTGCATGAGCTCCTGACGAAGTGCTTTCTGATACCCTGATGAAGCACTGCATGGCACCCAGACAAAGCACTGCATGAGGACCTCACAAAGCACTGCATGACAGTCCATACACAAAAAAGGCCGGAACCTTTGCAAGTTCCGGCCTCTTTTATGTTAGTCAAAAGGGATTACTCATTTATTCTTGTCATTCTCAAAGTCACCATATTTAGCACCTTTGTTCATTCCTTCTGCAATTGCACCCCAAGCTTGACCATCTCTCAAGTCTATGATACCATTGTTCTGATATACGTAAACCCAAGTCTTGGCCAAATAAGGATTATTCTTCAGTTCACCAGGTTTTGTAATCAAATCAGTATTTTCTTTTGCTATCTTTTGCCATTCTGCAAACTCAGCTTCAGTAACTTCTATAGATCCATTTTGATCACCGCCCAAATAGATTACATAACTATAGGTATCTTTATATGTCACGATATCATGCGGAGCAACAATAACCTGATAACCATCAAATGTTGTTAGGTTACCGTTTGCCAAGATATAGAGTAATCTTTCCGGAGTTACTTCATTTTGGTCATTTTCAGCACACTCACTCTTCCACTTTTCTGAGTCATTCCACTTCATGCCAGAAAGATTATCATACTTGGCATTAATCATATCAATACGCATAGCGTTTGTACCAGGAGCTGTACCACAATAGTTTCCATATGTCTTATTATACAACTCCTCAACAAATGCTTGCAATGCTGCATAGTAAGTAGTATTATACTTAGGCTCTGATGCCTTACTCATTAGACCCTTGTTATACAACGAACCTTCCTTGCCAATGTACATAGAGATATAGTTGGGCTTTCCATCAGTATCGCTATCCTGAGTATCAATCGAACCGTTGTTAGTCAGCTTACCCAGCAAGTTCATCATGTAGTTATTGTCAGTATAACCTTGATATGTAACTTCCACCTTTACCTTCTCGTCAATTGTCATGTCTGCCTTGGCTGATGTTTTGAGTGTTCCGGCTTTCAAAACGTCCTGAGCATCACCCTTACTGGTCGATACAAGCGAAACGTTCTTGCCATATGCGTTGATACTTGCAAAATTAATCTTACCAGGAACATTCTTGATATTCAGACCGGCATTGTCACCCAAGTAGAGATTGATATTGTTATATTCTGTATAGAAATCGTCGTTTTCAAACGCTGCCATTTCCAATACCGCACCTTCAACGCTAACCATGTTCAGAACTGCCAAAGCTGTCTGCAGATTCGGAGCAACTTTGCTGTATTGTACATGATTCTCCACAATTTCATTATATTCCTCCTGTGAAGTCAGAGTCGTTTCGACAGTACCCTCAACTTCATCGGCAATTAAGCTACTCTCTGAATAATATTCATTATAGATTTCATACTGAGTTGCATCTGCCAATACGACACTACCATAACCATACAAAGGATCAGATACATAACCTGATTTCAACTGAATCAACGCATAGGGATCTTTACCAACGGTGATGGTACCATTACTGTGGATGGTCTGAACCATCAGCTCGCCGTTGTTGTTGATTTCACCCTTAGTACCGGTAGTAAAGGTATTAGTCAATGTCTTAACATCTACCTTACCACCATACGTACCCTTGTACTGAACACCGGATTCGATGTTGATGACACCCTTGTTAACGAGTGTATTCAAAGCAACAATACCGCGAATCTTATTGTTTATGCCATTCTGGAAGCTCTTTACATTGATGGTAGCTGTAGCAGCATTGTCAAGACCATTGTTTTCAGAATACAGACGTCCGTAAATGTTCATCACACCCTTGTTGGTTGCGTCAGCCAGCAGGATAGCCTGGGTCTTGTCGCTCTTGCTATCATCCACTTCAACCTTAACATCTTCCTCGATGGTCATCGTACCACGGTTTTCCAATTCCTCGAACTGTACTTCCGTACCTTTCTTGATGACAACCTGAGCATCAGAAATCAGCTTAATGGCACCGGTAATAGTCTGCTGAACACCTTCTTCACTACTTTCGGTAGGTACACCAGCTTTGCCATAGAAATCCTTAATGTTGTCTTTAACATCCATGTCGAACACAACAGAAGCATTCTTCTGGTCTACCACATACAATGTCGGACGGTTCGTGTTGTCGAGGATAGCGCAAGTCGGGTTGAACTTGTATTCATTCTGACCAACCAGATACAATTTAGCATCACCTTCATACTTAACCGGGAATGCGGGGAAGTAGTGGTCTGCATCCACTGTGATTTCTTCACCTACAATCTTCACCAACGGAGTCTTCCAAGCGTTGTTGTTACCAAAGTCACGATAGTGGGCATTGATGTAGTCGATGGTATAGTTCCAGTCTTCCGTGGTTTCTACGACAAACTCATCGTTCTGATCGAACAGGGTGATGTTGGTATAACCTCCATTGATGATCAGAGTCTGCTCAGGCATGCCATATTTCTTGCCGCGTTCCAACGTACGTTCTTCAACCATTTGGTCGTCTTCGTCATAGGAATTCAGGTAAGTCTTGTAGATACCTTCGCTGGTGTAAACGTCCAGTTCAAAAAGGCCTTCTGTATTGTTATCATCCTCATTCAGTGCAACTCCAAAATTCTCTCGTTCATACGTGCCTGCCGGAACAACCACCATCAACTCCATTACATCGTCCTTGCTATTGAAGACGTACGGAGTTTCCAGCTGGAACTGAAGGTCGTTGCACTTGTCGCTGAGTGTACCTATTGTTTTCAGCGTGCCGTCCTCTTGTTTCAGAGAGATGGCGTCCGTCACCAACTTCAAGGCAGACTTAATCTGGTCATCGCTAACCATTGTTCCGTCTGCATTTCTTGTTACAATAGCACCATTATTCTGGAACCAATTGAAATAAGGTTGTTTTCCATTAACTACGGTTTCCTTTATATCCTTCTGAATTTGAGCAATAGCCTGCGGGTTGATAGTCAATGTACGGGCAAACTTATTATTATTATTGTCTTTACCTTTGATGACAACCTTGTTCACCGTAAAGTTGCCCCAATATTTGTCTTCGAGGTCAGCCTTGAACGTGAATTTCAGCACGCTGTGTGCGCTGGTCAGGGTAACGGGCGTTTCAATGGGTTCGCCGTCAGCGATAGCCATGTCCATGATAGGAGACACAAAGAAGTTCTGTCCGCCATTCGACGTGGTACCCACCTGCTTGAGACCGGCTTCCTCACCGGCGTTAACCTTCTGGATGCGGTCGATTTCAGCCTTAATAGGGCCTCTACCCGTGTTATTTCCGTCATACAGGTTGTAGAACATGTATGCACCTTCTACCACCGTTGTCGGAGTAGAGAACTCGGCCGATGCGGAAGGAGCGTTGATATTGGGAGCAAACGGGTAATTGGTGATGGTGTAATTATCTTTATCTGTAGCAATCAGGTTTATTGTACCTTGATTTCTATCATCTTTATAGTCAACAACCACACCACCAATCTTATCATCGGCGCTTTCCCACAGCCAGTCGATGGCAGTACCGTTGGCCGTACCCACGATACGGGTCTGGGCATCTTCCTCACCGGCCTTGCTGGCGTTCAGGATCAGCTCTCCCTTTGCACGATTTTTCAGCACAGAATCCACCAACGAGTTGTTCTGTACTGTTTCAAAGTCATCATTGGTACAAGCTGCAAACAGGGCAGGAAGCACCATTAATGCTAAATAATACCTACTTTTCATTTTTTATTCGTTTAAATTAATACTTTGTTTACAAAATCAAGACAGAAATTCCACCGTTAGAAATCCTCTTCAGGACCTGTACCTTCCAAGCTTCCTGCGAAACCCTTCTCAACTTCTACTTCCAGAACTTCCACTTCCGGAGCTACATAAAACTTTTCCATTTC
>CATXSD010000154.1 GCA_958402075.1 Mediterranea massiliensis | reverse complement strand
GAGTCAGAATTTCATCCCGCGTCACCAGTATGCCGGCACTTCGTGACAACAGGACCAAAATATCTGTCTGACGCGCCGATAGATTACGGGGAATCCCATTGTATGTGACCGTTGAATTCTGGCTGTCAAATAATGTTTTCCCAATCACATAGCGGCATTGAACATCAACTTTCCTGTTTTCAAACCGTTCGTCAATTCTCGCAATCAGCTCTTCAGGATAAAAGGGTTTGGGAATATAGTCGTTGCCTTTCAAGTGGAAGCCCTTCAACCGGTCTGCCTTTTCCGTACGGTCAGTCAGGAAAAACAGGAATACCTCACTATCCGTTTCACGGATTTTCTGTGCAAGTTCGAATCCGTTCATTACAGGCATGTTCACATCCAGCAATATCAAGTCGGGATGTTGCCGGTTATACATTTCCCATGCCGCAGCCCCATCGGAAGCGTAGGTTACCGAGTATCCTTCGAGCTCCAGGAAACGTTTCAAAAGCAATGAGTTCTGCCTGTCATCATCGACCAGCAAAATATGTATTTCATTTTTATTCATTGTGGTAACTCTATAATAAAAGTACTTCCATGATTCAGCTCACTTTCCATGCGTATATTACCCCGGTGTGCTTCAACAAGCATGCGGACATAAGCCAGTCCGAGCCCCATGCCTGCTATGTCTTTTTCAAAGCCAACCCGCCCACGATAGAATTTCTCAAAAACATGTCCTTGTTCCGATTTGGGAATGCCCAAGCCATCGTCTTTAACTGAGATACGGACGTGGTCATTGTCACATTTCCGGTAATCTATTTCGATTTCAGCCTTTTCGCGCGAATATTTTACTGCATTCTCCAGCAGATTGTCGATAATGTTAATCATGTGCATCCTGTCAGCAGTGACAATCATATCCTCGTGGGGAAGAACAACGATACGGACATGCTTGTCGCCCGGCACATTCAGTTTATGGATACACGCATCCAGCAAATCGCGCAGGCTGAACGCTGAAAGATGAAGCGGTATCTCGGTTGACTTGCTGAAAGTCAGATCCCTCAGTTTGGAAAACAAAGCAGACAGGCTGTCCAATGCCGTATGGGAATCTGCAACGACCATTTGCCGGCCCGCAATGTCTTTCATAAGCCGTTCATTGCCCATATAGGAGACACACATCTTGAGCGTTGCAATCGGACGTTTCAGTTCGTGAATCATGGTTTGTATAAAGTCTGACCGGAGATTTTCTATTTTACGCTGTTTGCGGATCGTGGCAATTTGTGCAACAAGGCAAACAACCAATAAAACAGATAAGGCGAATGAAAAGAACAGAATATCCGACATTTCTCTTATAATCAGCGGCAACGCAATCGGGCAATCCATTCGTACCAGCTTCTTACCCAGAATGTCGTAGGGATAGGTTATGGAGTGTACAGGATGGAACAGCGAACCCCATTCCGTACGGGAAGATTCCCAGACTATCGAATCTGCCGTCTCGGTGAAAATGGTATCGAGCCTGATATCGTTGGACCGCATCACCGTGTCGAGTTTCTCAACTGAAAAAGGAAACCGTCTGTTCAGACAGCTGCGTTCTATCGCATCAAGCACCTCCGACTCTTTCCGATCCTGTTTGACAACAATCACTTGCACTTCTCTATCCAGCCAGTCAGGGTGTTGCGTTTCATATATTCGGGAAAACAAGTCAGCCGAAAGTGAATCAATTGCCGGACACCGGCGCATATCTGCCGTATAGATATCAAATAAAAACATCTCAGTATCTCCTCTTACAAACCGTCTGGTCGTATATTCAACGGCAATTTCGTTGTTGGCCGCACTCTGACGCACCTTGTTGTATTCATCAACGGACTCGAATACACGGCTGTAAAGTGTATCCGCACAGGTTTGTACCGTGTACTTGTATCGGGAATAAAGCCATTTGCCCTGCACGATGGCAAATAACACGATGACAATGACTGTCAGGTAATTCAGTATTTTGATTCTTTTTTCCATGATGCAAATATAGGGCAAATTGAATGGAATGGACAGCATGGCCGGGGCAATATTATTCGGCCATAATATTTTAATAATAATTCCATAAGAATAGGATAATGATTATTTTTTCCAGTCTGTCACAGCCCCGATACCTTTGCGCAAAAAAAGTAATGCGAATATTCTGATGAAAATACGTTCAATAGAAATAACCATAAACAGATATTAACCCCATAAAACTTATTGTATATGAAACATCTTTTAATTCTCAGTGCAGGTCTGGGACTTTCCTTGTCATTGTCCGCACAACAAAACGACACGTTCCCCACAGATTATGAATGTCTTTACGAATATCGGGTGACAAATTCAAAATCCATTACGGATACCTATACGACTATTTTACAGATAGGACGTGATTGCTCCTGCTTTATAGATTACACGGCATTCCAGTCCGATTCTGTCAACGCCAGCCCCCATGCTTCCGACGAGGATATAAAAAAATACCGGATGCGGAAAATAAAAAACAGTTTGTTTTTCGACCAGACGGTATTGCAGAACCATCCGCAAGGGGAAATGTCTGTTTACAGTGTAATACCGCCGGACTATTATATGTACAAGGAAAAACTCCGTCCGATACAGTGGAGCTTGGGCAATGAAACCGATACCGTCTGTGGTTACGTCTGCAAAAAAGCAACGGGTGAATACGGAGGAAGGAAATGGATTGTATGGTACGCACCGGAAATACCGACCACTTACGGCCCTTGGAAATTTTGCGGCCTTCCCGGGCTCGTAATGCTGGCTCATGATACGGAGAACATACACCGTTTTGAAGCCATCACTTTCCGCAAGGGCACATTGCCAATAGCTTTGCCGGATATACCCAACATAGTGACCGTAGAAAGAGACAAGTTTGTCAAAAGCAAGAACAAATTTGAAGAGGACCCCATGACAAACATTCCACTGGAATCCATCAGTGATATGACGGTGCAAAAGGATGAAGAAGGGAAAAGCTCCATCCTTATCAACGGTGTTCAGTTGCGGATTCGCCCCAATGGTTACACTCCCTTGGAATTAGAATGAAAATTTGACTATGCGTTTATTCTTCAGTATATTATTTTGCGTTATTACAGGCATCGCTTATTCTCAAAGCTGGGTAGAAGGAATGCTTAGAGATGTTTCCGGCGCAGGCATCGACGGTGCGATCATCAAAATTTCTGCGGACAGCACCGTCATTGCCTATGCAATTTCTGACAAGGGACATTTTAATGTTGCCTTTCATACAGGCTCAAAAAAAGTCAAGCTGATGGCCGAATCGATGGGATATGAATCTGTGGAAAACGAAATCTTGAATATGTCCCAGACCTGCAACATTACCATGAAAGAAAAAGCGACGGAATTGAAAGAAGTGGTCGTAAAGGCCCCGGCCATCTACCAGCGCGGCGATACCTTGTCCTTTCATCTTTCTGCATACACCACCCAAAGTGACTATACATTGAAAGACGCCCTGAAAAAACTTCCGGGCATCGACGTGGAAAAGTCAGGCAACATCAAGTACCTGGGGAAAGATATCTCAAACTTTTACATTGACGGCCTGGATTTGCTTGGCGGGAAATATAACATAGCGACCACCAATATACCTGCCTCGTATGTAAATTCGGTTCAGGTGCTGAACAACCATCAGGCCATCAACATGAATAAGGATATCTTTTCAGATGACGTGGCCATAAACATCCACCTGAACAACAACGCACGTTTTAAACCCATTGGAACGTACGAAGGCTCTGTCGGGTATGGTGACGACTGGCTATATCAGGCAAGCGGGGCCGGCATGCTTTTCAAGCCCAAGTTCCAGACCATTGCCACATTGAAAATCGGGAACGTACATTCATTCGCTTCAGATGAAGTAACTTCCCTTTTCGGGGGAATCGAAGAAGAGTCCAAGGCAGAAAAACTGATGGGCAATCTATCGGCTTCCACTCCACCGCTGGACCAAGACCGGTATGCCTCACCTTCCGAACGCATGTTTTCAGTCAATTTTATCCAAAAAACAACAGAAACAGCCACCTTGCGGGGAAACGTCGATTACAGCTATTCCAAAAGCCACTATGATTATGACATCCAACGCAACTTCTATGACGGAGATGAGAATATAATCATCGACCAAGGTATAAATTCGCTGTCCGCCAGTCATGCCCCCAGTTTCTCCATCGTTTATAAAAACAATGCATCGACAAGCTATCTTAACAATTCTCTATTTGGCAAGGCCACATTCCTACGCAACGACTTGCCGACTACGGAAAACGGCCAGGCACTTATGCAGCAACAGACCATGCGTGACTACTATGTAGGAAATAATTTTTCATATAGCTGGCGCAGGAAGAAACTGCGCTGGAGGCTGTCATCATCCGTGCTGTTATTCAACACGCCACAAGTCAGGCTGACTGTCACAAACGAAGGAAACGACATTCATCAGCGTGCAAACAGCTTGAGCTTTCAGACCAAGAATCTCCTGTCTGCGATTTATGATTTCAAGAACTCACGTTTTTATCTTCCACTGTCACTGAACTATTCGGCAGATAAAATGCAAACAGATTTACGGTCCTGCCGGGACAATACAGACAATAAGAACGACATGACAGGAGGTAAATTGAGTGTTGCTTTTGCTCCGCGGTATGAATATACCCATCCGAAACGCATATATGTCTTTCGGGCCGACGTACCGATGCGGATGGATTACATCTACAACAGGAACCACATACAGAATGAAAAAGATAAATTCAGCTTCTTTTCCGTATGTCCCGGAATTTATTTCAACTATAAATTCAGCAGCCGTTCTGCATTCAGAACGCAAGTAGCCTATACACGAAACTTTGGGGACATCCTGGACTTTCTGACATCCCCGGTGCAGACGGACAACACAACTCAAAAAATCAGTTCCGGCATTCTGCAGGACAATCAATCGTTAATGGCAAACCTGCACTATGACTATAAGATACCATTGGACATGTGGTTTGTAAATGCTGACATCATGTACCAACGTGAGCACAGCAATCTGCTGACATCCCAAAAGGTAGCATCAGACTTGATTCGGTCGACTTACCTGTACATGCCCAACAATACCCATAACACAACGGCACAACTGGGCATTACCAAACAAATTGAATCCATCAAGACAAAAATTTCATTAAATGGACTGTATATATGGAGACAGCAGCAGGCAGAGCAGAACAACTTGCTCACGACCTATTCTTGGCAAAGTGTCGGCATTTCCCCGACAGTGACCTCGCAGCCCTGCAAATATGTCGAATTGGACTATTCCGGTGAAATAAGCAAAACTTTCTTGAGTTATGAGGACATCAAGAGAAGTTATTGGTCGCAGGTACATAAAATCTCATTAAAAGTCACACCGATACACTCTCTCATCTTGTCCGCTTCATCAGACATCGTGAAAAAGGATCTGAGCGAGAATCAGAGTAAAACAACGGGCCTGCTTGATTTTGACATAACCTGGCTGTTCAAGGCTTTCAGGTTTAATCTGAGCTTGCAAAACGCGTTAAACCAAGATTCATATAGCTATACGATATACAATTCTATCAATACCTACAGCTATAATTACAAACTGCGTGGACGTGAACTACTGTTCACGCTTGCAATGACACTGTAATCCATTATCAATCATAAAATCTATTTTTCTGTAGAATGTAAAAGTCATGTACAATTATAAGAACCACCGTCCGGCATTGCCTTACATCATTCGTACACCCCATTTTTATAGTCCGACAGATATTGGGAGCAGGTTTTACCGGTCTGCTGCTTGAAGAAACGCATCAGATGGCTCGGATCCGAAAAATGGAATTTGTCGGCCAGCTGGCTGACAGTGCAGTCGGTGAAAAGCAAGTCGTTCTTCAGGGCTTCCAACAGCCGTTGTTTCAGCGGGTGGTTGGCAGAAAGACCGAACTGGGCCACCACTGCATTGTTCAGGGTAACGCGGCTGACGTGCATCAT
>CATXSD010000153.1 GCA_958402075.1 Mediterranea massiliensis | reverse complement strand
TTGTGTGGTACCCGCCTCTCCCTGGTGGTAGTTCAGGGCATAAAGATACCGATTGCCATAGAATACCCAATAAGTGGCACCTTCGTTCACCAGACCATTGCCCTGGGTAGTCACTTCGCCTTCGTCGAGCGAGGGAGCAGTCAGCAGCACGTAGGTATCGGTACTGCTGCTGGTCACAGTAGCGGCTATCACGTAGTTTCCCTTGGCAGCTTCATCACCATTGCCTCCGTTATTCGGTTCGTCCTCCGAACAGGAAGCCAAGGCCATAGCGGCCAGCGTGGCAGCAAAGAGGCCTGTCAGTAAGTAGTTCTTGTTCTTTTTCATCTTCTTCTTTTCATTTTATATTTATAAATTAGCTGTTTTTCAGTCAGCCAAAACTTTTTGCGGAGCGTAATCAATCACCGAAATATACCCGTACCTTGCCGTAGAAAGCCCGTCCTGCCTTCTGCAGGCTGAAATTATCGTAGAGGTCAGCATCTGTCAAATTGCGGCATTCGACGGAAAAGTTGTAGCGGCCGCCCTTCAAGCTATAATTCAGCATGAGGTTGTGGGCCAGCTGGTTGGGGACGATGTAGTCACTGCTGCTACCGATGACCTCGGAGTAGTAGGAGAAAGCATGCGTCCACTGGTTGTCGTAGGTCAGCGTCAGCACATTGCCCCGTCCGCCCAGGTCGTGCCAGTAAAGGTTGGCGTCGAAGTCGGCGAAACGGTAGGGCACGTTGGGCATGCGCGAGCGATAGCCCAAGTTCTCAACCGCGTTGCCCGTACTGCCTATCTGGTAGCGTTCATTGTCGCGCACGTCCATCTGGGTGAAGTTACCGCCCAGGCTGAGCCAGCGCCCCAGACTGTAGCGGGCGGAGAGGTTGTAGCCCTTGGTCAGCACGTTGCCATAATTGATGTAAGTGGCGTTCTCCTTGCCACCGCTCAGGTCCTGCACGTTGCGCTGGATGTAGTCGTGCGTGTCGCGGTACACCAGCCCGCCCTCCACGTAGACGGAGTGGCGGCCCCAGGTCTTGCTGTAACTCAGACTGAAGTTCACGTTGTGGCTGCTCTCGGGACGCAGACTGATCTGCCCGCTCTCCAGGTCCTCGTCACCGAACATCTCTTCGATGGTGGGCAGGCGGTAGGCACGCTCATAGGACAGCTTGGCCTGCAGACCGTCGAGCACGAAGTAAGTGCCGGCCGCACCATAGCCCCAGGAGCTGACCGTCCGGTCGGTACGCACATAGTTGCTGCCGGTGTCGTCTTCGGCCATGGGGCCGGCCACATACTGGCGATAGTACTTGCCAAAGGCAGAGAGGTTCCAGCGGTCGGTCGGCATCAGGCGGTAAGAGAGGCCGGTGATGTTCTTGCGCGTTTCTTTGGCAATGGGGTCGGTCTGTGCCTCGGCAGCCAGCAGCGACGTGTTGTCACGGCGGAAAGTGCTGAGCACGTGGTTCAGGGTGAACGTATGTATGCGGGCCAGGCGATAGTTCAGCGTAGCCGTGGCGTTCCAGTTGTCGTTGTCGGCGCGACTGTACTGGCGCGACTGTTCGCCAGGCGTGTTCAGCGGGTAGCGTTCGCCCAGCCAGTTGTATTTGTAGTGGGCCGTATCCACATTGGTGGTGGCGTTGCGGTTGTAGTTGGCAGACAACGTCAGGTCGAGTCCCTTCAGCAACAGATTACGCTTGCTGTACTCCACCGAAGGGATGAGCGAATGGCCGTAACGATGCTTCTCGCCGAAGACGGTCTTCTGGCGGACACCCGTCTGTATGTCCTTGTACATGTGCGACCAGATGAAGCCCACCATCAGGCGGTCGGCCCACGGCTTGTCCACGAAGCCCGCCTTGGCGACGACGGCCTCGTTGTGATACGTGTCGTTGAAGCGGCGGACGCGCACCAGCTCTTTCTCGTTGAAGCTGCCTGTCTCGAAGTTCAGCACAGGAGCGTCGACGTGGTAATCGTTGTCCGAATAGTTCTGGAAGGCATTCACCTCGTAGGTAAATCCATTGCGGAAGGTCTGCCCGAAGCGAACGTTGGACTTGTGCGTGTTGAACGAACCGTAGGAATAGGAAGCGTCCGCAAACCAGCGGCGGCGCTGCTTGTTTGTCACGATGTTGATGACACCGCCGATGGCATCGGTACCGAAGCCTACAGGCACCACACCTTTATATACTTCAATGCGTTCGGCAAAGCCCACGGGGATGTTGTTCAGACCGAACGAGCTACCTGTGCCCTCCTGCGGGATACCGTCGATGAACACCTTGACGTGCTTGCCGCTGAACCCGTCCATCATCACCTGCATATCCGAACCCACCCCGCCCGACTCGCGCAGCTTCATGCCCGGTGCCTTGGCCAGGGCCTCGCTCAGGTTCTTGGTGGTATTCTGCAGTTCACGGGTGTCTACCGCCACGGCGTTGAAGGCCGAACGCTTGACACGGCTCACACCCGTAGAGACGACCGTCACCTCTTCCAGTTGCTGTACGTCGGGAGTGATGGTGATGTCCACACCGTGCGTGCCCTCCTTATCCAAGGTGAGCGGCCGTTCCACCGTCTTGTAGCCCACGGCCGAAACGACCAACGTATACTTGCCTGCGGGGGCATGGATGCGGAAGCGTCCCTCACCGTCGGTCGCACCGCCATAGGACGTTCCCTTCAGATAGACGGTGGCGAAATCGACCGTTTCCTGTTCCGTAGAAGTGATTTTACCTGACACGAGGCAACGATTCCCAGCATCGTGTCTTCTGCCATGAGGCCCCTGTGCCCGGAGCACCGATATTCCCAGCAGGCACATCAGACCTGCCATCCATAAAGTAAGTGTAGTTGTTTTCAATCTCTTTCTGCTCTTGATTTCCGGCTGCAAAGTTCCGCAGAAATCACTTTTCCCACAATCGCCTGTTTTTGGTATTTCCCACACATCCAAATACTCGATTGTAGGTATTGCACAGAAACGGCCTTTCACCGAACTTTGTGCCACCGAAAAATGTTATCTGAAAAGAAACGTCAGAACAATAAACCATCAAAACAAGGAAAGTATGAGAATAGAAAAAATCACCGCCCGCGAGATACTCGACTCGCGCGGCAATCCCACTGTAGAAGTAGACGTAATGCTGGAATGCGGCGCCATGGGCCGTGCCGCCGTGCCTTCGGGCGCATCGACCGGCGAACACGAGGCCCTGGAACTTCGTGACGGCGACAAGCACCGCTATGGTGGCAAGGGAACGTTAAAAGCCGTAGAGAATGTGAATCAGATCATAGCCCCTGCCCTCATCGGCCTGTCGGCCCTGGAGCAACGTACCATCGACCACAAGATGCTCCAACTGGACGGCACGCCCACCAAGTCACGTCTGGGTGCCAACGCCATCCTCGGCGTGTCGCTTGCCGTGGCCAAGGCTGCCGCGTGTGCGCTCGACATTCCTTTATATAGGTATATAGGCGGCGTAAACACGTACGTGATGCCCGTGCCCATGATGAACATCATCAACGGAGGCTCGCACAGCGATGCGCCCATTGCCTTCCAGGAGTTCATGATACGCCCCGTAGGTGCCCCTTCCTTCCGTGAAGGTCTGCGCATGGGCGCCGAAGTATTCCACGCCCTGAAGAAGGTACTCCACGACCGCGGCCTCAGCACTGCCGTAGGCGATGAGGGAGGTTTTGCCCCCGCACTGGAGGGAACAGAAGACGCGCTGGACAGCATCATGGCCGCCATCCGTGCTGCCGGCTACGAACCGGGACGGGATGTAAAGATTGGCATGGACTGCGCCTCCAGCGAGTTCTATAAAGACGGCGTGTACGACTACACTATCTTCGAAGGCGCCAAAGGCAAGAAGCGCACCGCCGACGAACAGATAGCCTACCTGGAGGAACTTATCGACAAGTATCCCATCGACTCCATCGAGGACGGCATGAGCGAGAACGACTGGGAAGGCTGGAAACGGCTGACCGAGCGCATCGGACACCGCTGCCAGCTGGTGGGCGACGACCTCTTCGTGACCAATGTGGAATTCCTGCGCAAAGGTATTGAAATGGGCTGTGCCAACTCCATCCTCATCAAAGTGAACCAGATCGGCTCGCTGAGCGAAACGCTCGATGCCATCGAGATGGCCCACCGTCACGGCTACACCACCGTCACCTCCCACCGCTCGGGCGAGACAGAGGATGCTACCATCGCCGACATTGCCGTGGCCACGAACAGCGGGCAGATAAAGACCGGCTCCCTGAGCCGTTCGGACCGCATGGCCAAATACAACCAGCTGCTCCGCATCGAGGAAGAGCTCGGCGACCTGGCTGTATACGGCTACCGACGCATCAGGTAACCCACACCGACCATAGATTTACTTGGGAATGCCCTCCGCCAGCGGAGGGCATTTTTTCCTGACTTCGTCAACGCGTACCCCAAAATTCATCAGCAAACAATGGAGCAATGCGTTGATGGCGTTTCATCAGCATAGTTCTGTTGATCGTTTGCTTGTTCTGAGGCAATGTAACCTGTATGGTCACTATAGTTTTAGCAAGTTCGAGCACCTTGTCCACACTCATATTTATGCCCGAGAGTTTCAGCAGACGCTCCAATTCCTTGTAAACTTTCAAGGCCACGAAGCAGATACAGACATGGGCTTCTATCCTGCGCCTTGTAAAGTGAAACATTGGTCTTATCTCAATCTTTGATTTTGATATGCGGAAAGCTCTTTCAACATGCCATAGGTTGTGGTAGGCGGCATACACATCATTTACTGGTATATTCGTATTGGTAAGGTATCCTTTGAGACCATCCCATTTCGCATCTTTCTCCAGTTTCTCGTAATTGATGGTCACTTTTACATCTCCTTCCATTTTCAGGAATTTGTTGTATCCGCGCTTGTTGATATTGTCTTTGGTAAGCGTACCTCTGTGGTATGCCTTCTCCAGACGGCGTATACCTTTCTCCCGGTTATAAGCGTCCTTTCGGGCACGGTCTTCTGTATATCCGACCAACAACCTCTGTCCGTTGCCTTTGTCGTATTCAACCATTTGGCTGTCTGTCTTAGGCTGCTCCAGTATCCATTCCTGTATCTTCCTGCTCTCGTTCTTGATTTTCGCACCGATGATATACTTGTAACCGTTTGCTTCAAGGTCGGCTATATTATCGTTGTTCATCAACCCTGAGTCAGCCACCACGATAAAATCTTCCAGTTTATATTTCCGGACAAATTCCGTCACTACAGGAAGCATCGTGTGCCCCTCGTACTTGTTGCCCTCATGAATGCAATATGCAAGCGGATAACCACCAATACTGACCAACAGGCCCAATATAATCTGAGGGTTCTGATGACGCCCTTCCTTGGAGAAACCGGTTTTGCGAAGCTCATCATCATAATCCGATTCAAAATAGAGTGTAGTGACATCATAAAACAGCACACCGATATGGCCGCCTAAGATCCTCTTTGTGTGAAGGACGCTTATGTCCTGAACTATCTTATGTTGATTATCGCTCAGTTTGTCCAAATAGCGATAGATTTTCGACAGGCTGACATCTTCGTCAAAATGATTCTTCAGATACTCCACTGTGGCAGCCTTGCTTGCAGGATAAGACAAGCGGGCTTTTACAAGTTGGCGGAATACCTCATCATCTATCCTGTTGAATCCCACGCTGTCAAAGACACGGTCAAGTATCAGGTCTGCTCCATTGATCGAGATGTTAGTTATGCACGAAAGCATCTGTTCGGCACTCAGAAGTTCTGCCTTACACTTCTTACGTCCCTCACCGAAAAGATCCAGCCGTGGATGGCGACGTTCCTGTTCCTCATCTATCCATTTACGACCTTTCATTATGAGAGAATCTGTCTCTTCTTGAGTGCGTGCTATACCTATAGTGGTAAGCTCCTTATAATAACCTGAAATCTTTTCAGCTACAACAATACTTACAGTACCTGACCGATTCTTTTTTCGCTTGATAAACATACAAAAATACTTTGCGTACCCCAAAATCAGGGTATGCAAAGTTACAAAACATTATTTATCAATACATTATAAAATTGATGTTTTTATAGTGACGAAGTCAGGAAAAA
>CATXSD010000152.1 GCA_958402075.1 Mediterranea massiliensis | reverse complement strand
TGCTCACGGTCAAGGAAAACTTCGCCTCACGCAGCCACTACCTGACGCAGCAGAACTGCATGAGGGTGATGCTGGAGAACGGTGTCATCCCCATCGTCAACGAGAACGACACCATCTCGCTCAGCGAACTGATGTTCACCGACAACGACGAGCTGTCCGGCCAGATAGCCACGATGATGGAGGTACAGGCACTCATCATCCTGAGCAACATCGACGGCATCTACAATGGTGCGCCCACCGACCCGACATCGCACATCCTGCGCGAAATCAGCCCCGACGACCCGCTGGACGACTACATCCAGAGCGGCAAGTCGAGCCTGGGACGGGGCGGCATGCACACCAAAGCCCGCATCGCCCGCCAGATAGCGGCGCAGGGCATCGACGTGTACATCGCCAACGGCAAGCGCAACGACATCCTGACCGACCTGATGGAACGGCCCGAAGAGACGCCCTGCACCCACTTCCTCCCATCGCACCCGCCCGCCCAAGGAGCAGCCGCCCCACCGGCACTTCCCTCGCTGGAAGACACCTTCGCCGCCGTCCGTACTGCCAGCCTCCACCTGCTGGCCCTGAACGACGAAGACATCAACCGTGCCCTGCGCGCCGTGGCCGATGCCGTGGAGGCCGACATGCCCTACCTGCTGGAAGAGAACCGCAAGGACCTGGCCCGCATGAGCCCTTCCGACCCCAAATACGACCGGCTGAAACTGACCGAAGCCCGCCTGAAGGACATCGCCAACGGCATCCGCCACGTAGCCACCCTACCCTCGCCGCTGGGACGCATCCTCAAGGAGTCGACCTTGCCCAACGGCCTGCACCTGCAGAAGAGGAGCATCCCCTTCGGCGTCATCGGCATCATCTACGAGGCACGCCCCAACGTGACGCTCGATGTCTTCGCCCTCTGCCTGAAGAGTGGCAACGCCTGCCTGCTGAAGGGCGGAAGCGATGCCGACCAATCCAATCGCGCCCTGGTGCGTACCATACACCGCGTACTGGCCCAGCAGGGCATCGACACCCGTTGCGTCGAGCTTCTGCCCGCCAGCCACGAGGCTGCCGCCGAACTGCTCCATGCCGAAAAGTACGTAGACCTCATCATTCCCCGCGGAGGCAGCAAGCTGATAGACTTTGTCCGCCGCGAGGCAACCGTGCCGGTCATCGAGACGGGTGCAGGCATCTGCCACACCTACTTCGACCGCGACGGCGACCTGACCAAAGGCGCCGCTATCGTCTTCAATGCCAAGACCCGCCGCGTCAGCGTGTGCAACGCGCTGGACTGCCTGCTGACGGACCGCCAACGCTTGGCCGATCTGCCCCAACTCTGTGCGCCGCTGGCCCAGAAGAACGTCATCCTCTATGCCGACGAACCTGCCTACGCCGCCCTGAAGGGACATTACCCCGACGAATGGCTCCTCCCGGCCACGGAAGAAGACTTCGGCCGCGAATTTCTGGATTACAAGATGGCCATCAAGACCGTAGACGGCCTGGACGAAGCCTTGGCCCACATCCGCCGATACAGTTCCCGCCACAGCGAGTGCATCGTGACAGAAAACCCCGCCACCGCCGCCCGCTTCTGCCGCGATGTGGACGCCGCCTGCGTCTACGTCAACGCGCCGACCTCGTTCACCGACGGAGGCCAGTTCGGCATGGGCGCGGAGATAGGCATCAGCACGCAGAAGCTGCATGCCCGGGGCCCCATGGCACTGGAGGAAATCACCACCTACAAGTGGATCATCGAAGGAAACGGACAGGTGCGCAAGCCTTAGAAGACGGGAATGGTATAGACCAGCCCCAACGAGATGCGCTGCGAGGAATAATCATCGGCTCCCAATGCCTTGGCACGGGCCGTCAGGCCATGCTGCTTGTAGAGCAGGTGCAGGTAAATCTTCAGCTCGCTGTTGTCCATTGGGAAGTACTCTGCGCAAAGCTGGGCATTCCACGTACGGCGGTAGAGGCCTTCCTCGTACGGACCGTTCGCACGATACACGCCACCCAGTTCGTAGGCACCTTTGGCATAGACATTCCAATGCTTGTGTACCTGATAGTCCAGGTTGATGATGGTGGTGAAGTATTGTACGTGTTGGGCCGTCACCCCACCCTCGGGCAGGGAGGCCGACAGCTCGCTGACCAGTCCCTTCGTGTCGATGCCTTCGCGCGAGTACATCAGGTCGACATAGGCCACCACAGGCCCCTTTTCCCAAACATTGCCCGCTGTCACATACAGAATGTCACGTTTGCGGGCCAGCTCGCCCCACGAAAGGGAGTAGCGCAGGTTCAGGGCCTTGTTGCAGAAGTAGCCGTCCCAGTTGAGGGTCGAGAGCACAGGTACCTTCACCTTCTCCACCCCCTCGGGCCGCCCGTACAGAAAGGCTTCGTCGCCCCGCCCAGCCGAATTGTTCACCATCTGCACATTGATCTGCTGCGTGGGCGAGAAGATAACAGACCCGTTCACGCCCGCCTGATAGCAGTTGATGTAATTGTTGAAGTCGCTGAATTCACGCACCCGGATGGCATTCACCCAATATTCGTAACCTCCAAGCTGGATGGCCTGCTTGCCCACCGTCAGTGCAAAGTGGGGCTTCACGTGCCACCCGACAGATGCGCACTCTACCGACGAGGACAGGTTGTCCAGCACACGCGGATTGCTGTACTTGTTGAAGGACTGGCGGAAATGATAGGAAAAGTTCTTGCCGAAATCGCCCAGCAGCTCCAGGCGGACTCCGTTAATCTTGAACGCAGCCTCATCGAGCGAGCCGTCCACAAAATTGGCGGCTGCCGAGGTATAGAACTGCAGGTTCATGCTGCTCGACGTAATGGACTTGCCGCCCTTGGTGAAGCGTTCGAGCAAGGTACGGCCTTCTTCCGGCTCAATCAGAGGTTCCTGCGCCTGCATCTTCATGCCCAGCAACAGACAGCAGGCCAATAGCCATGTTTTCTTCATATCAGACTTTTTGTAGGGTTTACAAGGCAAATATAGTGAAAAAACCGGACATTGTCCGGCTTCCTGCAAAAAAAGAAGGTGTGCCACAGGGGAAATTCCCCTTCCGGCACACCTTCCTTCTTTATGTCCTGTCACTTATTTCTTGTCAGCTTCCTGAGCCCATTCCTTGGCGCCCTGCTCTTTCAGCTTGGCGGTGAAGGCCTGTGCTTTCTCCATGCTGGCCTTTTCGTCCTCGGGGCTTGCATAGGCATGCTTGTAACCCTTCACAACGTTCCATTCGCCACGGGTAAAGTCGGGGAATTCGACCGGAGCGCAACCGTTGTCCATAGACAACTCACCCAGCTCGGCCAGACAGCACCACTCGGCCAGGTCGTATACATCCATATCCAGCGGCAGACCGTTCTGCAGACAGTATACCAGACGGCTGTCCATGATGAAGTCCATACCACCGTGACCGCCTACTTCCTTGGCCATCTCACCATATTTCTTCAGGATGGGGTGCTGGTATTTCTCAACCAGTGCCTTCATGTCGGCATCAGACATGAATCCGTGTGCACTCAGGTCGTCTACCTTGGGCTGTACACCCGAAGCGCTCATCTGTGCGGCGTCGAGGGCATAGCCTTCTACCGGATACTTGTTGGCGAAGCCTTTGGTACCGGTCAGCTGATACAGACGGTTATAGGGCTGGGGAGTCATAACGTCGTGCTGGATTTCAATCACCTTGCCGTTGGCAGTGCGAATCAGCGTAGTGGTGTGGTCACCGTTGCGGAAGTTGTTGCAGACAGAGTCTGTTCTTTCCTCCACGAGAGCCTTACCGATCACTGACTTGGTATCCATAGCTACCAGCGTCGTCATGCGGTCGCCACGATGGATGTTGAGAGCCTGTGCCACAGGGCCAAGGCCGTGAGTGGCGTATACGTCGCCGCGATGACGCATGTTGTAGTCCAGACGCCAGCCCAGCTTGTCGTTCTCGCCGTTCTTCCAATAGTAATCCCAGAATTCGTTCAAATTGTGGATATAGGCACCCTGTGCGCGGATTACCTCGCCGAACACGCCGTTCTGGGCCATGTTCAACGTATTCATTTCAAACCAGTCGTAGCAGCAGTTCTCCAGAATCATGCAATGCTTACGATTTTTCTCGCTCAGGTTGATCAGCTCCCAGCACTCCTTCAGGTTCATGGCCGAAGGTACTTCGATAGCCACGTTCTTGCCGTTCTCCAAAGCACACTTGGCAATGGGGAAGTGATGCAACCAGTCGGCAGCAATGTAAACCAGGTCAATGTCATCGCGCTTGCAGAGCTCTTCATAGCCCTTGGCGCCCGAATAGATGGCTGCTTTCGGCAGGGAAGCCTTCTTCAGCAACTGCTGGCAACGCTCGGCACGTTCCTTCTCATAGTCGCAAAGGGCTACAATCTGAGTACCGGGGATATAAGTGAAGCGCTCTACAGCACCCGGACCACGCATGCCCAGGCCTACAAAGCCCACACGCACAACGTCCATCTTCGGGAGGGTCAGTCCCAGCACGCTCTGTTGTCCGGCCGGACGTTCAGGCGTTTTCACTACAATGGTTCCTTGCTTCCACTCCCACTGCGTACCCTTGTCGTTCGTCTGAACGGTCGAGGTCGATTGTGTGGAGCATGCACCCAAAGCCAATGACATGGCTAACAATAATGTTCCAATTTTTTTCATAAACGGTTTATATTTAAAAGTTAAAGAATAAAATGATTCTTTTTTAATATGTCGCAAAGGTAGACATTACTTGCTCACGAAACAAGAATATCCCTTTCTTTTTCAAAACTTTCTGACTACCATCCGCCTGTTCACCAGAAAACCATCCTTGCCTGCAGGTTGAACTTCACGTTCCGGCCGGCCTTCAGCTTGACGACAAACAGGTCACCGTCGGTCGGGTCGTTCTGCTTCTTACCGGTCCGTCACTCCGCAATCGACACATTCGTCACCCGTTCCAGCCGGAAACGGTTCCGGTTGGGATGGAACGGAGGATATTCCCGGTTCGTTCGAATCACATTGTTCCGAAAGACCAGGCCGTCGACCGACTTCGCATACAGGATAGGGACATCGAACGTGTCGAACGTATTGCCCTCAATCACAATGCCGCCGTCTTTCCCGCCATGGAAATAAACCTGTTGTTGCTCCAGTTCGGGAATTTCGGGATATATGGATATCACGGCATTGGTAAACTGGTACAGACTGGTCAGGGCATTGATGAAGCGGTTGTTCCGAATCAGGACCTTGCGGCAAGCACCGGTCTCAAACCATCCGTTACAGTCGCCGCACAACAGGATGGCCGTACCCGAAGTATGGTCAAAGGTATTGTTTTCCACCAACGTAGGCCGTGGCGTACTGAACAAGGCTCCCCGGGCCCGGTTGTTGCGGATCAGATTGCCCGCGAACACCACTTCGGGAGCCCACGTCAGATTCTCGATGCCGAAGCCGTCCGCTTCACTGACAGAGGCATCTACCGGCTCCTGGAAGGTGATCAGAAACTCCCGTGCACCCTCCGTCGTCTCGCGGTCGTAAGGACGGATGGAAGCGATGCGGTTCGTCCCGCCCGTCAGTTCCATGGTACGCGAACGGATGAACTGCACTTCGTCACCTGCCCGTCCCCATTCGAAGCCCCAGGCCTGATCGTGCATGTAGCGGCCCACCAAAGTATGGTCGTCCAGCCGTCTGATGACTTTCAGATACGTGCCGTGCACATTGATGGCATCGTCCATCATTCCCTCGTACAAGCCGTTGCAGGAAATAATCTTCCCCTTGCAGCCCGAGAAATGGGTAGCATCGGCCTGCGTCGTGAAGTAACGCGGATCGTCGTCTCCCTTCAGGCAGACCTGAAACTTCTTGAGCGTGATGTTTTCACACAGCTGTGCCAGCAGCCCCATCCCTTCGGCATAGTGCACCCGGATGTTCTCCAAGCGCGTATCCACGTTGTGCGACAGGAATATTCCCGGCGTAGGCCGTCCCCATCCACGCATCACAAAGATGGTACCCGGCACCAGCTTCTCGTCCTTCCAGGCTGGCGCCTGTACACAACCGTCGTCCGTCAGGAAAGCTCCCTGGGTATTGCAGCCACGGTCACCGGCGTTATAAACAATCCGTTTGGTCGTTTTTTCAAAAGGGATGCCCCAGCTGTGTCTCACCGTCCAGCCGTCGCCGTATGCTTCGAATACGCTG
>CATXSD010000151.1 GCA_958402075.1 Mediterranea massiliensis | reverse complement strand
GCAAAATCAAGAAAATCCGCCTTCGCCACACGGTGTGAGGCGGATTTTTCTTTATTATCTACACAAATATCTTTCATTGCATGATATTCTACCTATTTTTGAATGATTTGACTACCCTGTAACCATTGTTTATTCGTAAATTTGCGCAAACAAAAACTACATACATATACCATTCAGACATGAAAAACAAAATTCTTGCTTTCCTTTTATGCCTGTCGGTCTTGACTCCCGCCTTTGCAGAGAAGATTGAAGAAAAAGACCTGGCAGCCTATCTCTTCGTTTACTTCACCGGCAACCACATCAGCCAGGAGGCCGTATGCTATGCCGTCAGCATGGACGGATATACCTACTGGGCACTGAACGACAACAAACCGGTCATCGACTCCAAAGTCATCAGCTCGACCGGCGGCGTACGCGACCCGCACATCCTGCGTTGCGAAGACGGAAAGACGTTCTACATGGTGGTGACGGACATGGTATCGGACAACGGATGGGATTCCAACCGCGCCATGGTGTTGCTTAAGTCGACCGACCTGGTAAACTGGTCGCACTCGGTCATCAACATGCAGAAGCGCTATGAAGGCCAAGAAAAGCTGAAACGTGTGTGGGCCCCTCAAACCATTTATGACCCCGAAGCGGGAAAGTACATGGTCTACTGGTCCATGAAATACGGTGACGGCCCTGACGTTATCTATTACGCCTATGCCAATGCCGACTTCACCGACCTCGAAGGAGAACCCAAGCCATTGTTCGTTCCGGCCGACAAGAAATCGTGCATCGACGGAGACATTGTCTACAAAGACGGCATCTACCACCTGTTCTACAAGACGGAAGGACACGGCAACGGCATCCGCGTAGCTACCACAAACTCCCTGACCTCCGGCCAGTGGAAAGAAAATCTGGAATACAAGCAACAAACCAAGGAAGCGGTGGAAGGCGCCGGTACCTTCAAGTTGATAGGCGAGGACAAATACATCCTGATGTATGACGTCTACATGAAAGGTGCCTACCAGTTTACGGAAACTACCGACCTGGAGCATTTCAAGGTCATCGACCACGACGTAAAAATGAACTTCCATCCGCGCCACGGCACCATCATCCCCATCACCCGAAGCGAACTGAAGCGCATCACCGACAAGTGGGGCAAGCCGGCCGAACTGGGCGAATTGCCCAACAACCCCGTACTCCCCGGCTTCCATGCCGACCCCGAAATCATTTACTCCAACCTGACCGGCAAATATTACATCTACTCCACCACCGACGGCCAGCCCGGATGGGGCGGATGGTACTACACCGCCTACTCGTCCAGCGACCTGAAGGACTGGACCTACGAAGGCATCGTGCTCGACCTGAAATCTGATCAAGTATCCTGGGCCGACGGCAACGCCTGGGCCCCTGCCATCGAGGAGAAGAAAACCAAAGACGGCTACCGCTACTACCTGTACTTCAGCGGCAATCCGAAGAACGGAGGCGGTAAGCAGATCGGCGTTGCCACGGCTGATTCGCCCACGGGTCCCTTCACCGACCTGGGCCATCCGATGATTACCGAATCGCCCACGGGAGGCGGCCAGCAGATTGACGTGGACGTCTTTACTGACCCCGTCTCGGGCAAGTCCTACCTGTATTGGGGCAACGGATACATGGCTGGAGCCGAACTGAACAAGGATATGGTTTCCATCAAGAAGAAAACGCTGAAGGTACTGACACCCGAAGGCGGCACATTGCAGGACTATGCCTACCGCGAAGCGCCCTACGTGTTCTACCGCAACGGGCTCTGCTACTTCATGTGGTCAGTGGACGACACCGGCTCGGCCAATTACCACGTGGCCTACGGCACGGCCAAGTCGCCCTTGGGACCCATCCAGGTGGCTTCCGACCCCATCGTCACCCTCCAGAATCCTGAACTGGAAATCTACGGACCGGCCCACAACTCGGTCATCTGCAAGCCCGGCACGGACGAGTGGTACATCGTCTACCACCGCATCAACAAGCATTACCTTGACAAGAGCCTCTCGCCCGGCACACACCGCGAAGTGTGCATCGACCGCCTGGAGTTCAATGAAGACGGCACCATCAAACGGGTGAAGCTGACAAAATGAGCCACAAATGTTCAATATTCAAATAGATTATACCAATATCATGAGAAGAGTAGCAAGCATCGCCCTCTCCCTCCTCCTGGCCGCAGGCATAGCCGGCGGGATGACGTCGTGTTCACAAAAGACGACAGGTACGTTCGAGGCGGGAAAAGGCACGTTTCTCCTGAACGGGAAACCCATGGTGGTGAAAGCCGCCGAAATCCACTATCCGCGCATCCCCGAGCCTTACTGGGAGCAGCGCATCGAGTCGTGCAAGGCACTGGGCATGAACACCATCTGCCTCTATGTATTCTGGAACCTGCACGAACAGGAAGAAGGCAAGTTCGACTTCACGGGCAACAAGGACATCGCCAAGTTCTGCCGCCTGGCACAGAAGCACGGCATGTACGTCATCGTACGCCCGGGCCCCTATGTATGTGCCGAATGGGAAATGGGCGGTCTGCCCTGGTGGCTGCTGAAGAAGCAGGACGTACAGCTCCGTTCGCTCGACCCCTACTACATGGAGCGCGTAGGCATCTTCATGAAGGAGGTGGGCAAGCAGCTGACCGACCTGCAGATTACCCGCGGAGGAAACATCATCATGGTGCAGGTGGAAAATGAATTCGGCTCCTACGGCACCGACAAGCCCTACGTATCGGCCATCCGCGACCTGGTGCGCGAAGCCGGCTTTACGGACGTGCCCCTCTTCCAGTGCGACTGGAGCTCGAACTTCACCAACAACGCCCTGGACGACCTGCTCTGGACGGTGAACTTCGGCACCGGCGCCAACATCGAAGAACAATTCAAGAAACTGAAGGAACTCCGTCCCGACACGCCGCTGATGTGCAGTGAGTTCTGGAGCGGATGGTTCGACCACTGGGGACGCAAGCACGAGACGCGCGATGCCGCCACCATGGTGAGCGGCATCAAGGACATGCTCGACCGCAACATCTCCTTCAGCCTCTACATGACCCACGGAGGCACGACCTTCGGTTGGTGGGGCGGCGCCAACAATCCCGCCTACTCGGCCATGTGCAGCTCCTACGACTATGACGCGCCCATCAGCGAGGCCGGCTGGCTCACGCCGAAGTACTACCAACTGCGCGACCTGTTGCAACAATATGCTCCCGAAGGCACAACCCTGCCCGAGCCGCCCGAATCCTTCCCCGTCATCGAGGTACCGGCCATCACCGAATGGGAGGTAGCCCCCTTGTTCGACAACCTGCCCGAACCCAAGCAGACGGAGAGCGTCAAACCGATGGAGCAGTTCGACCAAGGCTGGGGCAGCATCCTCTACCGCACAACCCTGAAGGAAGATATCTCAGGTACCCTCCATCTGGACGAGATGCACGACTGGGCACAGATCTTTGCCGACGGCCAGCTGCTGGGACGCCTCGACCGTCGCCAGGGCGAGTTCACTCTTCCGCTGAAGTCGCCTCTGAAGAAGGGCACCCGCCTGGACATTCTCGTGGAAGCCATGGGGCGCGTGAACTTCGACAAGTCCATCCACGACCGCAAGGGCATCACCGAGAAGGTGGAAGTCATCGCCAACGGACAGGCCACCGAACTGAAAGACTGGTCGGTATACAACCTGCCGCCCTTCTATGAATTTGTCAGCGACAAGAACTATCAGAAAGGACAGGCCGTAGACGGTCCCGCCTACTACCGCGCCACCTTCCGCCTGGACAAGACGGGCGACACCTTCCTCGACATGCAGACGTGGGGCAAGGGTATGGTTTGGGTGAACGGACACGCCATGGGCCGCTTCTGGGAAATCGGCCCCCAGCAGACACTCTACATGCCCGGATGCTGGCTGAAGGAAGGTGAGAACGAGATCATCGTCCTCGACCTGAAAGGACCCGCCGAGACGAAGGTGGTCGGCCTGGAGAAGCCCATCCTCGACATGCTCCGCGTACAGGCTCCCGAAACGCACCGCAAGGACGGACAGGCGCTGAAGCTCAACGCCGAGAAGCCCGTGCACAAGGGTACCTTCAAGCCCGGCAACGGCTGGCAGGAAGTGAAGTTTGCCGCTCCCGTCCAGGGACGCTACTTCTGCCTGAACGCTACGTCCAACTACGACGGAAACAACATCGCCTCCATCGCCGAGTTCGATGTGCTGGATGCCAACGGCAAGCCCGTGTCGCGCGAAAACTGGAAGATCGTCTATGCCGACAGCGAGGAGACACGCAGCGGCAACCGCACGGCCGACAAGATATTCGACCTGCAGGAGAGCACCTTCTGGCAGACGGTGGACAACACCGCCTTCCCCCATCAGGTGGTCATCGACCTGGGCAAGGAATACAACGTGAGCGGCTTCCGCATGCTGCCCCGTGCCGAAAAGGGCGCCCCGGGCCTCATCAAGGACTATGCCGTCTACGTCAAGACAACGGATTTCAAGTACTGATTGAAATACATACAATAACTGGTAATTTTGGGTTTGAGGGGATGCTCCACGCGACGTGGGGCATCCCTTTTTTTATCCCCTCAACACGTATCCCTTCTTCATGAGCGACTCAATCCTCACCGACGAATCGTTCTTCAAAGCCTTGCGCAGGTAGGTAATCTGCACGTTCAGCGCCAGGGAGTTGGCATAAGAAACCGCTCCCCAGACGGCTTCCAACAGTTGGTCGCGGGGCACGGCGTTGTTGACGTTCAGGGCCAGCAGACGGAGGATATCCGCCTGACGTGAAGTGATGAGCACCTTGCTGCTGGCCGTACGGAGTTCGTTGGTGTTGTAGTTGAATACGGTGTTGCCGAAGCGGTAGGTTTCCTCCTCCACCGTTTCCTCCAGCTGGAGGGCAAAGCGCTCACGGATGCGGGCAATGAGCTCTTCGGGGTAAAAGGGCTTGGCCAGGTAGTCGTTGGCCCGGAGGCTGAACCCCTGCAGGCGATCGGCCTTGTCGCTGCGGTCGGATAGGAAGAAGAGAAGGACGTGCTTGTCCGCCTCGCGGATGCGGGCCGCCACTTCGAAGCCGTTCAGTTCGGGCATATTGATGTCGAGCAGCACCAGGTCGGGCCTGACCAGGGGAAACTGCTCTACGGCCATGCGACCGTTTCCTACGTAGGTTACTTCATAACCTTCCTTCTCCAAGAAACGTTTCAGAAGCAGGGAGTATTTCAGGTCGTCGTCGGCAAAAAGGATCTTCAAGGGTTTCATACAGATTATATTTATTGATAAGGAGTTAAGAAGTTAAGAAGTTAAGCCAATAGTTCATATTGATGCACGACATTTGGCTTAACTGCTTAACTTCTGACTCCTGTATTCCTTATAATAGTGTTCTCATTGAGGTATAGTGACGGTTACCGTCGTCCCCTGTCCCGGCAGGCTCTGCAGGCCGACGGTGCCGCCATGCGCTTCTACGAGCAGCTTCACGTAGCTCAGCCCCAGGCCGATGCCGGGCACGGAGCGGTCGGGCAGGCTGGTGCTGCGGTAGAACTTGTCGAACACACGGACCTGCTCGGCGGGCGGGATGCCGATGCCATTGTCGGCCACCGTGAGGGTGAAGCGATGCTCGTCCAGCGTGCAGGTGACGGTGATGTGGACGGAGTCGCCCGAATACTTCACGGCATTCTCCAGCAGGTTGCTCAGGATGTTGCAGAGGTGCATGGGGTCGGCCGTCACGGGGAGCGAGGGCGGGAAGTGGGTCTCGAACGTCACGAGCTTGTGGTCGGGGATATGCAGCTGGCGAAGGGTCTTCTCGGCCATCGGACGGAAGTCGAAGGTTCGGAGGCTGAGCGGTGTACGCTCGTCGTCGGCCCGCGTCATGTCGCGCAGCTTCTGGAGGTAGGCCGAGAGGGTGTCCACCTCGACGATGGAGTCGTCCACCACCGCATCGGTAGCCTGCGTGTCGGTACGGAGGGAGGTGTCGGACAGATAGGCCAGGCACATCTTCAACGTCTGGACGGGGCGCTTCAGCTCGTGTATCATGGTGCTCACGAAGCTGCTGCGCATCTCGTCCACCCGCCGCTGCTTCAGGATGGTCTTGATCTGAAAGAGCAGGCAGACGGCCAGCAAGGCTATCATCAGCAGGCTGCCCGCCAACTGGCCGCCCATGCGGAGCAGCAGCATGTGGC
>CATXSD010000150.1 GCA_958402075.1 Mediterranea massiliensis | reverse complement strand
GAGCCTACCGCCTCGATGGGCAACGACACCCCGCTGGCGGTGCTGAGCGACCAGCCGCAACTGCTGTTCAACTACTTCCGCCAGCAGTTTGCGCAGGTGACCAACCCGGCCATCGACCCCATCCGCGAGGAGCTGGTGATGTCGCTCACCGAGTACATCGGCGCCGTGGGCATGAACATCCTGCTGCCCAACGAAACGCACTGCAAGATGGTGCGCCTGCCCCACCCGATACTGACCAACACCCAGCTGGACATCCTGTGCAACATCCGCTACAAGGGATTCAACACGGTGAAGCTGCCGATGCTCTTCGAAGCGTCACGCGGCAAGGCAGGCTTGCAGGAGGCCCTGGAGCAGCTGTGCAAGGAAGCCGAGCAGGCCGTGACCGACGGAGCCAACTACATCATCCTGTCCGACCGCGGCATTGACGCCCGGCAGGCCGCCATCCCGTCGCTACTGGCCATCAGCGCGGTGCACCATCACCTCATCAGCGTACAGAAGCGCGTACAGACGGCCCTCATCGTAGAGAGCGGCGAGATACGCGAAGTGATGCACGCCGCCCTGCTGCTGGGCTACGGCGCCAGCGCCATCTGTCCCTACATGGCCTATGCCGTGCTGGACGACCTGGTAAAGAAAGGAGAAGTGCAGATGAACTACGAAACGGCCGAGAAGAACTACATCAAAGCCATCTGCAAGGGACTTTACAAGATTATCAGCAAGATGGGCATCAGCACCATCCGCTCGTATCGCGGTGCCAAGATATTCGAGGCCGTAGGACTGAGCGAGGAACTGCTCAAGAGCTACTTCGGAACGGAGGCGTCGACCATCGGCGGCATCCGGCTGGAAGAAATCGCCAAGGACTACATCACCTTCCACGACAACGGCTTCGTCCCGGCACAAATGGACCCGCTGCTGCCCTACATCGGACAGATGTCCTACCGCAGGGACGGCGAACGCCATGCATGGAACCCCGATACCATCAGCCGCCTGCAGCTGGCCACACGCCTGGGCAGCTATGAGAAGTTCAAGGAATTCACTCGCACGGTGGACGAGAAGGAGGCTCCCCTCTTCCTGCGCGACTTCTTCGGCTTCCGCCGCAACCCGATCGACATCGAACAGGTGGAACCGGTGGAAAGCATCGTGAAGCACTTCGTGACGGGAGCCATCTCGTTCGGCGCCATCAGCAAGGAGGCCCACGAGGCACTGGCACTGGCCATGAACGAACTGGGCGCACGCAGCAACACGGGCGAAGGCGGCGAAGACAGCATCCGCTTCCATGAAAAGGTGGACGGCATCAGCCTGTCGAGCAAGACGAAGCAGGTGGCTTCGGGCCGCTTCGGCGTGACGGCGGAATACCTGGTGAACGCCGAGGAAATACAGATCAAGGTGGCACAGGGAGCCAAGCCGGGCGAAGGCGGACAGCTGCCGGGCTTCAAGGTGGACGAGGTCATCGCCCGCACGCGCCACTCCATCCCCGGCATCTCGCTCATCTCGCCCCCGCCCCACCACGACATCTACTCCATCGAAGACCTGGCACAGCTCATCTTCGACCTGAAGAACGTGAACCCGCATGCCGCCATCAGCGTGAAGCTCGTGGCCGAGAGCGGTGTGGGAACCATCGCTGCCGGCGTGGCCAAGGCGAAAGCCGACCTCATCGTCATCTCCGGAGCCGAGGGCGGTACCGGCGCATCGCCGGCCTCGTCCATCCGCTATGCGGGCATCCCGCCTGAGATAGGCCTGAGCGAAACGCAGCAGACGCTGGTGCTGAACGGCCTGCGCGGACAGGTACGCCTGCAGACCGACGGACAGCTGAAAACGGGACGCGACATCATCAGCATGGCCCTGCTGGGCGCCGAAGAATTTGCCTTCGGCACCACGGCCCTCATCGTACTGGGCTGCGTGATGATGCGCAAGTGTCACTCCAACACGTGTCCCGTGGGCGTGGCCACGCAAGACCCGCGCCTGCGCGAACACTTCCGCGGACATTATAAATATGTAGTGAACTACTTCCGCTTCCTGGCCCAGGAGGTACGCGAATATCTGGCCGAGATGGGCTTCAAGAGTCTGAATGACATCGTGGGCCGCACCGACCTCATCGAACTCCGGCAGGCAGCGGCAGGCAGCAAGGCCAGCCTGCTGGACTTCGGACGCATGCTCCACCGCGTGGAGAACGGCGCCGCCCTGCACCACTGCACCCAGCAGCAGCACGACATTGAGCACGTGAAAGACGTGGAAATGCTGAAAGCCGCCGCTCCCGCCCTGACCGACCGCCACGAAGTGTCGCTGGAATATGCCATCGGCAATACCGACCGCGCCGTGGGCGCCATGCTCTCGGGAGCCGTAGCTGCAAAGTATGGCAACGACGGCCTGCCTGACGGTACCATCAGCGTGAAGTTCAAAGGCTCGGCCGGACAGAGCTTCGGCGCCTTCCTGGCCCACGGCATCAGCTTCAAGCTGGAGGGCGAGGCCAACGACTACCTGGGCAAGGGACTGAGCGGCGGACACATCGCCGTACAACCGCCCGTACGCAGCAACTTTGCCGCCGAACAGAATACCATCGTGGGCAACACCCTGCTCTACGGTGCCACCAGCGGCGAGGTCTACATCAACGGACGGGCGGGCGAACGCTTTGCCGTGCGCAACTCGGGCGCCATTGCCGTCGTCGAGGGTGTGGGCGACCACTGCTGCGAGTACATGACCGGCGGACGCGTCGTCGTACTGGGCCAGACGGGCCGCAACTTTGCTGCCGGCATGAGCGGCGGCGTGGCCTACGTGTGGGATCCCCGCGGCACGTTCGACTACTTCTGCAACATGGACATGGTGGAACTGTCGCTGCTCGAGGACGCCACTTCGCGCAAGGAGCTGCACGAACTTATCCGCCAGCACTACCTCTACACGGGATCGGCACTGGCACGCACCATGCTCGACAACTGGCCACGCTACGTTGAAGAGTTCATCCAGGTAACCCCCATCGAGTACAAGAAGGTGCTGGCCGAAGAACAGATGCGCAAACTGCAACAGAAGATTGCGGAGGTACAGAGAGATTATTAAATAACAAAGGAGTTAGAGAAGTTAAAGAAGTTAGAGAAGTTAAAGGAGTTTGGGAAGTTAGGGAAGTTAAAGGAGTCTGGGAAGTTAAAGCTAATACTTTTGTTTGCTGCTTTCCTCTTCAATTACGAGGCTATCGGCTATAACTTCTATAACTTCAATAACTTCTTTAACTCCTAACGAAATGATAACTTCATATTAAACAAATGACATCATGGGAAACCCGAAAGCATTTCTCACCATCCCGCGCCAGGAAGCGGGATACAGACCGATACACGAACGTATAAACGATTATAGCGAGGTGGAGCAGACGCTCAACACCAGCGAACGCAAGCTGCAGGCCAGCCGCTGCATGGACTGCGGCGTACCGTTCTGCCACTGGGCCTGCCCGCTGGGCAACCGCCCGCCCGAGTTCCAGGATGCCCTGTACAAGGGCGAATGGGAGAAGGCCTACTACATCCTGAGCCGCACGAACGACTTCCCCGAATTTACGGGACGCATCTGCCCGGCACTGTGCGAGAAGTCGTGCGTGCTGAAACTCGCGTTAGACGCCCCCGTCACCATCCGTGAAGACGAGGCCGCCGTCATCGAAGCCGCCTTCCGCGAAGGCTACGTCCAGCCGCAGCACTATGCCCGCAACGGACACCGCGTAGCCGTCATCGGCTCGGGACCTGCCGGACTGGCCGCCGCCAACCAGCTGAACCGCCGGGGCTACGATGTGACCGTCTTCGAACGCGACGAAAGCATAGGAGGCCTGATGCGCTACGGCATACCGAACTTCAAGCTGGGCAAGAACATCATCGACCGCCGCCTGCGCATCATGGAGGCCGAAGGCGTGAAGTTCCAGCCCAATACGACCGTCGACCTGGCCAATCTGCCCGACGGATACGATGCCTACGCCGTCTGCACCGGCACACCGCAGGCACGCGACCTGCCCATCCCCGGACGTGACCTGGCAGGCATCCACTTCGCCATGGAGATGCTGGGACAGCAGAACCGCGTACTGGCAGGACAGACCTTCGACGCGAAGGAACGCATCACCGCCCAGGGCAAGCACGTGCTGGTCATCGGCGGCGGTGACACGGGCAGCGACTGCATCGGCACCTCGCACCGCCAGGGTGCCTTGAGCGTCACGCAGATCGAAATCATGCCCAAACCGCCCGTAGGCCACAACCCCGCCACTCCCTGGCCGCAATGGCCCCTCGTGCTGAAAACCAGTTCCAGCCACGAAGAAGGCTGCACACGCCGCTGGAGCCTGAACTCCAACAAATTCATCGGCAAAAACGGCCGCGTCACCGGCGTAGAGGTGGAAGAAGTGGAATGGCTGCCCGCTCCCGACGGCGGACGTCCCGTCATGAAGCCTACCGGAAAGAAAGAAGTCATCAAAGCCGACCTCGTGCTGCTGGCCATGGGCTTCCTGAAACCCCAGTTGCCCCAGCTGCCGAAGAATGCCGTCGTAGCGGGCGACGCTGCCACAGGCCCCAGCCTCGTGGTGAAGTGCATCGCCGCCGGCCGTCGTGCCGCCGCCGACATCGACCAGATGCTGACTCATTGAAATGTATAACAAACCCCTCAAAAAAAACATCGAAACATTATGTGTGGAATAGCCTGTATCTTCAATATCAAACAACAGACACCTGAACTGAGGCAAAAAGCCCTCACCATGGCCAAACGCATCCGCCACCGCGGTCCCGACTGGAGCGGCATCTACTGCGGAGGCTCGGCCATCCTGGCACACGAACGCCTGTCCATCGTCGATCCCCAAAGCGGCGGACAACCCCTGTATTCACCCGACCGCAAGCAGATTCTGGCCGTCAACGGCGAGATCTACAACCACCGCGACATCCGTGCCGACTTTGCCGGTGAATATGAATTCCAGACAGGAAGTGACTGCGAGGTCATCCTCGCCCTCTACCGCCGCTACGGCACCGACTTCATCGAACGGCTGAGCGGTATCTTCGCTTTTGCTCTTTATGATGAAGAGCGCGACGAGTTCCTCATTGCCCGCGACCCCATCGGCGTCATACCTCTTTATATAGGCCGCGATGCCGATGGTACCGTCTACTGTGCCAGTGAACTGAAAGCCCTTGAAGGCATGTGCGACGAATATGAACCATTCCTTCCCGGACATTACTACTGGAGCCGCGAAGGCAAGATGCGCCCGTGGTACAAGCGCGACTGGACCGACTACGAAGCCGTCAAGGACAACTATACCGCCAAGGCACCCAACGACACCCGTACCGCCGCCACCTCGGGCACCGCTCCCGAAGCCTGGCAGGCACAGGTATCGGCCGTCCGCACGGCCCTCGAAGAGGCCGTACGCCGCCAGCTGATGAGCGACGTGCCCTACGGCGTGCTGCTGTCCGGCGGTCTGGACTCGTCGGTCATCTCGGCCGTAGCCAAGCTCTATGCCGACCGCCGCATCGAGACCGACGGACAGCAGGCCGCCTGGTGGCCGCAGCTCCACTCCTTCGCCGTGGGCCTGAAGGGCGCCCCCGATCTGGAGAAAGCGCGGCTGGTGGCCGAACACATCGGTACGGTGCACCACGAAATCAACTACACCATTCAGGAAGGACTGGACGCCATCCGCGACGTCATCTATTACATCGAAACCTACGACGTCACCACCGTGCGCGCCTCCACGCCGATGTATCTGCTGGCCCGCGTCATCAAGTCGATGGGCATCAAGATGGTGCTCAGCGGCGAAGGAGCAGACGAGGTGTTCGGCGGTTACCTCTATTTCCACAAGGCTCCCACGCCGCAAGCCTTCCACGAAGAGACCGTCCGCAAGCTCTCCAAGCTCCACCTCTACGACTGCCTGCGGGCCAACAAGAGTCTGTCTGCCTGGGGTGTCGAAGGCCGCGTACCCTTCCTTGACAAGGAATTCCTCGACGTGGCCATGCGCCTGAACCCGGCGGCCAAGATGTGTCCCGGCCACACCATCGAAAAGAAAATCGTCCGCGAAGCCTTTGCCCAGCTCCTGCCCGAAGCCGTGGCCTGGCGACAGAAGGAACAGTTCTCCGACGGGGTAGGCTACTCATGGATCGACACACTGAAAGCCATCACCGCTGCCGCCGTCAGTGACGAACAGATGGCCCATGCAGCCGAACGCTTCCCCATCAATCCGCCCCAGAACAAGGAAGAATACTACTACCGCAGCATCTTCGAGGAACACTTCCC
>CATXSD010000149.1 GCA_958402075.1 Mediterranea massiliensis | reverse complement strand
GGGTACTCCTCCGGCCGGATGGAAGATGTAGTAATAATCTCCCTTTTTATAGAAGTTTGGGCCCTCGCACGTTTCGTGTGCTTCATGTCCATCGAAGACGATGCGTGAAGGAGTGATGGCCTGCGTAGCTTCAGCATTGAGCTCGCAGACGGCAATGACGCTCTTGAGCCCGGCCCGACTTCCTGCATAGGCATGTGCCAGATAGACGCGTCCGTCTTCATCCCAGAAAGGACAGGGGTCGATGATGCCCTTGCCTGCCTTTACGAGTACTGGCTCGGTCCAAGGACCTTGCGGGTCTTGGGCCTTCACCATGAAGATACCTTGGTCGGGGTCTCCCCAGAAGATGTAGAACAGCCCGTTGTGGTGGCGGATGGCAGGTGCCCATACGCGGTTGCCATGTTCAGGCCGTTCGGGAGTGGTCGCGGGAGTCAGTTTGTTGGGGATGGCGGCTCCGATGAGGCTCCAGTTCACCAGATCCTTGGAGTGGAGGATGGGCAGACCCGGCAGGCAGTTGAAGCTCGAAGCCGTCAGATAGAAGTCATCGCCTACGCGGCAGACGTCGGGGTCGGAATAATCGGCATAGAGGACAGGGTTTCGGTATGTGCCGTCGCCTTGGTCGGACACCCACACTTTCGATACGTAGTTCCCTTGTTGGGCGGTCGCAGGCAAAGTGGCCAGCAGACAGAGCCCCAGAAGTATTTTGGTGATGTTCATGGCAAATTCTCTTTGATGTCTGATTGTATAATGGATACGTGTGAAAGTGTGTTTCTACTCAAGGCAGGATGTTGATTTCTACGGGATGCTCCAGCTCGTCTTTCCATTCCCGCAGATAGGCGAACCACTCTTCGGCGGTGGAATAGCCGAAGGTCTCCTTGCGCGAGGTGAACATGGTGTAGTGGTGGAAGCCTGTCTGGCCGGGAGCCGAGAGGGTGTACAGGTAGTTGTCGGCGTCCTTCACCTCCTGGAGGACGTACTTCCGGGGGATGTAGGTGGCGATGCCGATGGTTTCCTTGGCATACTTCACCGTGTCTGTCACGGGCCAATGCCTGCCCCAGCTGCCTGCCAGGCCCTGATGGTCGGAATAGGCCACGGTTTCGTTGCCCATGATGTCCTGTACGCCTGTGCAGAAGACTTCATTCCGGAGGGGACGGGCAAAGGTCGTCTCGATGCGCAGGTCGCGGTGGCCGGCATAGAGGAGGTAGCGTTGCGTCATCGAGAGTTCGCTTCCCTGATAGGCCCAGCCCTTCACTTCCACCTCGACGACGGTGCGTACGGGGCCGCTTGCCAGGATGCGTTCGGTGCGGCTGGCTATCGGCTTCACGTGCGTGGCCTTCTGTCCGTCCCAGCCCTTGAGGGTGCCGACGCCGCAACTGTTGCCCACGAGGAGCACGTCGTCGCCGAAGCCTTGTGCCAGCTGGGCATCGTTGGGATAGAATTGGCTTTTCTCCAGCTCCAGTCCTTTGTTGAACTTGCCATAGGGGTCAATGGTCTGTTTTTCATTGAAATAGATGCGGTAGCCCACCAGCTCCGATTCGAACATGGGGCCGTGGCCGTAGAGCATGTTGTAGAAGTTTGTGGTGCCGGGCACGGTGATGGATTGCACAGGGGCATGTTTGCCTTTCTTGGCGTCGCGCACCAGCATTTGGGCGAACACGCGGGGCGGATAGGTCCTCTGAGTCTTGGCGGCCGAGAGGGTGACCGTCAGTTGGCGGGTGCCGCGGGCGGGCAGGTCGATGACGAATGCCAGTTCGTCGGGCAGGAGGTCTCCGTCCAGGTCGTCCAGTTGCGAAGGTATTTCCTGGCGGGCGTCCCTGACGACGGCCGAGCGTATCGGGAAACCAGCCTGAAGGTCGGCCAGGCGAATGACGGCAGGAGCGTCCTGGCGGGCCTTGTCCCATGTATTCTTCAGTTCGACCTTTAGGGTCAGGTCCTCCTGGGCCGAGGCACAGAGGGCCGCGAGCCACAGGAGGCTTGTCAGAAGGAAGGTGTATCTTTTCATCATGTCCGGGTGTAGGTTATTGGTCGTGATAGGTTTCTCCGTTGACTTTCACGTCTTTGGAGTCCTTGACTTGCAGGACTTTCCCTTGGGTCTCGACCTGGGTGTTGTCGATGGTCACGTTCTGGGCCTGGCTGATGACGATACCCTGGCGGGCGCCGTTGATGACCACGTCCTTGATGCCGATGTTGCGGATGGGCATTTCGGGCAGGCCGTTGAAGAACATGGCGCGGCCTACGTTGCTGGCGGTGATGTTCGAGATGTAGATGTCGCGGAAGGCAGGCGTCTCTTCGGTGACGGGGGGTACGGAAGCCTTCATGCGGTTGGCCAGTTCTTCCTCGCTCTCTTCGCCGGCTCCCTTGCCTCCATAGAAGAGGTCGAACAACAGGGCTTCGTGGGGGATGTCAATCATGTTGATGCGGTCGATGTGGATGTTTTCCACCACGCCGCCGCGTCCGCGGGTACTCTTGAAGCGGAGACCTACGTCGGTGCCCAGGAAGGTACAGTCGGAGACGTAGATGTTCTTGACGCCGCCCGACATCTCACTGCCCACCACAAAGCCGCCATGGCCGTGGAGCACGATGTTGTTCTTCACGATGACATTCTGGCAGGGCTCTCCGCGTCTGCGTCCGTCTTCGTCCTTGCCCGACTTGATGCAGATGGCATCGTCGCCCGCATCGAAGGTGTTGTTCACAATCAGGGCGTTGGTGCACGACTCCAGGTCGAGCGCGTCGCCGTTTTGCGAGTACCAGGGGTTGAACACCTTGACGTTGTCGATGGTGATGTGTTCGCACGACAGGGGATGCAGACACCAACTGGGCGAATTCTTGAATGTAACTCCCTGAAGCAGAACCTTCTTGCTCTTGACGATGTTCAGCAGCACGGGGCGGAGCCACGGGCGTATTTCGTTCCATTCTTCATCGGTCTCGATGCCCACGGGATTGTTGAACTCCTTGCAGGCCTTGGCACCCTTGAGCGAGCCTTCGGTGGGGTACCAGACGTCGTCCTCCACCACGCCGCCCGTAGCAAGGAGGGCTTTCCATTGCGAGGACGTCATCTTGCCTTTCTTCACGGGGCGCCAGCTGTCGCCCGAGCCGTCGAACACTCCGTAGCCGGTGATGGCGATGTTTTCGGCGTTGCGGGCCGAGATGGGCGACTGGCAACGGCGGGTGTCCAGCCCTTCGAACGAGGTCTTGATGATGGGGTAGGCGTTGAAGTCGTCGGTGAAGAGCACCAGCGCGTTCTTCTCCGTATAGAGGTTGACGTTGCTCAGCAGCTCGATGGGGCCGGTGAGCCACAATCCTTCGGGGATGACCACCTTGCCTCCGCCCTTCTCGTTGACGGCTTTGATGGCCTTGTTGATGGCCTTGGTATTCAGAGTCTTGCCGTCGGCCTTGGCGCCGAAGGCGGTGATGTTGACGCTATAGTCGGGGAAGGTGGGTTGCACCACTTGTGGCATGTCGAAAGGCACGCCCTGGTAGAGGGCGTCGTACGTGCCGCTTGAGTCGGGGCGGGTGTCCGCTTGCTGGGCGCAGGCCATGGGAAGCCAGGCGCATGCAAGCACCAATAATTTCTTGAGAGGTGTGTTCATTCGTGATATCATTTAAAATTTTACCAGGGCAAAAGTACCGTTATGACCCTATTTTGTTGTGTACAATTTGTTGATTTTGGTGGATTTTTTGTCAAACGGACACTTTCTTTCCCCGTTTTTCAAGAAACTTACGGGGAAACTTCCTATCTTTGCGGCGTGAATTTTATTAAATAGGTATGAGTTACAATTTATTGAAAGGAAAAAGAGGCATCATTTTCGGTGCTCTGAACGAGCAGTCCATTGCCTGGAAGGTTGCAGAAAAAGCTGTTGAAGAGGGTGCAACCATTACATTGTCCAACACCCCCGTAGCTGTCCGCATGGGCGAAGTTTCTGCCCTGGCCGAGAAGCTGCATTGCGAGGTGATTCCCGCCGACGCCACCAGCGTGGAAGACCTGGAGAACGTGTTCAAACGCTCCATGGAAGTGCTGGGCGGACAGATTGACTTTGTGCTCCACTCCATCGGAATGTCTCCCAACGTGCGCAAGAAACGTACGTACGATGACTTGGATTACGATATGCTGAACAAGACACTGGACATCTCGGCCGTGTCTTTCCACAAGATGATACAGACGGCCAAGAAGCTGGGCGCCATTGCCGATTACGGTTCTATCCTGGCCCTGAGCTACGTAGCCGCCCAGCGTACTTTCTACGGCTACAACGACATGGCTGATGCCAAGGCCCTGCTCGAGTCCATCGCGCGCAGCTTCGGCTACATCTACGGACGTGAGCACCACGTGCGTGTCAACACTATCTCCCAGTCGCCCACGATGACCACCGCCGGTTCGGGCGTGAAGGGCATGGACAAGCTGTTCGACTTTGCCAACCGCATGTCACCGCTGGGCAACGCTTCGGCCGACGAGTGTGCCGACTATTGCATCGTGATGTTCTCCGACCTTACCCGCAAGGTCACCATGCAGAACCTCTACCACGACGGCGGTTTCTCCAGCGTGGGTATGAGCCTCCGTGCCATGGCTACGTATGAGAAGGGTCTCGACGAGTACAAGGATGCCAACGGCAACATCATCTACGGATAAACTTTTTTAATTGAGAATTGAAAATTGAGAATGGAGAATGAAATGGAGAATGAATTTTTCATTTTCAATTTTCAACTCTCCATTCTCAATTCTCAATTCACTTAATGGAAACCGCACTCTATCTCCTGCCCGTCACCCTGGGCGACACTCCGTGGGAAAAAGTCCTACCTATATATAATAAGGAAATCATAGCGGGCATCCGCCATTTCATTGTGGAGGACGTCCGTTCGGCCCGTCGCTTCCTGAAGAAAGTGGATAGGGAGATGGACATTGACGCCCTGACTTTCTATCCGCTCAACAAGCATACGTCGCCCGAAGCCATCTCCGGCTATCTGAAACCGCTCGAAGCAGGCCTTTCGATGGGAGTCATTTCCGAAGCGGGTTGTCCGGCCGTGGCCGATCCGGGTGCCGATGTAGTGGCCATTGCCCAGCGCAAGGGCTTGAAGGTGGTGCCGCTGGTGGGGCCTTCGTCCATCATTCTTTCCGTGATGGGTTCGGGCTTCAACGGACAGAGCTTTGCCTTCAACGGCTACCTGCCCATCGAGCCGGCCGAGCGGGCCAAAAAACTGAAACAGCTGGAGCAGCGCGCCTATGCCGAGCACCAGACGCAGCTCTTCATCGAGACGCCTTATCGCAACAACAAGATGCTGGAGGACATCCTTCAGAACTGCCGCCCGCAGACGCGCCTGTGCATCGCGGCCAACATCACGTGCGAAGGCGAGTTTATCCGCACGCGCACCGTTAAGGACTGGAAGGGACATACGCCCGACCTGACCAAGATTCCCTGCATCTTCTTGCTCTATCCGTGATTTTCGGGGGCGTGCGTCCGCTTGCCGCCGCATTCGTCGATGAACGAGAATACGCGGTTGTATTCGTCCTCGAAGCATCGGGCGAAGAAGTTCTGTCCCAAGTTTTGTTCAATCTGCTGGATGGTCCATAGCTTGCCGCTCTGTGCGGCCTGCCGTCCCAGCTGGCTTTCGTGGTCGAGGGTCAGGGTGAAGACATACACCAGGCGGTGGGTCACATCGTTTTCCAAGGTATATTTGAAGTTGAACTTGAGTTCCTGTAGAGGTACGTCGGGGAGTATCTGCCTGACCAGCCGGCAGATGCCCTGCTTCAGCGTTTCGCCGTAGTGGAGGCATCCCTCGACGGGCAGGTCGGTCTTGCCCTTCTCAAAAGTGGTGTCCTGGGAGCGCGGGCAGAGGTAGAGCATGCCGTTCAGCGTGACGGCCACGCGTACGAAGGGCACCATGTAGGGCTGGCGTCTGGACAGGGCGTCGGTGGCCAGGGCTTTGCCCGTCACGTCGCCCCGGTCGTTGACGATGGGTACAAAGACCGTCTGCTTCATCAGACGGTTGAAGTAGCTGATGCCCAACTGGTTGAACAGGATGCTGAGCACGAATACCATCGGTGGCGCCACGTGGTGGAGGAGGAAGTCCGACTCTCCACGAAAAGGTGTCCGCGTGACGAGAAGAACCAGCAGGTGGAGGGCTCCGAACAGGAGCACGATGCGGGCCGACACAACGGTAGCCTCGATGCTTGCGGCGGGCGAACGGTTGCTCCCGCGGGCCGCTGAGGTGTAGTGGGCCACGAGGGCGCGGCGGTTCAGGTAGAAGGCCAGTATCAGCAGGAG
>CATXSD010000148.1 GCA_958402075.1 Mediterranea massiliensis | reverse complement strand
GTCGGCATGCGACCAGTAGATCAGGCCGTAGCTCTCGGCCAGGAAGTCGGGGTTGGCGAAGACGGCGTCAAACACTTCGAGCGTCTCGTCCACACCCACGGAGTTGCGGTCGTCGTAGGTGCGCACCACGTCCTCCACCACCTGCCCGTTCTGCTTCTTCAGCTCCACGAGGCGGGGCGAGCTGCCCGTATCGATGTAGACAAGCAGATGGAGCTTATCCACATTCGTTTCCAACAGCCCCTGCTTCATTTCCTCCAAATCATCTAAAGCAAAGGAAGACAGGTTGTTGTCGGCAGCTATATATACCAGCACCGTCCGCTTATAAAAATTCAAGGCCAAAACATTGACTTCACATACAGCTTCTTTTCCACCGTCTTCGGTCACAACGACAACCTCCACTACACCCGGCTTAATAGCTGTTACGACACCATCCTCATCAACCGAAGCAACCGTTTCATCACTGGATGTCCAGGATACTTTTTTATTCGTTGCGTCTTGAGGCAAAACATCGACATTCAAATGCACCACATCACCGATACCAATATATAATTTATTGGCATCCAAGACGACACCCGAAACCGCTACAAATTCCTTGTCACAGGAAGCCAAAGCCAGCAGCGACAACAGCATCATTATGAAAACATTGCGTCTGAACATAAGGCTACGGATTTACTCTTCAGGTTTCTCAAACTTGAAGTCCTCGGGGCCGATGACCTGCACGCCATACTGGCTCTTGCGATAAGTATCCGTCACCTTGGCAGCCTCCTTCTCGAGCTTCTTCTTGTTTTCGGAGAAGTAGATGGAGCACGTATAGTTGGGCTTGTTCAGCTGGTACTCCACGTGGTTCTTCAGCTGGTAGGAATACATGTCGCGCTGGGGCAGGAAGCCGTTCTTGTCCAGCGCCACGCTGTCCACCAGCTGGACGGGAGTGTAATAGACCACCGTATCGGTGAACGAAGCCGCCACCCCGAACACATACACGGGTTTCTCCTTTTCCTTATCCTTGTCTTTCTTCATCGTAAAGGCCGAGCAGAGCACAAAGGCCAGGGCCAGGGCCATAATCACACGCAGGTATTTCATATCCGTTCTTGTTTTCAAAAATCCGACAATACATTTATAGCGGCAAAGGTAACAAAAAAAACCGGCAGGACTGCATGTCGCCGCCGGTTTTTGAAATCTTTTCATTTTGTCGGAAACCGATATTCCTACTTATCCCAAATAAGATTTGAGCAATTTGCTACGATTACTTTGTCTCAGTCTTCTGATTGCTTTTTCCTTGATCTGGCGCACACGTTCACGGGTCAGCCCGAATTTGTCGCCGATTTCCTCCAGGGTCATTTCCTGTTGTCCGATGCCAAAGAACATCTGTATGATCTCCTTTTCGCGCTCGGTCAGCGTAGAAAGTGCTCTATCAATTTCCCTCGCAAGAGACTCGTTCACCAACGAGCGGTCGGCCATGGGCGAATCGTCGTTCACCAGCACATCCAGCAGGCTGTTGTCCTCGCCCTCGACGAAAGGCGCGTCCACCGAGATATGGCGGCCGGACACCTTCAGCGTGTCGGAGATCTTGTCAACAGGGATTTCCAGCTCGTCGGCCAGCTCCTCGGGCGACGGGCGGCGTTCGTTCTCCTGCTCGAACTTGGAGAAGGCTTTGCTGATCTTGTTCAGCGAGCCCACCTGATTGAGCGGCAGGCGCACGATACGCGACTGTTCGGCCAGGGCTTGCAGAATGGACTGGCGTATCCACCACACCGCATAGCTGATGAACTTGAAACCACGTGTCTCATCGAACTTTTCGGCTGCTTTGATCAGGCCCAGGTTGCCTTCGTTGATGAGGTCGGGCAGACTCAGGCCTTGGTTCTGATACTGTTTTGCGACAGATACGACGAAACGCAGATTGGCACGTGTCAGTTTCTCCAGTGCGGCACGGTCACCCTTGCGGATGCGTTGGGCGAGCTCCACCTCTTCCTCGACAGTAATGAGGTCCTCACGCCCGATTTCCTGCAGATACTTGTCCAGCGAAGCGCTCTCGCGGTTAGTGATACTTTTGGTAATTTTTAGTTGTCTCATTCTTCTATACACATATTGGGTTGACAAAGTTACGACAAAAAATCGGAATACTGCCAATCTTTTGCCTTCTTTTTTCAATCCGGTTCAACAAAAAGTTCGGAAAGCCCTTTCCTCGCTCCCCCATCCTACTACAAAAAGAGTGCCGACAAGCAACTTGCCGGCACTTTCTACAAGATAAATTAAACAAACTTCAACCTTCTTACCTTATCAAAAAGAGTCTAACCTATCTTATGATTAATGTAAACCAAATATATGCTGTCTGGCACTTATTCCTGGCTCAGGTCGACCGCATAGCTGGCGCGCTTGCCCGAGGGGAACATACCGGTGATGAAGAGCACCTGCTCGGGGGTCTGCGTGGCAGCCTTGAGCACGTCTTCCAGGTCTTCGACCGTCTTCATCGGCTGGCCGTTGGCCTTCAGGATGATGAAGCCCTTGCGGATGCCCGCGTCGGCCATCTTGCCGTCGCTGACGCCTGTCACTTCGAGTCCGTAGCCCAGGTTGAGCTGGCGGCGCAGGTCGGCGTCAACCGGCTTGAAGGCGGCACCCAGGATTTCCATACCGGCATTCTTGACAACCTTCGTGTTGCCCTGGGCGTTCTTCAGCGTGATGGTCACTTCCTTTTCCTTCTTGTCGCGGACAATGGTGAGCTGCACCTTGTCGCCCGGACGATGCTTGGAGAGGGCTTCCTGCAGGTCGGTGAACTTGTGGAGTTTCTTGCCGTCCATCTTCGTGATGACGTCGTTCTCCTTCAGGATACCAGCGGACGAACCACCTTCTATGACTTGAGTCACCAGGATACCGTCCTTTACGCCCAGCTCTTCCATGCGCTTCTCCATCTCCTTCACCACTTTGTCGTCCATCTGCAGGTCGGTCGTGAAGTCACCGCCCTTGATGCCCAGCAGGGCACGCTGTACGGTACCGTATACCTTGAGGTCGGAAACGACCTTCGTCATCAGGTTGGTAGGGATGGCAAAGCCATAGCCCGAATAGGCGCCCGTAGGCGAGTAAAGCATGGCGTTGATGCCCACCAGTTCGCCGGCGGCGTTCACCAGGGCACCACCACTGTTACCCGAGTTGATGGCGGCATCCGTCTGGATGAACGACTGGATGCTGGCAGCCTGTCCGTTGGCGGCCGTCGTGCCGATGGAACGTGCCTTGGCACTCACGATACCTGCCGTGACGGTAGAGTTCAGGTTGAAGGGGTTGCCCACGGCCAATACCCACTCGCCCACCTTCAGGGCATCGGAGTCGCCCACAGGGATGGTGGGGAAGTCGTCGCCCTCAATCTTCAGCAGGGCCAGGTCGGTGTCGGGGTCGGTACCGATGACACGTCCCTTCAGTTCACGTTCGTCGTTGAGCTTGACGGTGATTTCGTCAGCACCCTCGACCACGTGGTTGTTCGTCACGATGTATCCGTCCTTCGAGATGATGACGCCCGAGCCGAAGCCCACACGCGGCTGCGTCTGGATCTGACGCTGCTGGCCGCGGCCGTCGCCGAAGAACCAGTCGAAGAAGTCGGGAGCCGTCTGGACGGTGCGCGTCTTGCTCAGCTCCGTAGCGCGGATGTGAACCACGGCGTGTACCGAACTTTCGGCGGCCTTCGTCAGGTCGACCGGCTGGACATTGGCGGCACTCAGGCCTGCCAACCTTATATTATTGGGGTTTTGCTGGAAAAGCTCACTGAACGCGGCATTCTCCATCTGTTGTCTGGCCATCAGCTTGTAGGCCGTAAACCCACCTATCGCGGAACTCAGGAGTACGCCTGCGGCCACTCCCATTACCATTTTCGTTGTCCGTTTCATAATCTTATCTCTTTAAAGTGTTAATATTCGAGTTCGTTTTAACTTTATGACGTTAAAATAACGACAAAAACCGTTCAGTTATTCACCCTGTCATGCTTTTTTGTTCTCTTTTAACAGAGCCTATTTTGAGCTTAACAGCGATTAACGGCCCAAGCTGCCAAATTAGCATTTCTGCACGTTTCCTGCCACGTTAACACTTTGAGCGTTAGAGGCTAAAAAAATGTTTCTGCCTCTAAAGAGATGCTTCACGCCCAGCGGAGAGGGGTCAATAGTTCAGGTACTCGATGTCCATGTGATAGCTCCAGCGATCGAAGTACAAGTTGCCGCCGGCCCACTCCACCTCGCCGCGCTGGAAGTCCACCGTCTCGCTTCGCGGATATTTCTTTTCGGGCACCAGCGGCATGCCATAGTCCTGGTTCACCACCATGCGCCACGAGTCGATGCCGCCCAGGTAGAAATGGGGCTTGTCCACTTCCTCGGCATAGGTTGCCAGGCCGAACGACTGGTCGACAGGCACCCATCCGATGCCTTCGAAGTAAACCTCGCCCCAGTCGTGCAGGTTCCACGCGCCGGGTTGCATCATGAAGCCGCTCTGGAAGTGGGCGGGGATGCCCGACAGGCGGCACAGGGTGACAAAGAGCAGGGTCACCTGCCCGCAATCGCCATGACCGTTCTCCAGCACATAGAGGGGGATGTTGTCGATGGTCGAGTACTCGCGCGCCGAAGCCCAGGGGAAGTGGTAGTGCACCCAGCGGAAGATGCGGCAGGCCTTCAGATAGGGATTGTCCTCGCCTTCTGTCAATTTGTCAGCCAACTGACGCAGGCGGGTCGTGAAGACGATGTGGCGGTCGCGTTCGGACGTATAGTATTTGTAGAGCTCCGACGAGGTGTCGTAGGGCTGCACGTCGGAGGGACGGATGTCATGCCACTCGCCGTAGGAGGTGTATTCGAACGTTTCCGAGAAGACCGTGGGCTGTCCGCTCACCGCCCGCTTCTCCATGTAGAGAGTGCTGTGGGCCGTGCCTTCCGTGGTGAGCGTGTACGACGGTTCGCTGGCCGCGATGAGCTTCACGTCCTGCTGGCGGGGTATGTCCGTACGGGGGAAGGGAAGCCAGCAGCGCACCACCTCGCCCGCAGGTACGGCGTTGGTGTCGACGGTCAGTGTATAGGTGACGCGCATGCGCTTGGGAGCCGCCAGGCAGGAGTCGCCACGTCCGTCGGTGGCGGCCAGAATTTCGGGCAGGTTCTCGGCATTCACACGGTCGCTGGTACTCGCCTGCTCACCCTCCATCGCCAGCTTCCGTTCGCGGCACAGGGAGTCGATGCGGAAGAGGTTGGGACCCGCGTTGCGGAAGTAACGCTTCTCGCCGTCGAGCACCATGCACTCCAGCGCCCTCGTCTCTTCCCAATGGCGCATCTGTTCGTCGGTCACGTCGGGGATGTATCGGCGGATGTAGTCCTTCACTTGGGCCTCGGTCAGACAGAAATCCACCGCCAGCCGATGGCGCAGGTCTTCTTCCCACGAATACGGAGGATAGGAAGCCTTGCGGTTGCAGGCCGAAAAGGCCAGCATAAACAGGATAAGATAAAGCAGGTTCTTCATATTAATGGAAAATGGAGAATTGAAAATGGAAAATGGACGCACACGGCTATTCTTCATTTTCAATTCTCAATTCTCAATTATCAATTATCAATTATCAATTATTAATCACCACTCCGATGCCGGGCCGGTCGGGCAAGGTAATCTTACCCTTCACCACCTCCATGCCGCTGAAGCGGTCGTTGGCAATGAGCAGGTTGCCGTCGAGGTCGGCAAAGTCGACCGCGGGCGAAAGCTGGGCGGCCGCCGAGCAGGCGCACGATGTCTCCGTCATGCAGCCCACCATCACCTTCATGCCCAGCGCACGTGCCAGGTTGAGCATCTTCCACGCCTCGCGCATGCCCGTACACTTCATCAGCTTGATGTTGATGCCCGTATAGACACCCTTCAGGGCGGCGACGTCCTTGAGGCGCTGCACGCCTTCGTCGGCAAAGATGGGCAGAGGGCTCTGCTCGGTAATCCAGGCGATGTCGTCAATCTGCGTCTTGGGCATGGGCTGTTCCAACATGACGATGCCACGCTCCTTGCGCCAGTGTATCATGTCGAGGGCATGCTGGCGGTCTTTCCATCCCTGGTTGGCATCCACGGAGATGGGCAGGGACGTGACCGAACGGATGGTCTCGATCATCTCCTTGTCGTTGTCACCGCCCAGCTTCACCTTGAGGATGTTGAACTGGTCGGCACATTCCTTGGTCTTCTCGCGGACCACGTCGGGCGTATCGATGCCGATGGTGAAGGTTGTCGAAGGAGCCTTGGCCTTGTCCAGTCCCCAGATCTTGTACC
>CATXSD010000147.1 GCA_958402075.1 Mediterranea massiliensis | reverse complement strand
ATTATTCTTTACGTGGGTCAATATATTTAACTGCGCCTTGTTCGGGTTTGAAGCGACCGTAAGTGCCGGTAACTGCCTTCAATGCTTCGTTAGCATCTACACCCTTCTTGATCTGTTCCATGAACTTGCCCATGTGAACAAATTCGTAACCGATTACTTCGTTGTCCTTGTCCAGGGCCATACGGGTGATGTAGCCTTCGGTCAATTCCAGGTAACGGGTACCTTTGGCCTTCGTGCCATAGAGTGTACCGGTCTGGCTGCGGAGACCTTTACCCAAGTCTTCCAGACCTGCACCAATCATCAGACCTCCTTCAGAGAAAGCCGACTGTGTGCGGCCGTATACAATCTGCAGGAACAATTCACGCATGGCTGTGTTGATGGCGTCGCAAACCAAGTCGGTGTTCAGCGCTTCCAGGATAGTCTTGCCCGGCAGGATTTCGGAAGCCATGGCGGCAGAGTGAGTCATACCGGAGCAACCGATCGTTTCTACCAGACACTCTTCGATAACACCTTGCTTAACGTTCAAAGTCAGCTTGCAGGCACCCTGTTGGGGAGCGCACCAGCCGATACCGTGTGTCAAACCAGAGATGTCAACGATTTCTTTTGCTTTTACCCATTTACCTTCTTCGGGAATAGGAGCCGGTCCGTGGTTGGGACCTTTCTTTACAACACACATGTGTTCCACTTCGTGTGAATAAGTCATAATTAGCTCTTTTTAGTTAGTTATAATTAAAAAAACGTAGTTCCACATCGTAAAACCGATGGCAAAGTTAACCGTTTTCTTTCATCCTGCCAACCCTTCAATTTGACTTTTTTATTAAAAATAGGTAATGGCACGACAGAAGGCCGGCCGTTTGCTATGTAGACATTGCAAACGACCGGCCTTTCCTGTTCGATGGTATCGGGCGGGAAGAGGCTTTAGAAGTCTTGGGAGCAGGGCGAACCGCTGCTGCCTTCGCATCCGCCTTTCATGATGTCGGCCACGAGGCTGTTGATGTAGAGTTCGAGGTAGGAATATCCGCTGGCGGGGTCCAGGTCGCGGTAGGTCTTGCCTTCGGGCAGGTTGCGGGCGGCCCATTCGTCGGGGATGCCGTCGTTGTCGCTGTCCTGTGGCTTGGCTGTGCTCTGGTAGGTGGGCCATCCGCCTGCGTCGGCCTGCGAGTCTATGAGTCCGTTGCTGCTTCCGTTGCTGCCTTCGTATTCGTAGGTGCCGTTCTGCACGTCGCTCACGATGCGGGTGTCGACGGCGTCGCGCTTCAGGCTGGCGCCGGCATAGGCCAGTACGCGGTCGTAGGCGTCGGCTGCGGTGTGTGTGCCTACGGCTTCTACCTCAAATTCGGTGTTGCTGCGGATGTTGTCAATCCGGCCGTCGGGCAGGTCGCCGTTGTTGGTGTTGGGCTGGATGCCTTCCCAGTTGTCGGCGTTGACGGCTTCGATCAGGCCGAGCACCTTGCTCTTCTTGGTATGGTTCTGGATGGCGGGACAGGTGTTGTCGAAATGGTTGCCGCTGACGTAGAAGGTACCCCAGATGCCCTTGACGTTCTTTTGCGAACCGTCGTCGGCATTGGGCTGGAAGATGCGGTTCACCAGGCTTTCCTTGGTGGCGGTCGACGGACCAGGCTTGTAGTAGTTGTTCACGAAGTTGTAGCTGCCTCCTTCGCCGGCATAACCTCCGTTGGTGGGGCCCCAGTTGTAGAAGACGTTGTTGCGCAGGTCTACCCGTTCGTCGTCCGGACGGCCCGAGAAGCGGCTGCCGCAGAGGCGGGGCGTGCGGCTCTTGTGGTGGGCCATGAGGTTGTGGTGGAAGCTGGCGCCTTCGCCTCCCCAGATACCTCCGTAGCCGTGGCTGCCCTTGCCGTGGACGGAGTTGGTGAGGCTTTCGCTGAGGATGCACCACTGCATGGTGAAGTTCTTGTTGCCGTAGAAGGACGAGCATTCGTCCGTGCTCCAGCTCATGCTGCAATGGTCGATGATGACGTTCTGCTGGTTGCGTCCCCACATGGCGTCGTCTTCGGTCTTGCGCTCGTCGCCCATGCGGCTGCGGATGAAGCGGATGATGACGTTGTCGGCCTTCACCACGAACGAGTAGTTCTTCAGGCAGATGCCGTCGCCGGGGGCGGTCTGTCCGGCGATGGTGACGTCGCCGTTCTTTATCTCAAGTGTCTTCTCCAGCTCGATGATGCCCGAGACGTCGAACACGATGATGCGGGGTCCTGTCTGCCTGAGGCCGGCGCGGAGTGAGCCTTCGCCGTCGTCGTTCAGGTTGGTTACGTGGTAGACGGTTCCGCCCCGTCCGCCGGTGGTGGTGAGGCGTGCGTAGCCTTCGGCGCCGGGAAAGGCGGGGGCCGTTACGTCGACACTTTCGTCGGGCGTGTCCGAGGGTTCTTCTTCGTCGGGCGTTTCGGGGGTGGTGACCGGGGGAATGGGGTCTTCGGTGGCGGTGGCGGGCGAGTGGCAGGCCGCCGTCAGCAGAAGCAGAAAGAGTGCGGTGTGTGCGATTTGCTTTTTCATGATGTGCGTAGATATATTCTTTAATAGTTGGTTAATTGCTGGCAAAAGTAGGCAAAAACAGCTTCTTCGAGGTGTAGTTTTTCTTTTTCTATGTGGAAGTTTCGTTCTTTTTCTTTTATTTTATAGCTTTGCACCATCGTTTTTCCAAACAGACAACCGAAATGATAGAAATCAGTGACGAAGCTTTGCGCCGGGCCGCAGGCGAAGGCATGGATGCCTTTATAGAAGTATTTACAGACGCTTACCTGGCCGTGACAGGGGGGCAGTTGACGGCCGAAACCATGCCGTTGCTCACGGGCGAGCAGCACAGCCTGCTGGCCTATAGGATCTTCCGCGACGAGGTGATGGAAGGGGGCTTCTGCCAGCTCATCCAGAACGGTTACGGCGGCTACATCTTCGACAATCCCTTTGCCCGCGTCATGCGCCTGTGGGGAGTGGCCGACCTGGCCAAGCTGGTCTATGCGGCCCGCAAGATCTACGAGGAACACCGGGAGGACCTGGAACGCGAACGCACGGACGAAGAGTTCATGGCCATGTACGAGCAGTACGAAGCCTTCGACGACCTGGAGGATGAATTCCTGGAGAAGGAAGAGATGTTTACGGCGCAGGTGGCGGAGTATGTGGACGAGCATCTGGAGCTGTTTGCCAAGGTGGTGTAGCGAGGGGAGGCTTCGGCCCGAACTTCTGAACAAACGTTAAATGGCCACGGCGGGCGCAGTATTTTAGCTTTCTTGGCATTTACCTTAAAAACACTGAAAAAAGGGAGGGAGAGAAGTGCTACTCCATTCTTTATACTTAATTTTGCGAAACCTAATAACAGAAATCTTAAAAAATGAGACAAATTAAAACTTTGATGGTAGCTGCCCTGACACTGGTGATGGGCATCATGATGACTTCTTGTTTGAATTCCGAAGGGGGCGAATCGATGTACGACGGTGCCTTCCTGGCAAAGGTAGTAAGTGCCGGTGGGCTCTATGGCGGTGCCATTTTCGAGGATGCCGGCGGCAACCGCTATGAAGCCAGCTATAAGTCCGTCACCCAGCTGGAAACGGGAGGATATAGCTTTACAGGTGTAGAAATGGCGTTCATTTATTTCAAGTTCTCGGTCGACGAACAGGGAAACCAGATTACTCCGCCCCAGCAGAATGCCACAACTCCCCAGACGTACCAAATCGAACTGGTAGCCATCCAGACGGCTCCCACTTCTGATGCCGAAAGAGTGGAAACTGCCACCCAACTGGAAGACAATGAATATGAGACATCGCCAATCGGCATTTCTCAGATGATGGGGAACGATAACAATTATGTAAGATTCGACTTTTATGATGAAAGCATGATCTACACGTATCTTCAGTGGTTCCTGACCAACGGAGAAGATGAGTTCAAGAAGCACAACATCCGCCTGGCGTATGCCTACGATGAAATCACATCCAGCTCCACCGAGCTTCGTTTCTACCTCTGCCATTCCAACAGCGGTGACGAGGGAACAAGCGCCTTGTATCAGAACTGGTACTGCTTCAAGGTGAGCAATGCCTTGGCCGATTTCGAACGTATAACCGGCCATCAGCCTTCTACCATTAAGCTCTCCTTGTATGAGGATGTAAGCTCGATGGGTGCCATGCCTTCTTCACGGACGGATTATACCATTAATTATAAGGCGAACTAAGCGTTGGACTATAAAGAACTGATACATATCACCCTGCGACTGATTTCCTCCCCGGCGCAAGCCTGGGAGGAAATTCGTTTGGAAGAGGATAGGCGGAAAGTCTTCACGGCTTTTGTCTATCCTATGATTGGTTTATGCGGGTTGTCGGTCTTCATCGGCTCGTTGCTGACGATGGGGTGGGGCGGTCCGCAGAGTTTTCAGTACGCCATGACGCGGTGCTGTGCCGTGGCGGTGGCCCTGTTCGGCGGCTACTTCCTGGCGGCCTATCTGATCAATGTGATGGGGGTGCGCTGGCTGAGGATGCCCGACCGGCTCCCGCTGGTGCAGCAGTTTGCCGGCTATGCGCTGGTGGTGGTCTTCCTGCTGCGCATTGTTTTGGGCATCCTGCCCGATTTCCAGATCATCGCCATCCTGCTGCAGTTCTACACCGTCTACATTGTGTGGGAGGGCAGTGCCCGCCTGCTTCGGGTAACCGATGCCAACCGGCTGCGCTTCACCCTGATGACCTCCGTCGTGCTCATCGTCTGCCCGATGGTGATCGAGTGGATTTTCAATGAACTCACGGTGGTGCTGAACTGACGGCAGGCAACCGAACTAAAGAACTTAAAAAAAGTCATCAACTCAAAAAAACGCAAAGATGAAACAGGCTCCTGTAAACATCAAGAACAAGCGTGCAACGTTCGATTACGAACTGATAGACACCTATACGGCCGGTATCGTGCTGACGGGGACGGAAATCAAGTCCATCCGCCTCGGCAAGGCCAGTCTGGTGGACACTTTCTGTTATTTCTCGGGTGGCGAACTCTGGGTGAAGAACATGTACGTGGCCGAATACTTCTACGGCTCGTACAACAACCACAGCGCCCGCCGCGAACGCAAGCTGCTCCTCACCCGCAAGGAGCTGGAGAAGCTGGAGCGCACCTCCAAGGACCCGGGTTTCACCATTGTTCCTGTCCGCCTCTTCATCAACGAAAAGGGGCTGGCCAAGCTGGTGGTGGCCCTGGCCAAAGGCAAGAAGCAATACGACAAACGCGAAGCGCTGAAGGAGAAAGCCGACAAGCGTGACATGGCACGCATGTTCAAGCGATAGTGCTCAAGAGTTAAAATTTACAACCTCAAAAAACTCAAATACAATGACCTTGCAAGAGCTGGTGCACCGGCGCATCCTGATTCTGGACGGTGCGATGGGCACCATGATACAGCAGTACAACTTGACAGAAGCCGATTTTCGCGGCGAAATCTTCCAAAATATACCCGGACAGCTGAAGGGCGACAACGACTTGTTGTGCCTCACCCGTCCCGACATCGTGTCGGACATCCACCGCAAGTATTTGGCTGCCGGTGCCGACATCATCGAAACCAATTCGTTTAACGCCACGCGCGTCAGTCAGGCCGATTACCATGTGGAGCACTGCGTGCGCGATGTCAATCTGGCCGCCGCCCGTCTGGCCCGTGAGGCAGCCGATGCCTTTTCGACAGCCGAGAAGCCCCGCTTCGTGGCCGGTTCCGTAGGTCCTACCAACAAGACCTGCTCCATGAGCCCCGACGTGAGCAATCCGGCCTATCGGGCCCTGACCTTCGACGACCTGGCCGATGCCTACCGTGAGCAGATGGCAGCCCTGCTGGAGGGTGGGGTCGATGCGCTGCTCATTGAGACCATCTTCGACACGCTCAATGCCAAAGCCGCCCTCTATGCCGCCGGACAGGCGATGGACGACACGGGCCGCCGCGTGCCGCTGATGCTCTCCGTCACCGTTTCCGATACGGCCGGCCGTACCCTGTCCGGCCAGACGCTGGATGCCTTCCTGGCTTCGGTACAGCATGCCGACATTTTCTCCGTGGGCCTGAACTGCTCGTTCGGTGCCCGCCAGCTGAAACCCTTCCTGGAACAACTGGCCGCCCGTGCCCCTTATTACATCAGCGCCTATCCCAATGCCGGCCTGCCCAACAGCCTGGGCCAGTACGACCAGACACCCGACGAGATGGCCCGCGAGGTGGGCGAGTATGTGAGCGAAGGGCGGGTGAACATCATCGGCGGCTGTTGCGGTAGGACCGAAGAATACATTGCCCGCTTCCCGGGTCTGGTGGAAGGGGTGGCT
>CATXSD010000146.1 GCA_958402075.1 Mediterranea massiliensis | reverse complement strand
GACTGAACGGATATCACCGGAAATGCTGAACGGGTATCCGCCGGAATATGCAATACAAGAAACGAACGAAACTGGAACTTATGAAAACTGGCTCCACTTTTATCTGACAGCACTGAAGACAGCTGCCCAGCATACATTGCAGGACATAAGACTCGGCCAGTAAGCACCTTGTTCCCACAGGCATGCGTAAAAACAAAAAAAGGAAGCCAGTATGACTTCCTTCTTTGTGATTCCGTTGCGATTCGAACGCAAGACCCACGCCTTAGAAGGAATTTTCCAAAAAGAGTGCTATCTATTTGTGTATCAGATTAATATTTATATTCAAAATTAGAGCAAGGATACTCCATTGCATATTTTTCTATTTGAATGCCTTCCCTATCCTATCGCCTGTTACCCATCCGTCACCGAACTAATACTCAACTTAACAGACTAATAATTATTTTATAGGTTCTTTCTTCCAATTCCTACCTCCATACTTTTTATATAGAGAGTCTTGATATGGATACCACCATATCTCGTTTGGACAATCAAAAGAAGATTCACTTATAAAATGGTCTGCAACCAATATATAATCATTTCCTTCTAACGGATATTGCTTACATAGAGGGTAAATCTCTTTTGAATCATAAAGATAGATATTTGCCGGAGCGCAATGGACGTTCCTAAAATCTTGCACAAATTGAGATATAGAATCCTTGTTGATTGTCCCTTTATACAATAGATAGTAATTAGCCACTTTCGGAAGAAATTCTTCTTCTAACACTTCGAATTTTGTAGAATCAAGGTTTGCAATGGCCTCTTGATACTCGTTCTCTATTTTTTCTTCAAGACTTATTTTCTTATTATTGGAACATCCCATTGTTAGGGGAATGACCAACAAAACTAATATTAATTGTTTCATATCAGTATTTTACTGTTTTGGGTTTCTTTTGAAGCACATAATACAAGGCCCGTATCTTATCCATATCCAAGACAAAGTCAGAATACTCTGGAGATGGATTCAAAGAATGGAAAGTTATAGTTCCTTTTTCTAGGTCCTGTTCAACAATTTGCTTAATCAGCACTGAGGAATCGAATACTACTACCCAGAATGGATAGTCTTTGAATCGGAGTCCTTCGATCCAGTGGCTTCTGTCAAGTTCACGTACAAGAACCCTGTCTCCTTCCTCAAAGCTGCTTCTCGTTCCGTTGTCCATACTTTCTCCTCTTACTTCAAAAGCATAATATTTACCGTGAACAATTTTATCCGTTTCGAAGGATTCGTCCTCCCAAGAATCCTTTTCAGGCTCTAAAGTGTCACATTCGTTGGCGAATTTCCCATAGGCTGCAAATGGTACGAGTTTTACCACCATACGGTATTTCCCTCCAAGTTCGTAGAACTTTACGCTATTATTGTTCTCGGTGTAAAACTCGCCTTCATCTTCTTTCACTGGAACTGGCTTAAGGTTTGTCCCTTCCATTGTTCCCTTTCCTGTATATAGCCAAGATTCGTTAATTCCATATTTACTACAGAATAGTTTTATGGTTTTCTTGCTTGGCTCCTGTTTCCCCTGCTTAATTTTTGTAAGTGTAGGCTCACTATTAATTACTCCATCCTGCTTCAGCTTGTATCCAGAAATCTTTGAGGTTTTCATTGCCTCCAAAAACCTTATTGAAAGTTCGCTCAGAATTACTTCTTTGTTTTCTTGCATAATAACTAAATTAGTTAGTATATTTGTACCGTAACAAGTACGAGATGTTACAGGAACAATTGGTTAAACATTCCTCCGAGGAGGTTTAATATATGCACCCATGATAGCTCGTACCTAATTGTGGGTGTAATTTTTATATCCTATGAAAATAGAAAACAACAATTCAGATGAAGATTTGAAATACTTATTGGAATTATACTTCAAATACGGACCAATTATTTGCGTTGTTGTTATATTAATTATATCATTAATAATCTACATAATAAACAAAGATATTAATTCACTGATTATGGCGTCAATATGTGGAATAGCCTTATTCATAGCCATACCTCTTGGGTTATTAATAGGCATTTTTAAGTTGTAATTACGCATCGACTTCAATTGCATTTCTTAAACTTAAAATAATATCTTCCTTATCTTCATGTTGAATTCTATTAATCAATTTAATATAATGATTTCTTTTCCCTTTAAGTATTTCTATTGGAGCACCATCATAATAACTAATAAATTCATTGATTTTACTTATTGCACACTTTAATGCAGTCTCATTCGGATCTACATCCTCACTATAAATTATATTCTCCAGTGCCTCAAAAACATTGTCAAATGTATTAGCATCACTCCTTGCAAATAGAGCATTACTTAAAATAGCTTTCGTATAACCAACTATTGCATAATTCATTTTTCCCAATCTATCGCTCACTATCTCCTCCATTCGTTTTTCCATTTCAGATCTAATTGTCAACACATTATAAATTTGCCATCCTATAAGAATAGTAACCAACAGTGATAAAATTCCAACAATAACACCTAAATAATCAAACCCTACCCCTTCAAAACGTGGGTAGGATACGCACAACGATGCTATACTTAAAACAAGAGAAATTCCACTTACAACAACTGTGATAACAATCAATCTTAATGATATTTCTTTCTTCATATAATAATGTATTAATCTCTTAATTGTTAAACAATGTTTATACTAACTATTTAAGTTAGTATTAATTTGTACTTAATAAAATAGTTAGTATATTTGCATCAGAAACGTTACAAGGATACGTTACAAAGATAGTAAATAACATTAATAATACACACGATTATGAAAAGAAATGTATTACACAAGATTATGAGCCTTGCTTGGCAGTTCGTAAAGCGAAACGGCTTTACGATGAGTGAAGCACTGAAATGCGCCTGGGCGAACATGAAGCTGAAAGCTGCAATGAAGCAAAAAATCGTCAAGTTCTACTTTAAAAAGGTAGACGGTTCTGTTCGAGAAGCCTACGGCACACTGAAAGAAAACCTGATCCCCGCCACCAGTGGTGAGAATAGAAAGAAGAACGACACCGTTCAGGTGTACTTCGACACAGAGAGACAAGAATACAGATGCTACAAAAAAGCTAACCTTTTAAATATCGCATGACTATGACACGCTACGAAATCGAACGAGAACTTGACAGCCTTTATAAGGACTTGAACATCGCCCACAACGCCGACGAACAGACCGTTTGCAGAGTGTTCAATACTGACACGAAGAATGAGGCCATCAGAGCTATTACAGAAGAGATAGACAACTATGAAGCTATTCTTGACGAGATGTACCCCACAAAGCATGTGAACTATGAACGGACAGCCGACAAGCCTTATCTATGTTGGTGACAGATACACCCTGCTGACGGATTGAACGGCAACCGATAGCGAGAATCGGGCAGGGTTCTACTTGATTGGTTCTTTGACGTACTGGAAATTTTAGGTGTACTGCTACACCTGACGCAAAAGGGGTTCGACTGAGTAGCGATAGCGGCACGGTGAAAAGGGTGCGAGTAAGGGACTGGCAAGAAGCAAACGCAGCGCATTAATCACCGCGATAACAAAAACGACTTATACGATTGCAGGTGAGTGTAGGTCACTTATAAATACAATCTTCACTGATTAGACACCAGCAAGAACTATATATATCCCGTAGGCCCACCGGCCTTGTAACCCAACAAAGCGAAAGCCATAGACATCGGAACTGGGGCGGGAACTCACCCGGAAACCGCAGAAAAGGTCAGTGCTACATGCCTTGCCAAAAGCCGTGGGGGACGCGAAGTGCGCACCGCTATCCCCTTACCCTTGCAAGGGCGGTTTTCTTAATCATTAATCAACATGAAAGCAAAGATATTATCCACCGTCATGGCTGTATCATTTATTATATGTGCAATCACAATTTATGACCTCAGCACCCTGTTTTGGGTCTCCCTAACCATTTTCTCTTTCTCGTGTCTGTATGCCAGCAAACACGAGAAATCCTTATCTGCCGAACTGGATGATCTTTTCGGCAAAGACGATGAACTCAGATGATTTAGTGTGTAACCCAAGGTGCGTGGTCTGTGAAGATAATGCACCTGAAAAAGGGTGATTAGCTCAGTCAGGTAGAGCGGCGCAAAAAAGGTTTGTATGTTTTCCATAGTTTATAAGGTTAATTATCGCGCAGGTCACGGCGTTCAAGTCCCGTATCACCCACTCTATTTTAAAACCCAACAGATATGATTAGAGAAATTGCAGTAGACGAAAACTACCAGACGGTGCGTCTGTTTGACAGCATCGAGAAAGGGGATATTTACAAAGTCCCATACGACAAGAAGAGACATAACGGCATCAAGCTGGAGGCGTCCCGGCGCAACCGAGACCTTCGCCTGATGGGTAAACTAAAGAACAAGATGGATGTGAAATACCGCGTGTCGGCCACTGAATATCCGGGCTACACTTCCATCATGTGTATCAAGTAAAGGAGGTGCCTATGGTAAACGAAGATGTTCTGAAAATCGTCCTCAACGACAAGACCTTCGGCCGTGACCAGGCGGCGGACATCGTGGGCGGCCTGTCCAGACTGATGAAGCTGGTGGGCCAAGGGCTGATAAGAGCCGAAAAGAGGACGAACAAGCAGAACGGGAAATGGTTCTGCAACGCCTGGGACGTGATTAAACATGCGCAACTAAAATAAACTGATATGGAAGAAAAGAAAAACCTGTACGAGAAAATACAGCTCGTATCAAACGAAATCAAGAATATTGAAAAGAATATGACCGTAGGCAAAGGGAACTATGCCTACAAGGCTGTACAGGATATTGATGTTACCCTTGAAGTAAAGGAGGCCGAAACCAAATATGGCCTGATCAGCATCCCAATCAAACAGGAACTGGTAAAATCCGAAGTGGTCCGTATAGTGAAAGAAGGCGGCGGCGAGACAATAAACTACGTGGACATTGTGAAGATGACCTTGCGAATTATTAATCTCGATAACACTTCGGAATATATTGACGTGGAGAGCTTTGGCCGCGGACTGGACCCCGGCGACAAAGGATTTGGCAAGGCATCGACTTACGCACGTAAATACGCCCTGCTGAACGCCTATAAGATTGCCACCGGTGAAGACCCGGACGAAAACAAGTCAAAGCCGCAGACACCTGTCACGATTGACGAAGTGAAGAATGCCGTTGTAAACTACATGATGACCGACAGCAACTTTACGCAGAACTTACTTTCTTTTTTCAATGTTGGCAGCTCAGAAGACATGACAGCCGAACAATTCAAGATGGCATATAACAACCTTAAGAAGAAAGGAAAGATATGACAGAAACCATGTACATCGGAAGCGGAGACGTTCACGCCCTTATGAGCGGAAAGGACACCAAGTCGCACATCGCCCTGATGCAGCGTTTCGTCAGCGGTGTAAAACCTTACTACAACGCCTTCGCCAGCCCAATAGACGCACTGAGAACAGGCGCCATCCTTGAAAACAGGTATCTGCTCACTTTACCTGACAACTACTTTGCCCAGTACGTTGTCCGCTCGGACGAAATGGACGTGTTCAAATGTAGCATCGACTTTGCCCGCATCGACAAAGGCAAGCTGACAGACTTCGACGAATTGAAGACACTATACCTCTCGGACTACCTTGACTTCATCGAGCCTATCAAGCACGATAACCGCGCCCTCGTAGAATACGTCCGAAAGAAGCACAAGGCTTATTATTACCAGGTGCAGGAGCAGCTCTTCTGCACGCACCTCAGTAGTTGTAACCTCGTTTTCCTGTCCGTCACCACTTATGACGACGAGACTAACCGTAATCGAGACATCCAACCCAACGAGTATTGCAAAGTGCGTATCGATCGTGACGAGCAGGCCATTGAAGAAATCAAGAAACGAGGAAAGATTTTCCAACAGATAAAAGACTATTATACGAACTGATATGGCAAACCAAGTTACCGGACGTATGCTGGCCATCGGCCAAACCGTCCAAATACCATCCAAAACCGGCGAGACCCGTTTCTTAAACGTGAGTTTCTGCTTGATGCAACCACTTATGACCCCTACACGGGCGAACGCAGTCAATATGAAAACGTCCTCCCTCTGGAAGTAAGTGGCGACAAATGTGCCGAACTCGACCACTTCTGTATAGGTGATGTGGTGACAGTTTCTTTCGCCCTACAGGGCCGCCAATGGCAGACGCAGGACGGACAAACGAAACGAATGACTGGAATTCGCTGTTACAAGCTCGAAGGCAGGACGGCAACACAGGCCGCGGTACCCCACCCCGCCCCCCAAC
>CATXSD010000145.1 GCA_958402075.1 Mediterranea massiliensis | reverse complement strand
CTGCCGCAGGACCTGCACCTGTTCGACGGCTCCTCGCCCACGCTGGTCTACACCCGCGAATCGCTGGAAGAGATACTGGCCGACCTCTACGACCGCCAGCTGCAGTCGCTCCTGGTGGAGGGCGGAAGCCGCCTGCACCAGTCGTTCATCGACGCGGGCCTGTGGGACGAGATCATGGTCGAGGAAGCTCCCGTCAGGCTGGGCGAGGGCGTCAGCGCACCCGTCGTCAGCCCGCGGATACCCTACCGGCGGGAGTGTCACTTCGGCCGCTTCTACCGCCACTATCTGGCGGCGGAAACCTGCCCCGATACACCTGCAGAAAGCCTGTTTTAATCGACAAAAACCAGCGCATTATCTATAATTTTATATAAAACTTCCCGGCAAAGGCATTTTAGAATAAAAATGTTCCTATTTTTGCAGCTTGTAAATAAACAACATAGAAACAATATAGTAGCCAATTAGCAACAAATGAGACTGAAGTTTTTATCTATCATTGTAAGTTTTCTCATCGTGTCCGTCGCCGTCAGTTCGTGTCTGGACTCGGACAACAACTACGAATTCAGCACCGACGCCACGATACACGCCTTCCAGCTCGACACCATCTATGGCGAAACTTACAAGTTTGAAATAGACCAGATACAGCGCATCATCTACAACCGCGACTCCCTCCCCATGAGTGCGGACACCATCATCGACAGCATCCAGATTAAGACATTCACCACGACCAGCGGCATCGTCATGTCGGGCACACCCGACACGCTGCTCAATACGGACAACTACCAGAACCTGCTGCCTGCCATGAACGCATCGCCCGGCATGACCTTTACCGTGCTGGCTGCCGACGGCGTCACCAAGCGGCAGTACCACCTGGTCATCAACGTACACCGCGAAGACCCCGACTCGCTGGTATGGAAGAAGATGGATGCCATCCCCTCCTTCAACGCCGCCACAGGCCAGCTGAAGGCAGTGACGCTGGACAAATATCTCCTGATATATACAGGCCCGCAGACGGCCTACCGCACCTCGACCGTGCCCGCTGAATACGGCTGGGAAGCCCTTACGACCGACCTGCCGGCCAACGCCGTGACGGCCTCCCTCACCAACCATCAGGACACCCTGCTGGTCAACACCGACGACGGGGCTGTCTATGCCTCGACCGACGGCATCGGATGGAGCCGGCGGGAAGCCTTGAGCGGACAGGTGGTCAGCCTGCTGGCCAGCTTCCCCTCCAACCAGACAAGCGCCACGCCCGCCACGCTGAACGCCATCGTGAAGGATGCGGCCGACGGCAAGAGCTACTTCGCCACGACCACCAGCACCCTGTCGGCCTGGACGCTGGGCGAAGAGGTGCCCGAAGGATTCCCCTCAGCTCCCTACACAGCCTGCATGAGCCTGACGTCCAACGGACTGAACAAGGCTTTCCTCGTGGGCAGCGAGGCAGAAGGCAGCGAACAGACCGTCCCCTGGTCGTCCATGACCGGAACGGGATGGGTGGACCTGAGCACGGCGACTGCTGCCCATTGTCCCGCCCTGTCGCATCCCTACATCATGAACTACGGCGACGCCCTCTACATCTTCGGCGGACAACTGGAGAGCTTCTACAAGTCGGCCACGGGCGGCATCGCCTGGGAGAAACCCAAAAAGAAATTCCTGTTCCCCGCAGAGTTTGCCCTGAAGGGAACATCCTATACCGCTACCGTAGACCAGAACAACTACATCTGGATCGTATGGGGAGGCGCGGGCCACGAGGTGTGGCGCGGCTGCCTCAACCAACTGAAAAAGTACTAACACCGACTCTATTGATATGACGTATAAAGAACAAATCGACCTTGACAGAATACCGCGGCACGTGGCCATCATCATGGATGGCAACGGACGATGGGCCAAGCAACGCGGACAGGAACGCAGCTTCGGACACCAGGCCGGCGCCGAGACGGTACATGTCATCGCCGAAGAGGCGGCCCGCCTGGGCATCCGATACCTGACGCTCTACACCTTCTCTACCGAGAACTGGAACCGTCCCGAGCCCGAAGTCGCCGCCCTCATGAGCCTGCTCTTCGACTCCATCGAGGAAGAGACCTTCATGAAAAACAACATCCGCTTCCGCGTGATAGGCGACACGGCCAAGCTGCCTGCCAACGTGCAGACACGCCTCAACGCCTGCATCGAGCATACCTCTGCCAACACGGGCATGTGCCTGGTGCTGGCCCTGAGCTACTCCTCGCGCTGGGAACTGACCGAAGCCACCCGCCAGATAGCCCGAAAGGTGCAGGCGGGACTCCTGACGCCCGAGCAGATAGACGACCATACCATTGACGAGCATCTGGCCACGAGCTTCATGCCCGACCCCGACCTGCTGATACGCACGGGAGGCGAACTCCGCCTGAGCAACTACCTGTTGTGGCAATGTGCCTACTCGGAGCTCTACTTCTGCGACACCTACTGGCCCGACTTCAAGGAAGAGGAGCTGTGCCGCGCCATCTGCGACTATCAGAAACGCGAACGCCGTTTCGGCAAGACCAGTGAACAAATCAGTTGAACCACCTGACAGACAGACGCTCAACGTCGAAATAAGGAACCTGTAATATTATTAAATATATAGTGAATAGAATGCAGCATCGTATCTTCTCCATATTGGTAGGAGCACTCCTCATCCTCGGCTGCCTGCCGGTAGCAGCGCAGGACAACAACACGGAAAAACCCGTTGTCCTCTATACCAGCACGCCCAAGAAGTATGAAATAGCAGACATCCGCGTAGAGGGTGCCGACAATTACGAAGACTATGTCATCATCAACCTGTCCGGACTTTCGAAAGGACAAGTCATCTCCATCCCCGGCGAGGAAATCAGCCAGGCGTGCAAGCGCTACTGGCGCCACGGACTCTTCTCGGACGTCGCCATCACGTGGGACAAGGTGGAGGGCGACAAGGCCTGGATTACCATCCACGTCAAGATGCGCCCGCGCGTGTCTGAAATCCGCTTCCATGGCGTCAAGAAGTCCGAACGCGAAGACCTCGAAGCCAAAATCGGCATGATCAAGGGAAACCAGATCACCCCAAACCAGATAGACCGCGCCAAGACGCTGATACAGCGCTACTTCGACGACAAGGGATTCAAGAACGCCGAGGTCATCATCAACCAGAAGGACGACAAGAACAACGAAAACCAGGTCATCGTCGACATCGAAATCGACAAGAAGGAGAAGGTGAAGGTGCACAAGATCACCATCGAAGGCAACAAGGCCATCACCGCCAAGAAGCTGAAGCGCGTGATGAAGAAGACCAACGAGAAGGGCAAGCTGCTCAACCTCTTCCGCACGAAGAAGTTCGTGGAGGAGAACTACGAGGCCGACAAGCAGCTCATCATCGACAAGTATAACGAGCTGGGCTACCGCGACGCCATGATCGTGGCCGACAGCGTGACGCCCTACGACGAAAAGACGGTCGACGTCTACCTGCAGATCGAAGAAGGACAGAAGTACTACCTGCGCAACGTGACGTGGGTGGGCAACACGCTCTATCCGTCCGAGCAGCTGAACTACCTGCTCCGCATGAAGAAGGGCGACGTCTACAACCAGAAGCTGCTCGAAGAACGTACCTCGACCGACGACGACGCCATCGGCAACCTGTACTACAACAACGGTTACCTCTTCTATAGCCTCGACCCCGTGGAAGTGAACATCGTGGGCGACTCCATCGACCTCGAAATGCGTATCTACGAAGGCCGCCAGGCTACCATCAACAAGATCATCATCAGCGGCAACGACCGTGTGTATGAAAACGTGGTGCGCCGCGAACTCCGTACCCGCCCGGGCGACCTCTTCAGCCGCGAAGAGCTGATGCGTTCGCTCCGTGAAATCCAGCAGATGGGACACTTCGACCCCGAACAGCTCCAGCCCGACATCAAGCCGCACCCCGAAGACGGTACGGTGGACATCGGCTATCCGCTCGTGTCCAAGGCCAACGATCAGGTGGAATTCTCCGCCGGCTGGGGACAGACGGGTATCATCGGAAAGCTGAGCCTGAAGTTCACCAACTTCTCGCTGGCCAACCTCCTGCATCCGGGCGAGAACTACCGAGGCATCCTGCCGCAGGGCGACGGACAGACGCTGACCATCAGCGGACAGACCAACGCCAAATACTACCAGTCGTACAGCGTTTCCTTCTACGACCCGTGGTTTGGCGGCAAGCGCCCGAACGCCTTCTCCGTGTCGGCCTTCTACTCCCGCCAGACGGACATCAGCAGCCAGTACTACAACGATGCTTACTACAACAGCTACTACAACAGCCTCTATAGCGGCATGTACGGCTACGGCCTCTATAACTATGGCAACTACACCAACTACGAAAACTACTACGACCCCGACAAGTCGGTACAGATGTATGGTGTGGCCATGATGTTCGGTAAGCGTCTGAAGTGGCCCGACGACTACTTCCAGTTCACCGCCGAGCTGTCCTACCAGCGCTACGTGCTGAGAGACTGGCAGTACTTCCCCGTGACCAACGGCAAGTGCAACGACCTGAGTCTGAACCTGACCTTGTCGCGCAGCTCCATCGACAACCCCATCTATCCGCGCCAGGGTTCCGAGTTCTCGCTCTCCGTACAGTTCACCCCGCCCTACTCTTCGTTCGACGGCGTGGACTACAGCAAGTACAACCTGAACAGCCAGGACGACATCAACAAGATGCACAAGTGGGTGGAATATCACAAGTGGAAATTCAAATCGAAAGTATACATCCCGTTGATGGACCCCTACACCGTGAAGCGCCCCCCCGTGCTCATGGGTCGCGTGGAGTTTGGTATCCTGGGTCACTACAACAAGTATAAGAAGTCGCCCTTCGGCACCTTCGAAGTGGGTGGTGACGGCATGACCGGCTACTCCTACTACGCAACCGAGACCATCGCCCTGCGTGGATACGAGAACGGCTCGCTAGCCTCCTACGGCAACGAAGGCTATGCCTACACCCGCCTGGGCCTGGAGCTCCGCTACCCGCTGATGCTCGAGACAAGTACCAGCATCTACGCCCTGACCTTCGTCGAGGCCGGTAATGCCTGGCAGGAAGTGAAAGACTTCAATCCCTTCGAACTGAAGCGTTCGGCCGGCGTGGGTGTCCGCATCTTCCTCCCGATGGTGGGTATGATGGGTATCGACTGGGCCTATGGTTTCGACAAGGTTCGCGGTTCGAGCTCCTACGGCGGAAGCCAGTTCCACTTCATCCTGGGACAAGAATTCTAACCACAATGTTTCACCAAAACCGAATAATCATGAAAAAGAATGTTTTAACGACTTTGTTGCTGCTGGCTACATTCAGCCTGGCGGCACACGCGCAGAAGTTCGCCCTGATCGACATGGAATACATCCTGAAGAATATCCCTGCCTACGAGCAGGCCAACCAGCAACTGGAGCAGGCCAGCAAGCAGTGGCAGGCCGAAATCGAGAAGGCCGGCGAGGAAGCCAAGAGCCTGTATGAGAACTACCAGGCCACAGCCAAGAACCTAAGCGACGCCCAGCGCACGCAGAAGGAAAACGAAATCGTGGAGAAAGAAAAGGCGCTGGCCGAACTCCGCCGCCAGTACTTCGGCCCCGAAGGCGAGCTTTACAAGAAACGCGAAGCGCTCATCGGCCCCATCCAGGACCAGATATACAACGCTGTCAAGGAGATTGCCACACAGCAGGGATATGCCGTCGTGACCGACCGCGCCTCGGCCAGCAGCATCATTTTTGCCTCGCCCAGCATCGATATCAGCAACGAAGTGCTGGCAAGGTTAGGATATTCCAATTAAAATCAATATTTTTGCAACCGAGAGAAACTTAGAAAAACAATTCAATTTAAAAATAAACATTATGCTTAAAAAAATCGCACTCATCGTAGTAATGTTCATCCTCCCCCTGGGGATGATGGCACAGGCCAAGTTCGGCCACATGAATTCGCAGGAGATCATCACCGTGATGCCTGAATTCACCAAAGCCCAGACCGACCTGGACGCCCTTTCAAAACAATATCGTGAAGAAATGCAACGCTCCGAAGAAGAGTTCAACAGAAAATACCAGGAACTGCTCCAGCAGCAGGACTCTCTGCCCAAGAACATCCTCGAAAGACGCCAGAAGGAAGTGCAGGACATGGCACAGCGCCAGCAGCAGTTCCAGCAGGAAGCCTACCAGGCCATGGAAAAGGCTCAGCAGGATGCTATGGTACCCATCTACAAGAAGCTGGACGAAGCCGTACAGGCTGTAGGCAAGGCTGAAGGTGTAGTCTACATCTTCGACATCGCCCGTACGCCGGTCGCTTACATCGGTAGCGAAAGCATCGACCTCACCGCCAAGGTAAAGACTCAACTGGGCATCAAGTAAACCCACATAACCGTACTTTTTAACCAGTAGGGGGGAGGCGGCCGGAC
>CATXSD010000144.1 GCA_958402075.1 Mediterranea massiliensis | reverse complement strand
ACATCCAGTTTGTAGATGTCCCAGAACTCACCGGCTTCCGTTTCAGCCGTACCGGTCATACCGGCCAGCTTGTGGTACATACGGAAGTAGTTCTGCAAGGTGATGGTGGCGAATGTCTGTGTGGCGGCTTCCACCTTCACGCCTTCCTTGGCTTCGATGGCCTGATGCAGACCGTCGGAGTAGCGGCGGCCTTCCATGATACGGCCCGTCTGCTCGTCTACAATCTTCACCTGTCCGTCTATCACGACGTATTCGTCGTCCTTCTCGAACATGGTATAGGCTTTCAGCAACTGGTTGATGGTATGTACGCGTTCCGACTTGATGGCATAGTTGGTGAGCAGGGCATCCTTCTTGGCCAGACGCTCTTCTTCGCTCAGGTCCTTTTCATTTTCCAGTTCGGAGAGCTGGGCGGTGATGTCAGGCAGTACGAAGAGGGTGGGGTCGGCCGAGTTTCCGCTGATGAGGTCAACACCCTTGTCGGTGAGGTCAACGCTGTTCAGCTTCTCGTCGATGACGAAGTAGAGCGGATCGGTCACTTCGTGCATGCGCTTGTTGTTCTGCTCCATGTAGATTTCTTCGGTCTTCAGCATACCGGCCTTTACACCCTGCTCGCTCAGGAACTTGATGAGCGGCTTGTTCTTGGGCAGAGCCTTGTGGCTGCGGTAGAGGGCCAGGAAACCTTCTTCCTGCTCCTTCTTGTCGTTGGAGGCGATGAGGCGCTTGGCGTCGGCCAGGTATTGGGTGGCCAGTCGCTTCTGGGCTTCCACCAGTCTTTCCACCAGCGGGCGGAGCTGTTCGAACAGTTGGTCGTCGCCTTTGGGTACCGGACCGGAGATAATCAACGGCGTACGGGCATCGTCAATCAGGACGGAGTCGACCTCGTCGACGATGGCGTAGTTGTGCTGGCGCTGCACGAGGTCTTTCGGACTGATGGCCATGTTGTCGCGCAGGTAGTCGAAACCGAATTCGTTGTTGGTACCGAACGTGATGTCGGCCAGGTAGGCACGGCGGCGGGCATCGGAGTTGGGCTGGTGCTTGTCGATGCAGTCCACGCTCAGGCCATGGAACATGTAGAGCGGTCCCATCCACTCGGAGTCACGCTTGGACAGGTAGTCGTTCACTGTCACTACATGTACGCCGTTACCGGTCAGGGCGTTGAGGAATACGGGGAGGGTAGCCACGAGGGTCTTACCTTCACCGGTTGCCATTTCGGCAATCTTGCCTTTGTGTAATACGACGCCGCCGAAGAGCTGTACGTCGTAGTGTACCATGTTCCAGGTGATTTCGTTTCCGCCTGCCATCCAGTGGTTCTTGTAGATGGCCTTGTCGCCTTCGATGCGGACAAAATCCTTGGTGGCAGCCAGCTGGCGGTCGAAGTCGTTGGCCGTAACCACGATTTCTTCATTTTCCGTGAAGCGGCGGGCTGTCGACTTGACGATGGCAAAGGCGGCGGGCAGTACTTCGTCGAGTGCTTTCTCGTAGATATCCAGTATCTCCTTTTCGATTTTGTCTATCTGGGCAAAGATTTCTTCGCGCTTCTCCAGTTCCGTGTTTTCCACGGTAGCCTTCAGTTCGTCTACTTTGGCACGCTGCTGGGCTGCTGAGTTGCGGATGTATGCCTTCAGTTCTTCTGTCTTGGCACGCAAGGCGTCGTTGTCCAGACTGTCGATTTCCGGATAAGCGGCTTTTACCTTGTCGACCCACGGTTGGATTTCCTTCATGTCGCGGGTGGATTTGTTGCCGAAAATCGAGCTTAAAAATTCATTGAATCCCATTTTATAATTGTTTTTATTATTATTAGCTGTTTGATTGATAGATAATTTTACCTCTGCAAAGGTAATCATTTCAACACAGAGGACACAGCGTTCTGCCGAGTTTTTTCCTACATTCCGTCCTTTCTTGCAACAGGCGGGAGCGGAAGGCGGGAAAGACAGGGGCAGGCGAGGGCCTTGTCATGAAAAATCAGAGGTTGAGCGGAGAGGCTTTGCAACCGTTGGGGGCGCGGATGCGCATCACCTTGGTCAGGGTGGGGGCGATGCGGTCGGTGCTGACGGGTGTGCGGATGATTTCGGCCTTGATGCCGCCGCCCATCAGAATCAGTGGGGCAGGAGTTTCGGCGGAACGAACCACGCGGCTGTCCGCGCCGTTGTCCTGGACGATGGTCCATCCCGGCAGTACTTCTACGGCCAGGTCGCCCGAACGTTTGCGGTGATAGCTGTTGCGGACGGGGTCGATCTGGGGAGACCAGGAGCCGAGCAGCAACTGGTGGGACGTGTAGACTTTGTCCACGCCGCTGAACTGGACCAGGAAGGCTGCCGATTTTTCCAGTATATCCGTCAGGTCGAGCTGCTTGTCTTCCAGCAGTTTATGGTTGAGGTATATTTGTTGGTCGTAGTAGGCTTCCACGTACTGCCCTGCGCCGTATGTGGCCATGAGGTACATGTTGAGCAGCGTGGCGCAGCGGTTCAGGTGGAATTCGCCTCCGGGGATGCGGTAGATGCCCGTATCGGCCGGTTCGGGGTCGGCATAGCCCGTCGAGGTGATGCAGACGATGGTATTCTGCAACCCCACCTGCTTGTCGATGAGCTCGAGCAGGGTGGCGATGCTGCGGTCCAGTCGGATGTAGGTGTCCTGCATCTCCATGGCACATTCACGGGTGCTGCGATGGTTGTAGTTGCCGGCATAGTAGGTCAGCGCCAGCAGGTCGGGGATGCCGTCGCGCCCGATGCCGCTCTTTTCCAGCAGTCTGGCGGCCAGCAGATTGACTTCGTCGTTGACGAAGGGACTGGCTGAGAGGCGGTAGAACTTGTTCTCGCGCTCGGTTTCAAAGATGTATTTGAAGGGTTCCGTACGCCAGTCGGACAGGTATTTGTAGTCGGCTACCGGACGGAGGGGTGTCCACACGATGTCCTTGATGCGGAAATCGACGGAGCAGGAATCGTTGTACTGGTTGAGCCACTCTGGAAACTCTTGATAATAGGTGGTGCTGCACCACTTGCCGTTCTTGTTGTTGAGCCAGAAGGCACCGTCGGCCGCATGGCCGGCACTCAGGATGGCCGCGTCGCGATAGGGGGCGATGGCGTAGACCTTGGCGTTGTTGCGGGTGGCTATCTTCAGCTCGTCGGCCACGGTCGACGTGAGCAGTTGGGCGGGCGAGCTGCTTTGGTTGGTATAGTTGCCCATGTAGTTGGGGTCGTCCACACAGCTGCGGGGCGTCAGGGTGGACATGTCCATCCACTTGCCTGCGATGATGCCGTGGGTGGCGGGCGAACAACCTGTGAAGAGGGTGGCGGTGGCCGACGCGCGGTCGGGCTTGCTGAAAGGCATCTCAGCCTGGCTGAATACCTTGCCTTCGCGCATGAGGCGCTTGAAGCCCTTTTCTCCATACAGCGACGAGAACGCTTCCAGGTAGTCGGTGCGCAGCTGGTCGATGTTCAGGGTGACGACCAGCTTGGGTGTAGCGGGCAACGGTTGTGCCTGCATGCCGCCGAAGGTCAGCACCAGTATGGAGGTAATCAGTCCTTTCTTCATTTCTTCTGTTTCGTAGCTTGTTTATGTGACAATATCAGGTTGCCTGCCGAACGTACCAGCAAACACAGTGCCAAAGGTAATACAGCTAAATTGATTTTCTGCGGAATGAGCGCCCAAAGCACTATAAAAAGTGTTAAAACAGCAAGATTTGCCATCATATAACGGCTTTTTTCCTTTCGGATGACCTTCTTCAGCATCCATGGCAGGCAGAAAAGGTGCAGCGGATGGAGCACGAAGAGCAGGTAGTTGGGGCTCACGGCAGGGTGTTTCGACAGCAGGACCAGGAAGGCGAGGATGCATCCGCCCAGTCCGGCCGCGAGGAAGAGGACAAGGTCGATGCCCCACAGACTTTTCCCTTGGCGGACGCCGTACCACGTGGCGGCGGCAACGACGGCCAGGAGAATCAGGGCACAAGTCATCGGGCTGGGGAGTGGAAGTCCTGTTTCCTTGTCTTCGGGCAAGGCGGTGACTATTTGCTCCGTATGGCTCACCAGCGGGATGGCGCGGGTGCCGGTCGAATCGGCCAGCGTGGCGGTGGCAAAGAAATCTTTCAGGTAGAAGGGAGCGAACATCATCTGACGGCGGCTGATGGGGCGGTCGGCCTCGCTGCCCAGGCAGAGGTCTATGCCGAACTGCGACCACGGATGTCCCTTGCAATACTGGTGGACGATGTCGCGGAAGCTGCGGCTGGTGTCGGTCGTTGTCATGTCGTCGGCATAGTGCAGGCGGCCTTTCACGGTACGTTCCACCAAGTCGCGCGGACGGGTGGAGCAGTTGTCGTGGAAGAAGTTGTAGAGATAGACGCGGTTCTCCGGACGGTAGTTCTCTTCCAGCAGGGTTATCAGCCGGCGTTTTTCCTCGGAGCTGAGGTTCAGCGTCTGCTGCCAGACGTCGCGGTTGGTCATCTGGTATTCTGCCAGAAAGTATTTATAGTCCGTCGCTCCCAGCTGGTAATACGTTTCGCCCAGCGTGAAGCGCAGGACGAAGTTCGGCGTGTCGAAGCTGAAGAGGCCGTAGTTGAACACGGCATCAATTCCCTGCCGACGGTCTTCGTAGCGGAGAGCCGTGTGTCCGAAGAGGGAGTAGATTTCCGTTCCCGGCCCGCAGGTCAGCAGGCTGAGGCGGATGCCGTCGTCTTCGGGAGGTGTCGTCGTTCCGGCCGCCTGCAGGCGGGGGCAGGCCAGGCTGCACAGAAGAATTGTTATATATATAATATAGGTATATAGAGTCCGTTGCATTTTCTTGGTGGATTTGCGGCGCAAATTTAATTATAAATCAGCATTTATCAGCCGGCAGCGTCAGAAAAAATAGGAATATCCGTTGTCTTTGGGCACAAGAGGTCATCGGGACGGTGCAGCCGCAGGAAAGCGTCAGACTGGTGGCAGGATGGTTACGGGCAGGGACTTTGCTTCAGGCGCAATACCCGTACGCCCGTCCAGCTGTCGTTCTGGCGGAACATCTGGGCAAAGGAACCTTTGGACAAGGTCACCTGTTTGTAGCTGGACGAGGCATGCAGTAGTTTCAGCTGGCCGTCACGGTGGCAGGCAAAGCCGAGATGAACCACGTCCAGCCCGGCGATGCGGGTCGTGATGCAGAAGATGTCGCCGTCCTTGATCCAGTCGGGGCCTTCGTCGGTAATTTTGTCTTTGGGCAGGTAGTGGAAGGAGCGGCCGGAGAGCCGGGCCTCTATGTCCTGCATCTTTCTTATGTTCTCGGGCGAGGACTTCAGGTGGCGGTAGGCGTCAGGATGCGTGGACATGAACGAGAGCTGTAGCGTCAGGGTGTCCGGGCTGCAGGCCGCCGTCACATCTTCGATGAATCCGTTCTTCACCCCGCTTTCCACCCATTCAGCGATGTAGTGCAGACGCGAGGTATAGCCGTCGATACGTCCGTCGCGGTAGCGGATGCGGGTCAGATAGTCCTTCATGTCCCCGCCTCGGGTAGCGGCCAGTGACTGGGCCAGCACGTATTCCACAAACGTGGTGCAGTCCACCTCATCGAGGTTGACGATCAGTTGTTCTTCGTCGTTCACCTCCAGAGTATGGGCCACATAGGGTTTGCCCAGATAGGTGAGGGCGGTGTCCAGTACAAGCTGGCCGTCGGACTCCTGGCCGGCGGCTGTCAGTGACAGGGAAACTGCCGCGAGCAGCAGCATGCAGACGGATGATTTCATTTTTGGTCAAATTTAAGTCCTTCACGCAGCCATTTCTCCAGTTCGCCGGTCCATTGGCGCTTGTAGGTGAACGAGTCCTTGAAGCCCCAGCCGTGGCCTCCCGTGGGATATACGTGCAGGGTGGCCGGTACGTGGTGTTGCAGCAGTGCTTCGAAGTAGTGGATGCTGTTGGCAGGAGGCACGGAGCCGTCGTCGGCCGAGAGCATGAGGAAGGCGGGAGGCGTCTGGGCGTTTACCTGCTTCTCCAGCGTGTAGCGGTCTTCCAGTTCCTGCGACGGGCGCTCGCCCAGCAGGTTCTGGCGCGAGCCGCCGTGGGTAGTGCCGGGCTTCATGGAGATGACGGGGTAGAACAGAATCTGGAAGTCGGGACGCGTTTCGTCACTGCTGTAGAGCGTGGCGAGCAAAGCGGCCAGATGTCCTCCGGCCGAGGCTCCCATAATGCCGATGCGGTCCGGACAGACATCCCATTCTGCGGCATGCTGGCGTACGAGGCAGATGGCCTGTTCGGCATCGCTCAGCGGCACTTCGTGGTGTCCGTTGGGCATGCGGTACTTCAGTACGACGTAGGTAATGCCCTGTGCGTTGAGCCAGGCGGCCATGTCGTGGCCTTCGTGGTTCATGGCCAGGCGGGCATAGCCACCTCCGGGACACATGATGATGGCCATGCCGTTGGGGCAGGCCGGCCGGTAGACGGTGATGGAGGGGGCGACTACATTGGCCACCCGTCCTCCTTCCAGGT
>CATXSD010000143.1 GCA_958402075.1 Mediterranea massiliensis | reverse complement strand
CCTACAGGGGTATTTTATGGGATACAAACCTTACGTCAATTGATTGTGAAGCATAAAGAACGATTGGAAATTCCTGAAGTCCGTATAAAAGACTATCCTGCTTTCTCTTGGAGAGCGTTCATGCTGGATGAGGCCCGTTCGTTTAAGGGAAAGGATATTGTTTTTTTGTTGTTGGATGAAATGGCCCGTCTGAAGATGAATGTCTTTCATTGGCATTTGACCGATGATCAGGGGTGGCGCATTGAAATAAAAAAATATCCCCGATTGACGGAGATTGGAGCTTGGCGGGATTCAACCCAGATAGGAGGTTATAGAGGTACCGCTTTTGACGGTAAGCGCCACGGAGGATTTTATACTCAAAAAGAAATAGGTGAGGTTGTGGCTTATGCTGCCGAGCGGCATATTACAGTTATCCCGGAGTTCGAAATGCCAGGGCATGAAAGTGCTGCTATCGCAGCCTATCCTTGGTTGGGTACGACTGGCCGCCAGATTACTGTTCCTTGCCGTTTCGGCGTCCAATACGACGTAATGGACGTCACTTCTCCCCAGGTGCAGGATTTCGTTGAAGATGTATTGGATGAGATGATTGCTTTGTTCCCATCTTCCGTTGTCCACATTGGTGGAGATGAAGTGAAGTTTGACCAATGGAACGCTTCTACCAAAGTTCAGGCATATATGCGCCGTCAGAATATTTCTACTCCAGCTGATCTGCAGATTATTTTCACGAATCACATATCCCATTTGCTGAAACAGAAAAAACGCCGGATGATGGGATGGAATGATATTACAGGGAACAAGATACATGAATACAATACAGAGGCTGATGCTACTGCTCGGGAGAAACTTGCTGAGGGGACAATCGTCCAGTTTTGGAAAGGTGATTTGGAACTTGTTGAGCAAACTGCTGCGCAAGGATATGACATCGTAAATTCATATCATTACATGACTTATCTGGATTATGATTATCAAAAAATATCTTTGGAGAAGGCATACGGCTTCAGTCCGATACCTGATGGGTTGCCCGCAGAACTTCGTAAAAGAATACTGGGATTGGGATGTCAGATGTGGGGAGAAGAGATTATGGAGAATGACAGTATGTTTCATCAGATATTTCCTCGTATTGCGGCTTATGCCGAATGTGGCTGGACGTTGCCTGATAGGAAAAACTATGCTGCCTTTCAGAAGTCTTTATATAGATTGGAACATATTTGGGAAGTCATGGGTTTGTTGAAGAACGATTGAGTAGTGGATTTATAGTAGAGGAGTATGTGTTTGTAATAGATTTGTAGGACTTTGTCCGAATGACAGAATTTGCAATCTTTTCTGTATTCTCCTTTTCGTTTATTTCATCGCTTATCATTACCTTTGCACCCGTTAAAATGCAGAGCTGGGGCACAGCTGTATTCACAAGACGGATGGTGCGTATCCCGGATTGCAAGACAATGAAGTGTAAATGGAAGAAGTCTATCAAGCTGCCTCCGGTCGCTACGAGGCAGGAATGAAATATCGGAGGGCAGGACGTAGCGGCATTTTGCTGCCCGAAATTTCGCTGGGATTGTGGCATAATTTCGGTGATGTAGATACGTTGGCCGAAAGCCGCCGAAAGCTGCATCATGCCTTTGATTGTGGCATCACCCACTTTGATCTGGCCAACAATTACGGTCCTTCGGCCGGCAGTGCGGAAGAAACCTTCGGACAGATCATGAAACATTCCTTTGCTCCCTATCGTGACGAGCTGTTCATCTCGACCAAGGCCGGACACGACATGTGGCCCGGTCCGTACGGAACGTGGGGCTCCCGCAAGTCACTGATGGCCAGTCTGGACCAGAGCCTGCGACGCATGCATCTGGAGTATGTGGATATTTTCTATTCCCATCGGTACGATCCTGAAACGCTGCTCGAAGAGACCATGCAGGCTTTGGTTGATGTGGTCCGCCAGGGCAAGGCTCTCTATGTGGGCATATCCAAATACCCTCCCGAGGTGGCACAGCAGGCCTACGATTACCTGAAGGCTCATGATGTTCCCTGTCTGCTCTATCAGGGTCGGTACAATTTGCTGGACCGTTCTGTCGAGGAAAAGGGTTTGTTGCAGCAGGCCGAGGCCAACGGAACGGGTTTCACCGCTTTCTCTCCGTTGGCCCAGGGATTGTTGTCCGGGCGTTATCTGGATGGAATTCCTGCGGATTCTCGTGTGGCACGCGGCGGTTTTCTCAAGGCCGAGGCGTTGACCGGCGAGGTGATGGGACGGGTGAGGGCCTTGAACGAAGTGGCCCGTCGCCGTGGACAGACATTGGCCGAGATGGCATTGGCCTGGCTGCTGAAGGACCGTCTGGTAACATCGGTCATCGTTGGTGTCAGCTCCGTGGCACAGCTGGACGACAACCTGGCAGCCTTGCGTTGTACGGACTTCAGTGAGGACGAATTGGCCGAGATAGAAAATATAATAAGCAAATAAGAGGAACGGATCAAGAAAACCATATATCAATGAATCATACAAAAATGACAGGAAGGGCCGCCCTGGTGGGGGAACAATATCTGGTGCCTTTCGTACTGATAATCTCGTTGTTTTTTCTGTGGGGCTTTGCCCATGCCATATTGGACGTACTGAACAAACATTTTCAGGAACTCCTGCACATCAACCGGTCGGTGTCTGCCTTGATACAGGCCATGATGTACATGGGCTATTTTGTCATGGCCATTCCGGCCGGACTGTTCATCAACCGTTTCGGCTATCGTCGGGGAGTGGTGTTCGGACTGGTGCTCTACGGCATCGGTTCGCTGCTCTTCATTCCCGGGCAGGAATGGATGTCCTACCGCATGTTCCTCTTTGCCCTGTTTGTCATCGGTTGCGGACTGACGTTTCTGGAGACGGCCGCCAATCCCTATGCCACGGAGCTGGGGCCGCGTGAGACGGCTGCCAGTCGTCTGAACTTTGCCCAGTCGTTCAACGGCCTGGGTTGCATTTGCGCTCCCATTCTGACGGGGCTGCTGCTGTTTTCCGACGACGGTAGCAGCGGTTCGGGCAATGTCGCATTGCCTTACGCCTGTATGGGTATCGTGGTGCTGCTGGTGGCCATTGTCTTTTCCCGCGTCAAGTTGCCCGAGATAGAGCATGTCGATGAAGTCGACGCCGAGGGACATAAAGTCGGCCTGTGGAAGCATCCTCTCTTTGTTTTTGGTCTGGTTGCTTTGTTCGCCTACGAAATCGGTGAGATTTCCATCAACAGCTTCTTCATCAACTACGTGGTGGAGCAAGGTTGGATGAATGCGCGTGACGCTTCCTTCGTGTTGTCGTTCGGCGGACTGACGCTTTTCATGCTGGGGCGTTTTGCCGGCAGTTGGATCATGCGGCGTGTACGGGCCGAGAAGATGCTGTTCGTCTGCGCCACCGGTACGGTCATTACGACGGCAGTTGTTTTGCTCGATGTCGGTTATGTCTCCCTGGTTGCCTTGCTGTGCGGCTATGCGTTCGAGGCCATCATGTTTCCCACAATCTTCGCCCTTTCGTTGCGGGGCTTGGGCAGTCACACCAAGCGTGCTTCTTCTTTCCTGATGATGTCTCCGGTAGGTGGTGTGGTAGGTCCGTTGCTCATGGGGCTTGTGGCCGATCATTCTTCGATGGTCCTGTCTTTTTCCGTCCCGTTGGCAGCCTATGTGGTCGTATGGCTGTATGCCCGTCGTCTTGTCTCTGCGTCTGCTTGACGGGTTGGTGTATTTCTCCCTTGTCCTTTATCAAAAAGGTTGTTTTTATCTTTGGACCTCAAAAAATAAGGTGATTGCATGGACAGACTGATAGAATTGGAGGGGCTGGCTCCTGAACTGTATTCATGGGTAGGCCCCTTGGTTATGAACGCTGAAGTATTGAAGCAGAATTATAATTTCCCCTTCCGGACGGCCGAGAACTTTCGCTGGTATTTGGCTGTCCGTGAGAATGAGGTTATTGGCTTCCTGCCGGTGGAGCACCGGAAGGCCGGATGGAACATTAACAATTATTATATCCGGGACCATAACCCGATTGTATTGCAGGAATTGTTGCAACGTGTGGTCCATGCTGCTGCAGACGAGGGCCGGATGCTGGTTGCCGTCGTTTTTCTGGAAGACTGTGATGTCTTTGCAGAGGCCGGTTTCGAGGAGGTCAGGCGATGGACGCGGTATGTTAGGATGGTAAAAAACAGCTTGTAGATATGGATAAACCAGAAAAGAATGTATATGAGTTGGCCCAGGAACGTCTTCGCATCATTTTCAATGAGTTCGACAATGTATGCGTGTCGTTTTCGGGCGGTAAGGACAGCGGCTTGCTGCTCAATCTGTGCATGGATTATGTGCGCAGGAATCATTTGGACCGGAAGATTTCTGTCTTCCACCTCGATTACGAGGTGCAGTATCAGGTGACGATAGACTATGTGGACCGGCTTCTGGAGGCCAACAAGGATATTCTGGAAGTTTATCGGGTCTGCGTGCCTTTCAAGGTGTCTACCTGCACCTCCATGTACCAGCCCTATTGGCGTCCGTGGGACGAGAGTATGAAGGACTTGTGGGTCCGTCAGAAGCCCGAGGGCTGCTACAACCGCGAGGACTTTCCGTTTTTCGAGGAAAACATGTGGGACTATAATTTCCAGATGCACTTTGCCCATTGGCTCCACAAACGCAAGAAGGCCATCCGTTCTTGTTTCCTGATAGGCATCCGTACGCAGGAGAGTTTCAGCCGCTGGCGCAGCATCCATCTGGCGCGTAAGTTTCAGATGTATCACACGTATCGCTGGACCTCGAAGATCGGTAACGACGAATACAACGCCTATCCCATTTTCGACTGGAAGACAACCGACATCTGGGTGGCCAACGGTAAGTTTCATTTCGATTACAACCGTCTCTACGACCTCTATTACAAGGCGGGCGTCAACATCGAACGTCAGCGGGTGGCCAGTCCGTTCCTCTGCGAAGCTCAGGAGAGCCTCAAGCTCTATCGGGTCATCGACCCCAACATGTGGGGCAAGATGGTGTGCCGGGTCAATGGGGTAGGGTTTGCCGGTATCTATGGCAATACACGCGCCATGGGAATGGGGCACAAGTTGAAACTTCCCGAGGGATATACGTGGAAGGAGTACATGTATTTCCTGCTTTCCACGCTGCCCGAACACACCCGCCGCAATTACCTGAACAAGCTCACCGTCAGCATCGAGTTCTGGCGGAAGAAGGGAGGCTGCCTGAGCAATGCCACCATCCAGAAGCTGCAGGACCTGGGCATTCCCATCCAGGTGATGGAAAAGAGCAATTACAAGACTCAGAAACATCCGGTGCGGATGGAGTATCTGGACGATATCAATATCTCGGAATTCAAGGAGTTGCCTACCTACAAGCGCATGTGCATCTGCATCTTGCGCAACGACCATGCCTGCAAGTACATGGGCTTCGCCCTTTCCAAGGACGATATCCACCGCAGGGACAAGATAATGGAAGAATTTAAAAACATGATGTTATGAGCGAATCTTATATGAGCCCCGTGTATCGGGTACAGGCCGTCCCCGTCGAGAAGGTGGAGGCCAACAGTTACAACCCCAATGTCGTTGCACCGCCCGAGATGAAGCTGCTGGAGCTTTCCATCTGGGAAGACGGTTTCACCATGCCTTGCGTGTGCTATTACGATGCCTCGCGCGATGTCTATATCCTGGTCGACGGTTTCCACCGTTATCAGGTGCTGAAGACGTCCAAGCGGATTTTCGAGCGCGAGAAGGGCTTGCTGCCGGTGGTGGTCATCGACAAGGACCTGTCCAACCGCATGGCTTCCACCATCCGCCACAACCGTGCCCGCGGTACGCACAACATCGAGCTGATGTGTCAGATTGTGGCCGAGCTCGACCGCGCCGGCATGTCGGACGAATGGATCATGAAGAATATCGGCATGGACCGCGACGAAGTGCTGCGCCTCAAGCAGATTTCCGGCCTGGCCGACCTCTTTGCCGACAAGGATTTCACCATCCCCGACACGTGGGAAATCACTGAGGAGAAGGCCAGTCAGGGCCGGTACGATTTCGACGAAGACTGATGCCTATCTTCCGCACAGTCTCCTGAAGTCGCAGTACTCGCAGGTCCGCGTCTGTTCCGTCTGGCTGAAGGGCACCTTCGGGTCGAATATCTCCTGCAGCAGCGTCTGCAGCCGTTCGCGGAACTCGTCTTCGTACAGGGCGAAGTTGGTCACCGGCAGCTTGGGCTGTCGGGCCGCTCCCATCTCGATGACGGGCGAGTACGTGTCCTGTGCCGCGCGGTGGATGTAGAGCAGGGCAGGGGCCACCTTCTTCGGCTGCTGTCGGCACATCATGGCTGCATACAGGAAGGTCTGGAAGATGTAGTTGGGCCTTCCTTCCGCCGGGGTGAACAGTTGCCCGATGCCTTCCGGTGTCTTGGGCTGTCCTCCTGTCTTGTAGTCCACGATGCGCAGGGTGTCGTC
>CATXSD010000142.1 GCA_958402075.1 Mediterranea massiliensis | reverse complement strand
GGTGGGGAGCCGTGGCCGACTTTTCGTAGAGGAACACGGGCAGGCCGTACCGCCGGGCCACTTCCGCGCCCACTTCCCGCGACAGGGCAATGGCATCGTCCATCGTCACGCCCCGGATGGGGATGAAGGGCACCACGTCGACAGCTCCCATGCGGGGATGCTGGCCCTGGTGGTGGTTGAGGTCAATCAGCTCCACCGCCACGCCGATGGCTTCGAGCACGGCGTCGCGCAGGGGTTCGGGTTCGCCCACCACGGTCACCACCAGGCGGTTGTGGTCTTCGTCGTTGCTGTAGTCCAGCAGTTTCACTCCGGCCCGCGCACGGAAGGGGGCCACAATCTTGTCTATCTTCTGCAAGTCGCGTCCCTCGCTGAAGTTGGGGACGCATTCCATAATTCTGTTCATAAGGTCAGCGTTAAAGGTCTATTGAATGAGTTCCTGTATCAGCCGGTCGTCGGCCAGGTAGGGCATCGTGATGTGGTATCCGTCGGCATGCGTGCGGTTGAACTCGGCACTGGTCTCCATGGCATGCGGATTGCGAGCCCACGAACGGCGGGCCACACCGCCCATCACGTCCCACAGCATGGCCGAGCGCAGGATCCGGTCTACCCGCTCGGAGCCGTCGCACACCATGCCGAAGCCGCCGTTGATGGCCTTGCCGATGCCGACACCGCCCCCGTTGTGCAGGGCTACGAGACTCATGCCACGGGCGCAGTTGCCCGCAAAGCACTGCACGGCCATGTCGGCCATGACGTTGCTGCCGTCCTTGATGTTGGCCGTCTCGCGGAAGGGTGAGTCGGTGCCGCTCACGTCGTGGTGGTCGCGCCCCAGCATGATGGGCCCCACCTCGCCGCGGCGCACCATCTCGTTGAAGCGCAGGGCTATCTTCAGCCGTCCCTCGGCATCCTGGTAGAGGATGCGGGCCTGCGTGCCCACCACGAGGTTGTTCTTCTCGGCGTCGCGTATCCAGTTGTAGTTGTCCAGGTCCTGGCCGCGGCGCGTGGGGTCGATGCACTCCATGGCGGCACGGTCGGTCTTCACCAGGTCCTCGTGCCGTCCGCTCAGGCACACCCAGCGGAAGGGGCCGTAGCCGTAGTCGAAGAGTTCGGGCCCCATGATGTCCTCCACGTAGCTGGGGAAGATGAAGCCGTTCTTGTCGCTGCCGTCGCGGGCTATCTCGCGGACACCGGCATCGTAGACGGCCTTCAGGAAGGAGTTGCCGTAGTCGAAGAAGTAGGTGCCCCACTCCACCAGCTGCCGGATGGCCTGGTAGTGGCGGCGCAGCGAAGCGTCCACCAGCTCGTGGAAGCGGGCGGTGTCTTCGTGCAGCAGGCGGGTACGTTCCTCGAAGGTCAGCCCTGCGGGGCAGTAGCCGCCGTCGTAGACGGCATGGCACGAAGTCTGGTCGGAGAGCAGGTCGGGACGGATGCCCTCGCGCACGGCATACTCCAGCAGATCGACGATGTTGCCGTGATAGGCCACGGACAGGGGCTGTCCGTGCTTCATGGCCTTTTGGGCCAGGGCAAAGGCATGGGGGATGGAGTCGGTCACCTCCTGCACCCAGCCCTGGTCGTGGCGGGTGGCGATGCGCGACGCGTCCACCTCGGTAATGATGGCTGCCGCTCCGGCCATGACGGCTGCCTTGGGCTGTGCGCCGCTCATGCCGCCCAGGCCCGAGGAGACGAACAGGCGTCCGGCCAGGTTGCCGTCCTGCGGAATGCCCAGCTTCAGTCGTCCGGCGTTGAGCAGGGTGTTGAACGTGCCGTGCACGATGCCCTGCGGCCCGATGTACATCCAGCCGCCGGCGGTCATCTGCCCGTAGTTGGCCACGCCCATCTGCATGGCGGTGTGCCAGTCTTCCTGGTTGTCATAGAGGCCCACCATCAGGGCGTTGGTCAGGATGACGCGCGGCGCTTCGGGCTTCGAGCGGAACAACCCTAGCGGATGGCCGCTCTCCACCACGAGCGTCTGGTCCTGTGTCAGCTCTTCGAGGTACATCTTCAGCAGGCGGTACTGCATCCAGTTCTGGCACACCTGTCCCGTCTCGCCGTAGGTGACGAGCTCGTAGGGATAGAGGGCCACGTCGAAGGCCAGGTTATTGTCAATCATCACCTGGAAGGCCTTGCCTTCGATGCAGCGGCCGCGGTATTCGTCGATGGGCTTGGCCTTGAGGTCACCCTGCGGACGGTAGCGGTAGCCGTAGATGCGGCCGCGCGTGCGGAGTTCTTCCAGAAATTCGGGGGCCAGCTGGCTGTGCAGCTCGGGCGGGATGTAGCGGAGGGCATTCTTCAGCGCCACGGCCGTCTGGGCCGCATCGAGCGTGTAGCCGCGGTCGGGAGCGCGGCGGATGCCCTCGACGAACGAGGGATAAGGCGGGAGCACCTTGCTCAGAGATATTTCCATAATAAACGGAGATTAGAGGTTACAAATTGTCAATCAAGACGAAGTTTACTTGGCGCAATATACAAAACAATCCCGACATTTGCAATGAAATGCCGGGATTATTTATCAAATAGTCAGAAAAACAGGTTTCGGGAGCGGTTTAGTCGTCAGCATCCATGTCGATGACGTTGAACTTCGTGTCGAACTTGATTTCCCAACGGTTGCTGAGCTGCACTTCGTAGGAATAGCGGTCCTTCTCCAGCTTGACAATTTCAGCATCGGGATAGCGGTCGGCCACAAACTTCTGGATGGGCTGCGGGACGACGGCAGCGGGCACCTCCGACATACGGCACTGGATGTCGGTCCATTCGCCTTTCTTGTTGAACTCCACCTTGCTGCCGCTGGTGAACATCACTTCGTAGGAGGTGTCGAACAGTTCGGAGTCTTCCTTGGCAAAGGCAACCTTCTCCTTTGCAAAGTGTTGCTTGACAAACTGCTGTGCGGCGGCAGGGAGCTGCTCGAAGGTGATGGGTTTGTCATTGTCGGCCGATGCCAGCTGAATGGTGAACACGCTTACCAGTAAGAGGAACAATTTTTTCATAATCGTAAGTTTTTAAAGGGTTATTACTAAATTTGATTTCTGTCTTTTTTCTCGTTTTCGTACTGCAAAGGAAAGCAGTCATTCTGGAAAGAATTGGGAAAAATGAAGGAAATGAAAGAAAAAAGAGAATTTTTTATTGCGAAGGCTGTATTCCGCCCCGCAGCCGGCGATATAACCCCTTAAAAACAAAAAAGGAACAAGAAGCAAATGGCAAAGCCCCCGTCAGTCTTCGCTACGGCTCTGCTTCAGGGCCCGCAGGTAGCGTACCATCACGCCGGCCGACTCGCTCGTCTCCAGCCGGAGGTTCTCCTGCAGTTCGGGAAGGCCCTCGAGGAGGGACATCATCTTGTCCTTGCCCACAAACTCGGCACGGCCGGTCTCGGGATTGATTTCATAGAACACACGGGCGGCCACCAGTGCCGATGCGGCGATGGCATCACCCACCTCGCCGCCCAATTTCGTGGCATCGGCCGGCTGGGAAGTGCTCGTGGCTGCCTGCCCCACGGGCTGGGCACAGAAGTAATACTTGTCGCCTATCTGCAAGGCGGGAGCATAGCACTTGCCGAAACGGTAGCGCTGATAGCGCATCTTGCGGCAGTTGACATACAAGGCCGTGTCCACCCGTACCGCATAGCAGCGCCTGCTCAGGTAGCGGGTCAGGCCACGGTTGTCCACCGCCTCGATGCGGTAGTCGCCGCCGCCCATCAGCAGTATCTGGTTCTTGCTGCGACGCTCCACCCGCAACGTCGTCACCGTGTCGCCCTCGGAAGCGACCAGTTCGCGCAGGTTGGCATACATAATCTGCTGGGCCTCGCAAGGCAGGAACAGCCCCGAGACGCCTAACAATGCCAGCAACACTACCCATTTCTTCATATCTGAAAATCTCCTTTCCCGGTTCGTTGGTTTTGCGAGCTAAAGGTAAGGCATTTTGGAAAAACCTGCAAGCCTGCGGCTAAAAATGTTTCAAACGGTAGACAACCAGCACCGGATTGTCATCCGTTTTCGCCCCGCCTGCATAGTCGGGTATCATTGGCTGCGGTTTGCTACCGGCCTCGTTCCTCAGAACAACCATCAAACCAGCTATAATCTGCCCGGGAAAACCGAGGAAAACGATTGTGCTGAATACCAGCATGGTACGGAACAAGTCGAAGGGAAACTGGGGAAAGCCCACAAAAGCGTCGGCAAACTTCGTACTTCTGCCGACTTTTCATACCTTTGCCACGCAAACCAACACCGAACAACTTATGATGACAGAAAACGATATACGCGCCGCCTACCGACAGGAAGCCGAACGGGCGACCGGCGAAGTGACAAAGACGCAACGGCTGATTTACCGCACCGGCACCCTGCGCCTGCTGCTTTTCTGCGGAGCCGTGGCGGCGGTGATAGGACTGTGGGGCCAAGGTGCGCTGATGTATGCCGCGACGGCCGCCTGCCTGCTGCCCTTCCTGCTGCTGGTGAAGTACCACAACCGCCTGTTCCGGCGGAAGGACTATCAGGAGAAGCGGCAGGAGGTGAACCGCCAGGAGCTGGCCGCGCTCGACCAGGACACCTCTGCCTTCGACGACGGCAAGGAGTTTGCCGACCCGGCCCATCCCTATACGTACGACCTCGACGTCTTCGGTCCGCGCTCGCTCTTCCAGTACGTCAACCGCACGTGCACCCGCCTCGGACGCGAACAGCTGGCCCGGTGGATGGCCTGCCACCTGGACAAGCGGGAACCCATCCTCCGCCGGCAGGAGGCCGTGCAGGAGCTGGCGGCCAAGCCGTCGTTCCGCCAGCGCTTCCGCATTCTGGGTCTGCTGAACAAGGGGCAGGCGGCCGACCGTGCCGAGCTGCTGGAGTGGGCGCAAAGCCCCGTCCACTACCGCAACCGCGGCCTGCTGCGACGGCTGCCCCACGTGGTGACGGCGATCAACCTCCTCTGCCTCCTGGGCGTCGTGACGGGCATGCTGCCGGCCAACGTATGGGGCGTGCTGTGGTTCGGCATCGTAGTGGCCAGCTTCGCCTTCACGCGGCAGATCACCAAGGTGCAGAGCGTCTACGGACAGAAGCTCCGCATCCTGGGCACCTACGCCCAGCTGCTGCAGACCATGGACGAGGAGCCGATGGAGGCCCCGCTCCTGCGGGCCGTCAAAGACAAGATTGGGGGCGACCGCCGACAGGCTTCGCAGGCCATCCGGCGGCTGGTGAAGCTGATGAACGAGCTGGACCAGCGCAACAATTACCTGATGTACACCGTGCTGAACGGCTGCTTCTTCTGGGAGCTGTGGCAGATTATGCGCATCGAGGCGTGGAAGGAAGTCCATGCGGGCGAACTGCCGCACTGGCTGGAGGCCATCGGCGAGATGGACGCACTCTGCTCGCTGGGCACGTTCGCCTACAACCATCCGGAGGGGTACTCCTACCCCGACATTCTGGGCGATACAAACACGGGGACGGACAACACGGAAACGCCTTTCCAACTGGTGGCCGAGACGATGGGGCATCCGCTCATCCCGCGTGACCGCTGCGTATGCAACGACATCCGCATGACGCGCCGCCCCGCCTTCATCATCATCACGGGAGCCAACATGGCGGGCAAGAGCACCTACCTGCGCACCATCGGCGTGAACTACCTGCTGACTTGCATCGGCGCACCCGTCTGTGCCGAGCGGATGTCACTCTACCCCGCCCGACTGATGACGAGCCTGCGCACCACCGACTCGCTCAGCGACAACGAGTCCTACTTCTTCGCCGAGCTGAAGCGGTTGAAGTCCGTCATCGACCGCCTGCAAAGCGGCGAACAGCTCTTCATCATCCTCGACGAAATTCTGAAGGGCACCAACTCGGCCGACAAACAGCGGGGTTCGTTCGCCCTCGTCCAGCAGCTGGTGCGTCTGCGGGCCAACGGCATCATCGCCACGCACGACCTGCTGCTGGGCACACTGAAGGACCGCTTCCCCGACTGCATCGACAACTTCCGCTTCGAGGCCGACATCACCGGCGACGAGCTGACCTTCTCCTACCGCCTCCGCCCCGGCGTGGCGCAGAACATGAACGCCTGCTTCCTCATGAAAAAGATGGGGATTGCAATGGACCTATAAAAAAGAGACACCACAGATTGCACGGATTGACACAGATTTCTCCTGCTCAGCCATCGACTGATAAAAGACATAATCTGTGTAAATCCGTGTAATCTGTGGTGCAAAAAAGAAATCAGTCCTTCTTCTTGAACAGCGCAAAACTTTCGCCGAACGTACGCGAGTAGAACAGCAGCACGGCGATGGTGCCGCAGCTGATGGCCGCATCGGCCAAGTTGAAGACGGGACTGAAGAAAATGAAATGCTTGTCTGCCACGAAAGGCATCCACGACGGCCAGTCGAACTCGAACAGCGGGAAGTAGAACATGTCCACCACGCGTCCGTACAGCCAGTCGGCATAGCCCTGCCCCACGGGTACAAACGTAGCCACACTCATCCCCTGACTTCGTCACTATAAAAACATCAATTTTATAATGTATTGATAAATAATGTT
>CATXSD010000141.1 GCA_958402075.1 Mediterranea massiliensis | reverse complement strand
ATCCACAGCGTTCATACGGACTCCTTTTTCCCACAGACGGATACAGTCTTTCTGAGTCTCACTCCAGGTATATCCGGCAGATGCAATGCAGCCATGCTTATCCTTATCATCACCAACGACATGTACCGTATCGGCTTGTCCAACAACTTCCGCAGTCTTTCTACTCTTGCTACCACAAGCCACAAACAGTGCTCCGACACATAGCAAGCACATAAATGTTCCTCTTACATTCATCTTTTCTCTTTTTAATTGCTTTTTGCTTGACAAAGTTAAGAACAAATAACCAATTTAAAAAATTTCCATTCATTATCAATGACATTCAGCCATAAATATTCAAATGAATAAAGTTTAGAATAAAACGGTTACCGTTCTAAACAAGAAAAGAATGTTCACCCACTTAATCATATATTACGACCACATAATCACAAAATGTCACAAATAGTACATTAGCGTCTAAAACAGCCTTGTAGGGCTACACACATTTTCATAAATTTGTAAAACATGTTATACTTCTATACCCGTTGGCGGAATTAAATTCAAAGAATACTTATGTCTAAAAAGTTGCGCATATCGTTGATTTTTGGTAATTTAGTAGTGGCCAAACTATTAAATACAAATCCCCGTATGCACAACTTATATACAAAATTCGCCAAAATTCTTGAGATATGCAAGCAGCTTTCTGATAAACTTGTGAATGAAAAAGGAAACATTCCTCGTCGTGGTCCAATTTCTAAATTTTCGGATTTGGAAGTTGTTGCATTATCTCTTGCAGCTGAATCTGAAAGTATAGACAGCGAGAACTGGCTCTTCGAATCAAAGCTCAATGAATACCAAGACAAGATACCCAATCTCATATCACGCAGGCAATTCAATGACCGGCGGAAACACACCGCGGGATTGTGTAAGCAAATCCGTAAGCGAATGGCGGAGATTATAGACGGCGGAGAAAACCTCTTTTTTGTGGATTCCAAACCTATAGAGGTATGCCGTGTTGCAAGAGGGAAACGGTGTAAAATGGGACGTACAGGAGAGTTCTCGCAAGCACCGGATTTCGGATTCTGTGCGGCACAGAATACTTATTATTTTGGCTACAAACTCCATGCTGTCTGTGGATTAAGCGGTGTCATACATTCTTATGACCTTTCAAAGGCAAGTATGGATGACCGTAAGTTCATGAAGGATGTCAAGCTCATTTATCACGACTGCAACATGTATGGGGACAAAGGATATATCGGAGCGGACATACAACTTGATTTGTTTGAAACAGCGCATATAAGGCTTGAATGTCCCTATCGTATCAACCAAAAAGACTGGAAGCCCACTTTCATTCCTTATGCAAAGGCCCGCAAGAGAATAGAAACGCTCTTCTCACAACTGACGAATCAGTTTATGACCATCAGAAACTATGCTAAAATAACAAACGGTCTATTTGCCAGAATTATTGGCAAGATTAGTGCGATGACCGTATTGCAATATATCAACTTTATTAACGGAAAACCTATTGGGAGAATTAAATACGCACTAATTTAATTCCGCCAATGGGTATGCAATCATTCTTTCCTACTCAGGGGTTACGTGTGCCTAGTGGAATGTTTTTGAGGTCAAGTTATTGTGGGAACTATCATAACGCCACCACCGATTTAAATAATCGGGTGAATATCTTGCATATTCATAGGGATGTCAGTCTTTTTAAAATATTCGAAACTGACTTTCAAATGTATTATGTCAAGTCAGTAGCCGGCTCCGTAAGATGCGTGCGCGACCATAAATGAAACGGAAAGAACTATTACTTGGGATTCCGGTGGCGGCAATTGCCATCGTTTGCATTGTTTGCATCGTTTGTGTCGTTTGCAGCGGTTGCAACAGTTTCCACGGACGGCAACGGGCCACTCATGGAGGGGACAACTCCTCTGCCGATACCCTGCAAGGCTCTCCCCGTGAGTTGCCCCTGCCGGAAGTTCCGGCTTTGCTCACCGCCCCCGAAGAACGGGCGGCCTACGTGCTGGAACACTTCTGGGACGGGATGGATTTCCGTGATACCCTCCGCAGCCGCGACCGCCTGTTCATGGAGCAATGCTTCGTGAACTTCCTCTCCCTCTTCCCCCATGCGCTGCCCCAGTCGCTGCCTTCCCCCGTAGGCAGGCTGCTGCAACGGGCGGCAGTGGATTCCGTCGCCTTCCGCTTGGTCAATAGCCTGGCGGAGCATTATTTGGACGACCCCAATTCCCCCATGCGCAACGAGGAGCACTACATCCTCTTTCTCGAAGCCCTGCTCAGCCTGCCCGGCTTGCCTGAAGCGGAACGCATACGCCCTGCCTACCGGCTGGAGACCACCCGGAAGAACCGTCCCGGCACCATTGCCGCCGACTTTGCCTACACCGACCACCGGGGAAAGAGGCAGACCCTGCACGGCACGCCAGCCCCCCGGCTCCTGCTGCTCTTCTACGACCCTGCCTGTTCCCATTGCGCGGAGATACTGGATGCCTTGCAGGAAAGCCCGGCTCTCACCCGGCTGATAGCCGCCGGAGAACTGGCCGTGCTTGCCGCCTATACCGAAGGCGACCGCCGCCTGTGGGACGAGACGAAAGCCGCCCTGCCGCAGGAATGGACGGTGGGCATCGACAACAGCCGCATCGTGGAGCGCGAGCTATACTCCCTGCCCGCCATGCCGGTCATCTACCTGCTGGACAAGGATAAGCGCGTACTGCTGAAAGATTCCTCCCCGGCCGGTCTTGAGGCATTTCTTTCTCCATGCCCGAAATAGAATTACGTGAGTTCGATATAAGAGATTGACTCACATCTGAGCAGTTATGAGTTAAATGTGATATACGGACTATCTCAATCAATCAGCCTCATTACTATCAGCAATATGAGTCAAGCATTTTATATCGAATTCACGTTAGAATGGGTGGAGCTTCATGATTCGAACACCCTGCTCCGTGCCAGCATGCAGGCGCCCACCACGCCCGCCTTGGCCTTCAAGCCGGACTGGATGATGACGGCATCGCGGTTCACAAGGTTCAACGAGTATTTCCTCACGGCGGTGCGGATGGGCTGGATGATGTAGTCGCCCGTCAGTGAGAGCGTTCCCCCGATGATGACCAGTTCCGGGTTGAAGATGCTGATGAGCCCAGCTATCTGACGGCCCAGCTTCTGCCCTATCTCTTCCACAATCTCGATGCAGAGCAGGTCCTCCTTCTCCACCGCCTCGATAATTTCGTCCATCGTGATCGGGTTTTCGGCCTCCGCCGCCCGTTCGGAGAGGATGGAACTTTCGCCCCGCGCTATCCGTTCCAGCAGGGTGCGGTGCAGGGCCGAACCGGAAGCCTCCGTCTCCAGACACCCCTTCTTGCCGCAGTGGCACAGTATCTCGTTGTCGAAGGCGTTGACGTGGCCGAACTCGCCCGAGAAGCCCGACTTGCCGGTGTATATCTTCCCGTCGATGATGATGCCGATGCCCAGCCCCCAGCTGATGTTGACAAAGAGGATGTCCTTCTCCCCCTTCACGCAGCCCTGCACCAGCTCGCCGTAGGTCATGGCGCGTGTGTCGTTGTCTATGCATACGTTGCATCCTATCTTCTCGCGCAAGACTTCCGCCAGCGGCCGCTCGGAGAAGTTGAAGGTACTGAAGCTGTAGCCCGACTCGGGGTTCACCCGCCCGGAGATGTTGAGGTTGACATTGAGTATCTTCCCGGTTTCGATGCCCGTTTCGCGGATGAACTCCCGGACGAGGACACACAGCTCTTCCAGCCCCTCCGCCGTATTCTTGAACTTATAGGGGATATTCATCTTCAGATCCACCATGTCTCCCTTGAAGTTCATCAGCCCGATGTTCAGGGTGAACTTCTTGATGTCCACTCCGATGAAGTAGCCCGATTCCGGGTTCAGGCCGTAGAGGCTCGGATGGCGGCCGCTGACGGTCTCCAGCTTGCCGTAGTCGTTGATGTAGCCGTCGTCACACATCTCGTTGATGAACTTGGTGACGGTGGGTACGCTCAAGTTGAGCTCCCTGGCAAGGTCGGGAATTGTGGAGCTACCGTTGTGCATGTAGTGGGTTATGATCCGCTTCTTGAGGAGCCCGTTCTTGCTCCCGATTTCTATTTCATTTAGTAAATTATGTGCCATATGCTTATTGTTTGTCCACATTATCCCTTATATACCTAAATTCCATATTTTTTCGGACTCTATTCGGTCGATATTTTGGTGTGTATAACCGTATATCCATAATATATTTAGAAATAAACGATTAATAATCGTTAATTATTAAACAATCATTAATGAAAAATATTACAAGATGATGCAAATATAATAAATATATTTATATTTGCAAGGTGACAATTAAACATTTATCATAGTAAGTTAATTTAAAATCTATACTTCGAGCGAGAAACACAACTGTTCGCCGCTCCGTAAAGACAAGCAACACCTGATAAGCTTATTTTAAATTTATTAAATATGAGTACTCGCAGAGATTTTTTAAAAAAAACAGCGTTGTTCGGCGCTTCCATGGTGGCTGCCCCTTCGCTGATGGCCGGCGGCCGGGAGGAAGGTTCATTCTTCGTTCCCGGGCAGGAAGGGATTACCCCCGCACCGGCAGCAGGCAACGCACTCCGCATCAGCGGCACCTTCCTGGATGAGATTTCCCATGACATCCCCCACCAGAACTGGGGCGAGAAAGAGTGGGACCGGGACTTCCGCCACATGCGTGCCATCGGCATCGACACCGTCATCATGATCCGTTCCGGCTACCGCAAGTTCATCACCTATCCTTCCAAATACCTGATGGGCAAGGGATGCTATGAGCCGGGCACCGACCTGCTGGACATGTTCCTCCGCCTGACAGACAAGCATGGCATGAAGTTCTACTTCGGCCTCTACGATTCGGGCCGCTACTGGGACACGGGCGACCTCTCCTGGGAGATTGAGGACAATAAATATGTAATAGACGAAGTGTGGCAGCAGTATGGCAGCAAGCACAAGAGCTTCGGCGGATGGTACATCAGCGGCGAGATAAGCCGTGCCACCAAGGGGGCCATCGATGCCTTCCATGCCATGGGCAAGCAGTGCAAGGACGTTTCCGGCGGACTGCCCACGTTCATCTCTCCGTGGATTGACGGCAAGAAGGCCGTCATGGCAAGCGGCAGCAAGCTGACCAAGGCCGATGCCGTGTCGGTGGACGAGCACGAGCGCGAGTGGAACGAAATCTTCGACGGCATACACGACGTGGTAGATGCCTGCGCCTTCCAGGACGGGCACATCGACTACGACGAGCTGGATGCCTTCTTCACGGTGAACAAGAAGCTGGCAGACAAGTACGGCATGCAGTGCTGGACCAATGCCGAGAGCTTCGACCGCGACATGCCCATCAAGTTCCTCCCCATCAAGTGGGACAAGCTGCGCATGAAGCTGGAGGCAGCCGGGCGTGCGGGTTACGACAAGGCCATCACCTTCGAGTTCTCCCACTTCATGAGTCCGCAGTCCGCCTACCTGCAGGCAGGCCACCTGTACGACCGTTACAAGGAGTATTTTGGAATTTAGAATTTCATTTTTCATTATTAACAGTAAACTAACATGAAATCTACAGTCAATTTCTCTTATCTGATTTTCCTCTCCGTGGTGGCCGCTCTAGGCGGATTCCTCTTCGGCTACGACGCGGCGGTCATCTCCGGCACCATCTCGCAGGTGACGGCCCGCTTCTCGCTGGACGAGATACAGGTGGGCTGGTTCGTGGGCTGTGCCCTGATAGGCTCCATCATCGGCGTGCTGATGGCGGGCAAGCTGAGCGACCGCTGGGGACGTAAGGTGACGATGCTCGTGGCAGCCGTCTTCTTCTCCGTGTCCGGCATCGCCTGCGCGTTTGTCGGCTCGCTCGAGCAGCTGGTGGTGGCACGCATCCTGGGCGGCATCGGCATCGGCGTGGTCTCCATCGTCTCGCCGCTCTACATTTCCGAAGTCTCCATCGCGCAATACCGCGGACGCCTGGTTTCGCTCTACCAGCTGGCCGTCACCATCGGATTCCTGGGAGCCTACCTCACCAATTTCCAGCTGCTCCACTTCTCGCAGAGCGGCGCGGTGCTCAATGCCGGATGGATGAACCTGGTGTTCGTGTCCGAAGTGTGGCGCGGCATGCTCGGTTTCTGCAGCCTTCCGGCCATCCTCTTCTTCTGCATCATCTTCTTCATCCCCGAGAGTCCCCGCTGGCTCATCCTGAAAGGGCGTGACGAACGTGCCGTGCGCATCTTCCGCAAGATATACCTCTCCGAGGTGGAAGTGGACACGCAGTTGCAGGATACCAAGTCCGTGGTGCAGTCCGAAACCAAGTCCGACTGGAAGTTCCTGCTGCAGCCGGGCATCTTCAAAGCCGTGCTGATAGGTGCCGCCATAGCCATCCTGGGCCAGTTCATGGGCGTGAATGCCGTGCTCTACTACGGCCCCACCATCTTCGAGGAGGCCGGCCTGTCGGGCGGCGACGCCCTGTTCAGCCAGGTGCTGGTGGGCATTGTCAACGTGGTGACTACCATCATCGCCGTGTTCATCATCGACAAGGTGGGCCGCAAGAAGCTGGTCTACTACGGTGTGTCCGGTATGGTGCTCTCCCTGCTGC
>CATXSD010000140.1 GCA_958402075.1 Mediterranea massiliensis | reverse complement strand
CCTTGCGGATGGTGTTCAGGGCCTGCACGCCGCACCAGTCGAACTCCACGCTGGAGCCGATGCGGTAGGCGCCCGAACCGAGGACGACGATGCTGCGGTGGTCGCCCAGGTAGCGGACATCGTTGGCCGTGCCGCTGTACGTCAGGTACAGGTAGTTGGTCTGCGCGGGATATTCGGCGGCCAGGGTGTCTATCTGCTTCACCACGGGCACGATGCCGCGCTCCTTGCGGTGACGGCGGACGGCCAGGATGGCATCTTCCATCTCGCCTTCCATGCCGATGGCGCGGGCCACCTGGAAGTCGGAGAAGCCCTGACGTTTGGCCTTATACAGCAAGTCGTCGGGCAGGTCGGACAGCAGCTTGTGGTTGCCGGCCCAGTCGTGCAGCTCCCTGGAGGTGCGCATGATGTTCATCAGCTTCTCCAGGAACCAGCGGTCTATCTTGGTCAGTTCGTGTACCTGGTCGACGGTGTAGCCGGCGCGGAAGGCCTTCGAGATGACGAAGATGCGCTTGTCCGTCGGCTCGCGCAGGGCCTTGTCGATGTCGGGAATCACGAGTTCCTTGTTCTCCACGAAGCCGTGCATGCCCTGCCCTATCATGCGCAGGCCCTTCTGGATGGCTTCCTCGAAGGTGCGGCCGATGGCCATGACCTCGCCCACGGACTTCATGGACGAGCCCAGCTCCTTGTCCACGCCGTGGAACTTGCCGAGGTCCCAGCGCGGTATCTTGCACACCACGTAGTCCAGCGCCGGCTCGAAGAAGGCCGAAGTGGTGCGGGTGACGGAGTTCTTCAGGTCGAACAGGCCGTAGCCCAGACCCAGCTTGGCGGCCACGAAGGCCAGCGGATAGCCCGTGGCCTTGGAGGCCAGTGCCGACGAGCGGCTGAGGCGGGCGTTGACCTCGATGACGCGGTAGTCCTCGGACTGGGGGTCGTAGGCATACTGCACGTTGCACTCGCCCACGATGCCGATGTGGCGGATGATGCGGATGGCCAGCTCGCGCAGCTTGTGGTAGTCGGTGTTCGACAGCGTCTGGCTGGGGGCGATGACGATGGACTCGCCCGTGTGGATGCCCAGCGGGTCGAAGTTCTCCATGTTGCAGACGGTGATGCAGTTGTCGAAACGGTCGCGCACCACCTCGTACTCCACTTCCTTCCAGCCGCGGAGGCTCTTCTCGACGAGCACCTGGGGCGAGAAGGAGAAGGCTTTCTCTACCAGCACGTTCAGCTCCTGCTCGTTGTCGCAGAAGCCCGAACCCAGTCCGCCCAGCGCATAGGCGGCGCGGACGATGACGGGATAGCCCAGCGCGGCGGCGGCGCGGCGGGCGTCTTCGGCGTTCTCCACGGCCTCGCTCTTGATGGTCTTCACGTCGATTTCGTTCAGCTTCTCGACGAACAGCTCGCGGTCTTCGGTGTCGATGATGGCCTGCACGGGGGTGCCCAGCACCTGGACGTTGTACTTCTCGAGCACGCCTCCCTTGTAGAGAGCCACGCCGCAGTTCAGCGCCGTCTGTCCGCCGAAGGCCAGCATGATGCCGTCCGGCCGCTCCTTCTCGATGACCTTCTCCACAAAGTAGGGGGTGACGGGCAGGAAGTAAATCTGGTCGGCCACACCCTCCGAGGTCTGCACGGTGGCGATGTTGGGGTTGATGAGGACGGTATAGATGCCCTCTTCCTTGAGGGCCTTGAGTGCCTGCGAACCGGAGTAGTCGAACTCGCCGGCCTCGCCGATCTTCAGCGCGCCCGAACCGAGCAGCAGGACTTTCTTTATATTGTTCTCTTTCATTGTGTCTACAATATATATATAAGGATTACTTAAGCAGGTTTACGAACTCGTCGAAGAGGAACTCCGTATCCGTGGGTCCCGAAGCGGCTTCGGGGTGGAACTGGGCGGAGAACCAGGGGTTGCGCTTGTGGCGGATGCCCTCGTTGGAGCCGTCGTTCATGTTGATGAACAGGGGTTCCCAGTCGGCGCCCAGCGTATTGTTGTCTACCGCATAGCCGTGGTTCTGGCTGGTGATGAAGCAGCGGTCCGTGCCCACCATGCGCACGGGCTGGTTGTGGCTGCGGTGTCCGTACTTCAGCTTGTAGATGGTGGCCCCGCCCGCCTTGGAGAGGAGCTGGTTGCCCATGCAGATGCCGAAGATGGGGAGCTTTTCGTTCTGCATGGCACGGCGGATGTTCTGCACGGCGGCGTCGCACGTGTCGGGGTCGCCCGGGCCGTTGGAGATGAAGAGGCCGTCGAACTCCAGCCCGTTGAAGTCGTAATCCCAGGGTACGCGGATGACCTCCACACCGCGGCGCAGGAGGCAGCGCAGGATGTTGGTCTTGACGCCGCAGTCCACTAAAACAACTTTCTTTCCGGCTCCTTCGTTGTAACGGATGACTTCCTTGCAGGACACGCGGTCCACGTAGTTCACTCCGGCGTACGTGGCTTCGGGGATGTTGTCCGGTTCGTCGTCGAAGACAATCTTGCCCATCATGACGCCATGCTCGCGCAGCACCTTGGTCAGCTCGCGGGTATCGATGCCCGTGATGCCGGGCACGTGTTCGCGCTTCAGCCAGTCGGCCAGGCTCTCCACGGCGTTCCAGTGGCTGTAGTTCTCGGAGTAGTCGCTCACGATGATGGCCTCGGCATGGATGCGCTCGCTCTCCATGAAGGTGGCCAGCCCGTTGGCTTCGAAGGTGAAGGGCGGCACGCCGTAGTTGCCCACCAGCGGGTAGGTCAGGGTCATCAACTGGCCGGCATACGAGGGGTCCGTCAGGCTCTCGGGATATCCCGTCATGGCCGTGTTGAACACCACCTCGCCTGCTACCGGCTTTTCATAACCGAACGACTGGCCGCGGAAGCGGGTACCGTCGTCGAGGATAAGGGTTACGTTTCTCATATTCTATCTGTTCTCTATCTTGATTTTCTTATCAATTATTAATTATCAAATTATCCATCAGAACTGGTATACCTGCTCGATGTAGTCGATGAAGGCCTTGTTGAGCAGCTTCACGCCGCCGGGCGTGGGATAGTTGCCGCTGAAGTACCAGTCGCCCGGATGGTTGGGGCAGGCCTCGTGCAGCCCTTCGAGGGGCTGGTAGACAATCTGCACCTTGGCACGGATGCCGGCAGGAGTGAGCAGCTCGACCATCTTGGCCGAGATTTCCTCGTCGGTAAAGGGGGCGTAGATGTCCCTGACGTAGTTCACCATCTGCTCCTTGGGCAGGTCGGCCTGTGCCTTGGCCTTGCGGTAGGCGGCGGCGATGACGTCCTTCATGTCGCGGTCGCGCAGCAGCTCGATGGCGGCCTTGAAGGCGATGAACTCGCTCATGCGGGCCATGTCGATGCCGTAGTAGTCGGGGTAGCGCACCTGCGGCGAGGAGCTGACGATGACAATCTTCTTCGGGCCCAGGCGGTCCAGGATGCCGATGATGCTCTGGCGCAGGGTGGTGCCGCGCACGATGGAGTCGTCGATGATGACGAGGTTGTCCACGCCCGGCACCAGGCTGCCGTAGGTGATGTCGTAGACGTGGGCGGCCAGGTCGTTGCGCGTGTTGCCCTCGGCGATGAACGTGCGCAGCTTGATGTCCTTGATGGCCACCTTCTCGCTGCGGATGCGGCGCGAGAGGATGTGCTCCAGTTCGTCGTGGGTGGGGTTATGGCCCAGGGCGGCTATCTGCTGCACCTTCTCCTCGTTCAGGTAGTCGTCCAGCCCCTGCAGCATGCCGTAGAAGGCCACCTCGGCGGTGTTGGGGATGAAGGAGAAGACGGTGTGGTCGATGTCGTAGTTGACCGCCTTCAGGATGCTGGGCACCAGCTTCTGTCCCAGCAGCTTGCGTTCGCGGTAGATGTCCATGTCGCTGCCGCGGCTGAAGTAGATGCGCTCGAAGGAGCAGGGACGGAACTCACGGGGCTTGTTGATCTGCACCGTGCGCAGGCGGCCCGCCTTGCTGATGAAGATGGCCTGTCCCGGCTGCAGTTCGCGGATGCTGTCGGCCGGCACGTTGAGCACGGTCTGTATCACCGGACGCTCGCTGGCCAGCACGGCTATCTCGTCGTCCTGATACCAGAAGGCCGAACGGATGCCCCACGGGTCGCGGATGGCAAAGCTCTCGCCGCTGCCCGTCAGGCCGCACATCACGTAGCCGCCGTCCCACTCCCGGCTCGACGTGCGCAGCACGTTGGCCAGGTCCACATGTTCCTCTATGTAGTGGGTGATGCCCATGCCCGTCAGCCCTTCGGCTTCGGCCTGGTTGAACAGGCGCTCCACCTCGCGGTCCAGGCGGTGGCCCACCTGCTCGAGCATGATGTAGGTATCGGCATACTTGCGGGGATGCTGCCCCATGGCGGTGATGCGGGCAAATATTTCGTCGACGTTGGTCAGGTTGAAGTTGCCGCAAAGGGCGAGGTTCTTGGCACGCCAGTTGTTGCGGCGCAGGAAAGGATGGACATACGAGAGTCCGGACTTTCCGGTGGTGGAATAGCGCAGGTGGCCCATATAGACTTCACCGGCAAAAGGAAGGTATTTCTCAGCATAGTCGGCATCGGCCAGCTGCTCGGGCGTCAGGTCCTTGAAGTGGCTCTGCACGGTGGAAAAGATTTCGGTAATGGCTCCCGAGCCCAGGGCCCGTTCGCGGAACATGTATTCCTCGCCGGGATTGGCCGCCAGCTTGACGCAGGCCAGCCCGGCCCCTTCCTGTCCGCGGTTGTGCTGCTTTTCCATCAACAAATAGAGCTTGTTGAGCCCGTACATCCACGTGCCATACTTTTTCTGATAATAGTCGAGCGGCTTGAGCAGGCGTATCATCGCCACACCGCATTCATGTTTTAATGGTTCCATATCGCTATCTGGATTGTTCTGTTATTCTTTTCCGAAATTCCGATGCAAAGATACGATTTTCCAATTCTTTTTGCTTTGTTTTTATACAATTTATTTATCAGAATATCACGCAAAGAAAGAATATACAAAACAATAGTTCATCCATATTTTATTTCAGCAACACAATGAATATTACAATATGAAACATATAACAAACGATATATTATGAACTGAAAGAAAAACAGGGTGCAAACATTACAAATGCAAACTATACGGCAGATATAGATAAAAGCAGGACAACAAAAGCCTGCACAATAAACGCAAATAGAAAGAATTATAGCTATATTTGCACGCATAATGACACAATATGGCATACAAAAACATAAATACGAAAGCAACAATGAAGAATCAAGAGCATTTGAACAGAGCAAAAAGAGAGACTGAGAGGAACACAGGCTACCGACAATGCGGATTGTACGATGCGGCCAACGAACACGACGCCTGCGGCGTGGGCATGATAGTAAACCTGCACGGAGGCAAATCGCACGAACTGGTGGACTCTGCCCTGCGAGTGCTGGAGAACATGAAGCACCGCGGAGCCGAAGGGGCCGACAACAAGACCGGCGACGGAGCCGGCATCATGGTACAGATACCGCATGAATTCATCCTGCTGCAAGGCATCCCGGTACCCGAAAAAGGCAAATACGGCACGGGGCTCATCTTCCTGCCCAAAGACCCGAAGGAACAGGAACACATCCTGAGCATCATTATAGAAGAGGTGGAGCGCGAAGGACTCACGCTGATGCACCTCCGCGCCGTGCCCGTCAACTCGGACATCCTGGGGCAAAGCGCCCGCGAGACGGAGCCGGACATCAAGCAGGTGTTCATTACCGGTGCCGGACACACGGAGAACCTGGAACGCACGCTCTACATCATCCGCAAGAAGATAGAGCAGCACGTACACCACAAGGACTTCTACATCGTGTCGCTTTCGAGCCGCACCATTATATATAAAGGTATGCTGTCGTCCACCCAGGTGAGGGCCTACTTCAGCGACCTGACGCAACCCTACTTCACCAGCGGCCTGGCCATCGTCCATTCGCGCTTCAGCACGAACACCTTCCCCACGTGGAGCCTGGCACAGCCGTTCCGCCTGCTGGCCCACAACGGCGAAATCAACACCATCCGCGGCAACCGGGGCTGGATGGAGGCCCGCGAAAGCGTCCTCTCCACCCCGACACTGGGCAACGTGAAGGACATCCGCCCCATCATCCAGCCCAACATGAGCGACTCCGCCTCGCTGGACAACGTGCTGGAATTCTTCGTCATGTCCGGCCTGAGCCTGCCGCACGCCATGGCCATGCTCGTGCCCGAATCGTTCAACGACAAGAATCCCATCAGCGAAGACCTGAAGGCTTTCTACGAATACCACTCCATCCTGATGGAGCCCTGGGACGGCCCGGCCGCCCTGCTCTTCAGCGACGGCCGCTATGCGGGCGGCATGCTGGACCGCAACGGCCTGCGCCCGGCCCGCTACCTCATCACGCACGACGGCATGATGGTCGTGGCCAGCGAAGCGGGCGTCATCAGCTTTGAAGCAGAGAAAATAAAGGAGAAGGGACGGCTGCAGCCCGGCAAGATCCTGATGGTGGACACCGAGGAAGGACGCATCTACTACGACGGCGAGCTGAAGGAACAGCTGGCCGCCGCCAAGCCCTACCGCCAATGGCTGTCGGCCAACCGCATCGAACTGGACGCCCTGAAGAGCGGACGCAAGGTGGCCAACACGGTGGACGACTACGACCGCCGCCTGCGCGCCTTCGGCTATACCCGCGAGGACGTGGAGCGCATCCTGATGCCCATGTGCAGC
>CATXSD010000139.1 GCA_958402075.1 Mediterranea massiliensis | reverse complement strand
GGAGAGAATGTAGGGATTACAACTGGTCTCCAGGAAGGAAAGGCCGCAGGTCAGAATGAAATAGGCTATCAGGAAGGGATAATACTCGCCCGTCATCTTGGCCGGAAAGAAGAGGAAGGCACCGAACGCATACAGCCCCAGCCCCAACAGGACACCGGCCTTGTAGGAAAAGCGGCGGATGAACATGGCCGCCGGGAAAGCCATGGCGAAATAACCGCCGTAAAAGGCTACCTGCACCAACGCACCGTCGGTGGCACTCATGCGGAAAATCTTGGAAAATGCCTTGACCATCGGATTGGTAATGTCGTTGGCGAAGCCCCAAAGGGCAAAACAGGAGGTTATCAGAATAAAAGGAATCAAATAGTTGACTCCGTCCTTCGACAAGATGGACTCTTTACTGTGTTTCATGGTTATATGATATAAACTTCACTTCATAATTGGGTCAGACGATGCTGCCGCCCTTCATTTTGCAGGTACAAATATAGGACAAAAGCAACAGCATCCGTACAGACGTCCGTTATTATTTTCGATTTATTTCCGGGGATAATACAATTCAGAACCGAAACTCCGGGCGACGATGGCACGCAATTCTTCCAATCCGGCAATCTCTCCCTGGGCCATGGCCTGCGTCAGGATATTGCCGATGGCAGTCGCCTCCACCGGTCCGGCCTGGACGGGGATGCCCAGGGCATCGGCCGTCAGCTGGTTGAGCAGGCGGTTCTGCGAGCCGCCGCCGATGATGTTCAGCCGACTGACAGGAGCCGGAAGCAGTCGGTTCAGACGGCCGACAGCGTCCTTGTATTTGAGGGCCAACGACTGCAACACGCACTTCATCATTTCCGCCTTGCCCTGCGGCTGCGGCAACCCATGCTCGCGGCAGTAGCCGAGAATGGCCGCTTCCATATTCCCGGGATTCATGAAGCAGGCATCATCCACCGGGATGCAGGTAGTGACAACGGCAGATTCGGCCTGCGGAATCAGTTCGTCGTAGGTCTGCTCCTCCCCGCGCTGCTTCCACTCGGCCATCAGGCGCTGTACAATCCACAAGCCTGTAATGTTCTGGAGGAAACAGATGCGGCCTCCTACTCCGCCTTCGTTGGTGAACGGGGCCAACCGTGCCTCTTCGGTCAGAATGGGTTCGTCGAGCTCCACTCCCAGCAGCGACCAAGTGCCCGAGCTCAGGAAAGCCACCGTACCGTCGGTTACCGGAACGGCTGCCACCGCACTGGCCGTATCGTGCGAACCGACCGCAATGACATCGACCGCGCCCAATCCCGTCTCGCGAGCCACTTCGTCCGTCAGCCTGCCCCGTACGGTGCCAGGCATCACCAGCCGCCCGAACAGATGCCCGGGAAGTCCCAACGCACGGGCTGTATCTACCGACCAGCAGCGTCCGCGAGCATCCAGCAGTTCGGAAGTAGAAGCAATGCTGTACTCCGTATCGGCGACACCGGTCAGAAAGTAGCTGAACAGGTCGGGCATGAAGAGCAGCTTGTCGGCCACGGCCAGTTGCGGGTCGCCGGCTTCCTTCATGCTGTAGAGCTGGAACAGGGTATTGATGGGCATCACCTGGATACCGGTAGTCCGGTAATGGTCGCGAGGGTCGAGCTGCCGGAAAACCTTGTCGGGCATTCCGTCCGTACGGCTGTCGCGGTAACACACCGGATTGCCCAGCAGGTTGCCGTTCTTGTCTATCAGCCCGAAATCGACGCCCCAGGTATCTATTCCTATGCCTTTTACGGCATATCCCCTGCGGGCCGCCTCTTTCAGACCGTTCATCATCTCGGCAAACAATGCCGGAAAATCCCAGTAAAGATGTTTCCCCAGCTTCACCTGACGGTTGGGGAAACGGTACACTTCCTCCAGCTCCAGTTTCCCCTGGAAGAGGGAACCGGCCATGACACGGCCGCTCCCCCCTCCAAAGTCCACTGCCAGATAAGTGTTCTTGACAACGGTGTTATTTTTCATGGTATCGGTCTCTTGAACTTATTTGGTCTTTTTGCCCAGTACATACACTTCCAGGTCGTCTATCTCGGCAGGCGACAGCACCTCATAGGCACCGCCCGACTGAATGATGATACGGCAGGCCATTTCGAAGAACATGGCCCGTTCGAACACTTCGTCGAAGTCCTTGCCGCAGACCACCTGGCCATGCTTGGCCAGCAGGATGGAATTATGGTCGCGCATGGCGGCCACCACAGCGGCGGCCAGCTCCTTGGAACCGGGACGATAGTAAGGAATCAACGGAATTTCGGAACCTACGTGACAAGGTATTTCGGCCGTCACGTTGAAGTTGGTCGGCCGATTCTTCATGCAGGACACCACCGTGGCATATTCCGACTGGAAGTGGAACACCACATTCACATCGGGACGCTCCCGAAGGATGCCCAGATGGAAACCGCTCTCCATCGAGGGTTTCACGCCGTTGACCGACGTTCCGTCGGCAATATTGCAGACGGCCACATTCTCCCGCTTCAAGGACGGAACCCATGAACCGGTACCGGAAACCAGGGCCTGGTCGCCGATGCGCCACGACAGGTTGCCGCTGCTGCAAATGGTCAGCCGGGCATCGCCACAGCGATGGGCCTGGGCTATAAACTGCTGGATTTGTTCTTCTGTTATCATAGCTGTTGACGGTTGAATTATTTGTAAATGGGACCATAGGTGGCGCAGGCACGGTAATCGGCACCTTCCTTGTCCATGCCGAAGGCGTTCCAGGCTGCCGGACGGAAAATCTTCTCATCGTCCACATTGTGCATGCAGACCGGAATGCGGAGAATGGAAGCCATCGTAATCAGATCCTGACCGATGTGGCCGTAACTGATGGCACCGTGGTTGGCTCCCCAGTTGTTCATCACGGAATAGACGTCCTTGAAGGCCGGCTTGTCGCACAGACGGGGTACGAACCAGGTAGTGGGCCAGGTGGGATCGGTACGCATGTTCAGCTTTTCGTGGATTTCGGGGTCGATGGTCACGGTCCAGCCTTCGGCTATCTGAAGCACGGGGCCGAGGCCTTTCACCAGGTTCAGACGCATCATCGTGACAGGCATGCCGCCCTTGGAAAGGAAGTTGGACGAGAAGCCGCCTCCACGGAAGTAGTCGCGGTCGGCCGGATACCAGGTCGTAGCCTTCAGGCAGTTGTCCACGTCGGCCTGGGTCAGGTTCCAAGGCTCCTTCATCACGGGGTTGCCGGCTTCGTCGACCGACTGGCCCGAACCGTCGAGCGTCGTGGCGCCTGAGTTGATGAGGTGGATGATGCCGTTGGCGGCCAGTCCGGTCAGCTCCTTGCCCGTGACACGCTTCACGGCTTCGGGGCTCCAGTAGGTACGCACATCGGAGAAAATCTGGGCGCGGTTGGTCAGCAGATGGCCGAACAGCATGGCCACGCCGTTGCAGGCATCGTTCTCGGTAGCCACCACATAGGCTTCACGGATGCCGTTCCAGTCGAAAGAGGTATTGAGCAGCGCTTCGGGATAGTCGCCGTTGGGATAGAAGTCGGTCCACTGGCGCTGTCCCTGGAAGCCGGCGGCAATGGCATTGTGTCCCAGCGCCTCTTCCTTGAAACCCATCTCACGCAGCTTGGGATTGCCCTGCATCAGGTCGCGCATGATGATCATCATCTTCACGATGAACTCCCAGTCGGCATCCTTCTGTTCGCGGGTCTTGCGCTTCTCGGGACGGTTCTTGAAGTCCTCGCCTTCGTTCACCTTACAATATTTCTCGGTCCAGGCCATTGCCTTGGCATATTCTTCCTTATCGTAGATACCCTCCGTCATGCGGCGGATGATTTCGGTCAGGTCGACCGACTCGTTGCGCATGCCCAGGTATTCCTGGAAGAAGTCGGGATTGACAATGGAGCCGGCAATGCCCATCGACACGCTGCCCATCGACAGGTAGGACTTGCCGCGCATGGTGGCCACAGCCTGGGCGGCACGGGCAAAACGGAGAATCTTCTCGGCCACGTCGGCGGGAATGCTGTTGTCGTCCAGGTCCTGCACATCACGACCATAGATGCCGAAAGCGGGTAGCCCCTTCTGGGCATGACCGGCCAAGACGGCGGCCAGGTAAACGGCACCCGGACGTTCCGTACCGTTGAAGCCCCAGACGGCCTTCGGATAATACGGGTTCATGTCCATGGTCTCGGCACCATAGCACCAGCAGGAGGTCACGGTAATGGTGGAGCCTACACCCTCGCGCTCGAACTTCTCGGCACAGGCCGCACTCTCGGCCACACGACCGATGGTGCCGTCGGCTATCACACACTCTACCGGGCTGCCGTCGCCGTTCTTCAGGTTGGTGGAAATCAGCTCGGCCACTGCCTTGGCCAGATTCATGGTCTTTTCTTCCAGACTCTCTCGAACACCGCCCTGACGACCGTCAATGGTGGGGCGGATTCCAATTTTGGGATACTTTTTCATCATTTCGAACAAATGGGTTAAACAAATTATTTCCTTAATTATCTATACTGACCTGTACTGAATACAGGATAAAAAAATCACAGCGAATTCCGCAAACGCACCTCCGTCGGCAGATACTCCTGCACGGGCGTGCCGTTCAGGACAAAGTCCGCCACCTCATCGCCCATCTTCCGCCAGTCGATAGTCAGGGCGGTGATGCCTTCGTCTATTACTTCGTAGGAAGGGATGTCGTTGTAGGCCAGCAGACCATAGTCTCTGCCACACTTCAGTCCTGCCGTCCGTCCCTGCTTCACGACCCTTACCACGTCCTGCTGCTTGATGGCCAGATAGGCCGTGCCGGGCTCCACCTTCAGGTTTTCCAGATTTTCGTCCACCGCATACTCCAGTCCGCGCTCCCGGCAATAGCAAACGAAATACTCCTGACTGCTGCGGGGATGCTTCAAGCTGCGGGGAAAGAGAAAGACAAACTTGCGATAGGCCGACATACGGTCGTCCAAAGACACCAAGGCACGGTAGAAAGACTCGTCAAAATCCTGGCAGACATACGAATAGCGGTCCTTGTCGAACTTGCCGAAATCGAGCAGCAACAACCGGGCCGGATTGATCTTGTTCAAGGCCGGGCTGAACTTCTCGTTGTCGAAATTCATCACCACATACTTGCTGTACTTGCCCACCGACTCGCGGACCAGCGTATTGAACAGGCGTTCGTTGTACTGGTGGAACAGAAGGTCTACCTTATAATGAAGGGGAAGATGTTTCACAAAGCTGTTGTACAGCGTTTCCTTGAAAGGCGTGTACTGGTCGAGCAGCAGGAGGACGTTGGTCACCTGTCCGGTTACGAAATAACCCTTGCGTGGCGTAGAGTCTATCAGTCCGCGTTCCCGCAGGTCGCGGAAAGCCTTGAAGACCGTGTCGCGGGACACGCCATAACGGCGGCTCAGTTCATTGATGGAAGGGAGAGGGTCGCCTTCCAGAAACTCCCGCATGGAGATGGCCTGTCCAAGGCGGTCTGCCAACTGCGTCACCTTGCTTGCCTGTTGTCCGAATGTATCGTTTCTCATGGTGTTTCCAAGTTTGCCAGCACAGAACGAATGCTGTGCTGAACTATGCTGGTACAAAGAAACGGTTTTTAGAAATAAAAAGCACTATCCGAAGCGATGTTTTACAACACATATTGCAGGAAAACGGGAGAAAGGACTCCTTCTTTTCTTGCTCCGGAACTTTGCCCACGGGAATGTTGCAAGACATAATGGAATCGTTGTTGAATCAAATGCATATTTCTTTCCGGAAATATTAAATATGCCAGTTGTCCGTTTCGCGCAGGCTCTCACGTTTACTCAGTTGCCCAAACATCATCGCAAGCATCTGATTCCAGCATGTAAAATGTTTTACATGGCGGTTACCAGCATACCTACGAACATAGTTGTTGAACTGAATCCTGTTCAGGAAAGCGGTTAGTTGAGAAAAAACGTATTCATCTTGGAACATAGCAACCATGTGTGTTTGACTGCAAAGTTGCAAAATCAAGTCCGTTTCATTTATAAAATCCGTATAATTGACTATATTTCAATTATTTCAAAGAACTATTTATCTACTTTTACGGGACAAAAGTGTATCTCAATAATAAGGCTTTCAGGGGATGCAGAAAGGAGAGATAAAAAGGAACTTTATTCCCTCTCATATGTTTATTGTCTTTTTAAAGCTGATAATCAGCATTTTTTCTTATCTTTGCAAAAAATAAAAGTTTATGATGAAAGAGAAGATAACGACTAAAGAGGCTCTTGCTAAATTTCAGGCGGCAAAGGCAAAGAAACGCGAATGTCTTGCTTCTTTGGAAAAAACGATGAAGGAAACATATAAGCAGCGTACCGGTAAGGAGGCTAAGAACTTTTTCGCTTTATAATGATGAATGCGCTTTCGTTGGATCGTATTAACGAATCGGCTTCTTATCCTGTAGAAGCATGTGAGAAAGAAGGCTTTTTCCAATTCTTTACAGATAACGGGACTCATTACTCTATCGGTTTTATGGAAGATGACATTCTGTTATCGTGGAATTCCTTCCAGCTTATCGTTGCAAATATCAACAATCATAAATCGCCGCGTGACAGGAAGGTGCGTGATACTATTATTGCTATCATTGACGAGTTCTTCCATGCCAATAATTCAACATTACTTTATATATGCGAAACTGGAGACAACAAGCAAAGTATGAGAAGCCGCTTGTTTGAATACTGGTTTTCTACTTATAATCGCAAATCGCTATTTACAACTTTATCTTCTTCCATTATATGCATATTCCGGCGGATACCCGTTCAGCATTTCCGGTGATATCCGTTCAGTCCCC
>CATXSD010000138.1 GCA_958402075.1 Mediterranea massiliensis | reverse complement strand
CCACCCCCGGCAAGATAGAGGGCGTGCTGCCCAACTACGGCGTAGGTCTCCGCATCGAGGTGCAGCCGCGCATGAACGTCCGCCTGGACCTGGGCAAGAATACGGTGAACGACCAGACGCTCTTCTACTTCAACATGACGGAAGCCTTCTGATCACCCTACCCGACCTGATTCTTCCTATATAATAATATAAAAAAGGGGGATGCATCCGGAATGCATCCCCCTGACCCGTTGCTCCTACAAGCTTTTTACCGCATGCACGCAAGCGTGCCCATACCTATCGAAACCGAACGGGAAGCAACAGGCTATGCAAAAATATCCGTGCGCTGGATGTAGGCTATCACGTCGCCCTTGTTCACCACGGCGCCCTGCTGGGCACATACTTCCACCACACGGCCCGTAAATCCTGTATAAATCTTTTCGTATTCGCCCCATGGCGTGGAGATGTAGCAGAACACCTCGTCGTGCTGGTACTTGCGACCCACAAACGGGGCAGACGACGGTCCGTCGACCGACACTTCCCACAGCACTTGTCCTCTGGACGGAGCCACCACCGGATCGGCTTTCGCACGCTTCAGTTTCCTGATTTCCTCTTCGGACACAGCTCCCTTGGACAGGGCGGCATCCTTGGCGCGCATCAGTTCTTCTTCGAAGCGCTTCTTGGCGACTCCCGACTTGTAGTCGCGGTACTGGCGGTCGTGCATGGCCAGTTCGAAGAGCTCTTCGTCGTCTTCGCCATACTCCCAGCCGTTCTCGTCCATCTCCTTGCGATACTGGTCCAGCGCATCGGGGTAGTTGGACTGCGGGTCGGTATCCACAAATTCGTATCCCTTCTCCTTGGCCAGCTCCACAATTTCGGGTGCCAGCTTGCCGGGCAGGCGTCCGCTCTTTCCCAGAATCATGTCCCACGTGTGGTTGTCTATCATGGTCCAGCGCTCCTCGCCCTTCACCAGCTGCATGACGTTCATCAGCGCCACGTTCTTGACGTATTGGCTGAACGGAGTGACCAGCGGCGGATAGCCCAGCTTCGGCCATACATATTCCACTTCGTCGAACAACATCACCAGCAGGTCGTCGATGCTCATCGGAGGCTGGTTCTTGCTCTTCAGTATCAAGTTGATACCCGAATGCACTCCCTTCAGGTCGGCCATCATCGAACCCATCATGCCACCGGGCAGTCCGCACTTCAGCAGCAGCGACGACATGTGCTTGTTGGTGGGGTCCATGAAGTAGCCCAGGAAGTCGTCGATAAACTCCTGCGTCATGGCACGTGCCTTCATATAGGCTTTCATATTGATTTCGGGCACCTGGAAGCCCTTGTCCTTCAGCATGGCCTGTACGGAGATGACGTCGGGATGCACCTTGCCCCACGACATGGGTTCCATGGCCACATCTATAATATCGGCACCGTTCTCGCAGACTTCCAGGATGGAGGCCATGGAGAGGCCCGGACCGCTGTGCCCGTGATATTGGATGATGACTTCGGGATGACGTTCCTTGATGGCCTTGGTCAGCCGGCCCAGCATACCGGGACGACCGATGCCGGCCATGTCCTTCAGACAGATTTCGGGCGCACCGGCCTCAATCAGCTTGTCGGCAATCTCGGTATAATATTCTACGGTGTGGACCGGCGAATAGGTGATGCACAGCGTAGCCTGCGGAATCATGCCCGCCTCCAACGCATATTTGATGGAGGGAATGATGTTGCGGGTCTCGTTCAATCCGCAGAAGATGCGGGTGATGTCCACGCCCTGCGCATGCTTCACCTTGTACATCAGGCGGCGCACATCGGCAGGTACGGGATACATACGCAAGGCGTTCAATCCCCTGTCCAGCATGTGCGTCTGTATGCCTGCCTCATGAAACGGTTTGGTAAAGGCACGCACGGCCTTGTTCGGATTTTCGCCATACAGCAGGTTCACTTGCTCGAAAGCGCCGCCGTTGGTTTCCACTCTCGCAAAACAGCCCATCTCGACAATCAGCGGAGCAATGCGCACCAACTGGTCCACCCTCGGCTGATACTTGCCGGACGACTGCCACATGTCACGATAGACAAGACTGAACTTAATTTCTTTTTTCATCGTAGTCAGATATTAGTGATTTTTTCTTGGGTTAACTTAACAATTACAAATATAAAGGTTTCTATTGACATATCGATACATTCTCATCAAAAATATTTCTGCATAAAGATATGTTATATATCATATTGTCACCCATCTGCGTCGTTTCAGAATGATTTCATTCGTTCCGAAGATAAAATTTTCACCGGTTCCCAACGCCGATTGTGATTTTTTCATAGCTTTGCATACAGATTAACTATCAAAGACACATCAACCGTAAAAATTGTAAAATTATGAAATCCATGAGACTGAAAATGCTGCTATGTCTGGCTATAGCCGTCATAACCATGCCCGCATTCAGCCAGGGCCTGAAGGCATTCAAACTGAAAAACGGTCTTTCCGTATATATATGGGAAGATGAGTCCAAATCAGACGTATTCGGACTGGTCGGCGTACGCGTCGGCTCCATCAACGACCCGGAGGCCTATACGGGACTGGCCCACTACCTGGAACACGTCATGTTCAAGGGAACGGACAACATCGGTGCCCTCAACTGGGCCGAAGAAGAACCCATCTATAAGGAAATCATTGCCAAATATGACCAACGGGCCGCCGAAACCGATCCCGTCAAGAAAGACGCCCTGAACAAGGAAATCAACGAACTGACCCTGAAGGCCGGTAAAATCAGCCTGCCGACGGAATATTCCAGCCTGATGGAAAGCATCGGAGCCAAGGGCGTGAATGCCGCCACCAGCTACGACTACACGTTCTATCACAGCTCTTTCCCGGCCTATCAGATCAACAAATGGCTCGAAATCTCCTCGCAGCGTTTCATCCATCCCGTGTTCCGCTCCTTCCAGCCGGAACTGGAAAACGTGTACGAAGAGTATAACCGCGCGCAGGACAACCCCAACCAGGCCGTAAGCAGCTTCTTCATGAGCAAGGCCTTCGAAGGCTTCCCCTACTCGCGCGACATCATCGGCCTGCCCGAACACTTGAAGAACCCGCAGCTGAGCAAGCTCATCGAATTCTACGATACCTGGTACGTGCCCGAGAACATGGTACTGGTGCTGGTGGGCAACGTCAACGCCCAGCAAGTGGCCGGACGCATCGCAGGCACCTTCGGTCGCCTCGCCAGGAAACCGATGCCGGCACGCAAGGAATATACGGGCACCAGCATCCAGGGACGCAAGCAGTACACCGAAAAGATCGGCTACTATCCGCAAGTGGCCATGGTGTTCAACGGCGTGCCTGCCGGACACCCCGATGAAGACGCCCTCGACATCGCCCTGTCCCTGCTGAGCAACAGCAGCCAGACGGGTGCGCTGGACAAGCTGGTGCTGGACGGCGAGCTGACCAGCGCCGGAGCCTATGCGCAGACCTTCCGCGAGCAGGGACGTTCGGTCGTGGTCAGCATCCCTCTCTACGACGAGAACCAGCGCCGCTTCGAGTCGAACAAGAGCGCCGAGAAGAAAGCGGTGGAAGCCATCGAGCAGATTGCGAACGGAGCGTTTGAAGACTGGAAGATCAACGCCATCAAGGCGGAAATGTGCCGCCAGTTCGACCTGGCCATGGAGAAGAACGAGCAGAAAGCCATGATTCTGATGAACGCCTTCTGCAACGGACAGGACCTGAACGAAGTCATGAACTACAAGGACAAAATCATGGCCGTGACCAACGACGACGTGAAGCGTGTGGCCAAGCAATACCTGTCCAAGAACTACCTGGCCCTCTACATCGAGCAGGGAAAAGCCAAGAAGAACGAGAAGATAGCCAAGCCCAACTACAAGCCGGTAGAACCGCCCGTGGGCCAGCAGTCGCTCTACGCCCTGCAGTTCAAGAACCTGCCCATCGGACAGGTGGCCGAAAACTTCCTCGACTTCAGCGACGTGCAGGTGAAGCAGCTGAACGACCGGTCCAAGGTGTACTATACGCCCAACAAGGAGAACAACATCTTCCAGCTCGTCCTGCAATATGGTGCCGGAACGGATGAATTCCCCAAGCTGGACATTGCCGCCAGCCTGATGAACAATGCCGGCGTGATGGGCCTCTACGAACCGCAACAGCTGAAGGAGGAACTGAGCAAGCTGAACGCCACCTGCTACGTGTCGGCCAGCTCCAACTACCTGACCATCGTGATGGAAGGATTCGAGGAGACGCTGCCCCAGGCCTGCCAGCTCCTGTCCCGCCAGATACTGATGCCCAAGCTGGACGACAAGCAGCTGGCCCAGCTGAAAGGCAACATCCTGAGTACCCGCCAGCAGCGCAAGGAGAACGTCAGCACCCTGAACGAAGCCCTGCGCCAGTACCTGCTCTACGGCGACAAGTCGGACTACATCGACGAACTGACCGACAAGGAAGTGCTGGAGCTGCAAATCTCGGAACTGACCGGCGACATCAACCGCGCCTCCAACTTCGAATCGAAGATTTTCTATACCGGCACCCTGCCGTTCGACAACGTCTACACCATCCTGAGCCAGAACCTCCCGCTGGTGGCCAACGAACGCCCGTCCGAATCGCCGCGCGTGAAGCCCATGCAGAGCGTCAGCGAGAATACCGTCTACTTCCTGCCCAACAGCGATGCCGAACAGGCTCAGATCCACTTCTACCTGCCCATGCAGACGGCCGACAAGAAGGATGACGTGCTGCGCGACGCCTTCAACCAGTACTTCGGCCTGGACTTCACGGGACTGGTGCTGAACGAAATCCGTGAGAAACGCTCCATGGCCTACACCGCCTATGCCTACGCCGCCACGCAGGGAATAGCCGGCAAGGCCAGCTACCTGTACGGAAGCATCGGTACGCAGAACGACAAGGCCAACGATGCCGTCGACGTGTTCATGGGACTCATCAACGACATGCCGCAGAACGCCGACCGCATCGACAACATCAAGAGCTACCTGCGCCAGTCGGCCCTGACCAACCATCCCGACTTCCGCACCAAGGCGATGTATCTGGTGAACCTCGGCTACCAGGGCTATACCGAAGACCCGGCCAAGGAACAGTTGCCGCAAATCGATGCCCTGACCTTCGACGACATCGTGAAGTTCTACAAGGAAAACATCCAGGGCAAACCCTATGCCATCGCCATCATGGGCAACCCCAAGATGATAGACTTGAAGAAGCTGGAAAAATACGGCAAAGTGGTGAAACTGAACGACAAGAAGCTGTTCAACACGACAGACACGCTGTTCTGACGGGAACAGCCCGTAACCACCCGCCGGATGGCATCCTCACGAAGCACTGCATGACCCTCTGACGAAGTGCTTCGTGAGGGTCTGACGAAGCACTGCATGAGGGGGTAACGAAGCACTGCGTCAGACCCTGAGAAAGCACTGCGTCAGGATACCATAAATAAAGGAACTGTCTCAAAATAGAAAGAAGGGCCAACATGCCGGTCATCCCGCACTTGATGCGGGATCCATATTCCAGCGGTTGCTTGCCCTGGATCCCGGCTCAAGGCCGGGATGACACGCTATCCGCTTCTATTTCTATTTTGAGACAGTATTGTTTTTCTCTTGTCAGGCATGCCCCGACAGCGTCGGCAGACAAATCTTGTACTTCACGGCCAGAATGCGCGTCAGGAAAACCACGATGCCGCAGGCTATCTGACAGATGTAATCGTCCACCTGTGCCAGCGCGCACACCCAGTAGACCAATCCGCCTACCACGCAGGCCACCGCATAAATCTCCTTGCGGAATATCAGCGGGATTTCGTTGATAAACACGTCGCGGATGACACCGCCCGCAGCACCCGTCATGCTGCCCATGATGATGGCCACCCAGAAAGGATAACCCAGCGACAGACTCTTGCCCACACCTACGACCGTAAACAGAGCCAGACCGATGGTATCGAAAAAGAAGAACGTGTTGTTCAGGTGGATGAGGTGCTTGCCGAACATGGTCACGAAAATCAGGGCAAGCCCTGTACAGATGAGGTAGATAGGATCGGTCATCCAGCCGGGCGTCACGTCGAGCAGCAAGTCGCGCAGCGTGCCGCCGCCCACAGCCGTGGCAAAACCAACCACATAAGCGCCAAACCAGTCAAAGCGTTTGGCCGAGGCCAGACGGATGCCGCTGATAGCAAAAGCAAACGTCCCCACAAAATCGAGTATCTGAACAAATGTAGGCATATACATGAAATTTCCTGCAAAGTAACGAATAAAATTCCATTAGAAAACGTACTTTTGTGAAAGATTTAAAAGGTTCGACTCATGAAAATAACCATTGTAGCGGGCGCACGCCCCAATTTTATGAAAATAGCTCCCCTGTGCCGCGCCATGGACACCGCACGCGAAGCGGGTCAGGACATCACCTACCGGGTGGTCTATACCGGTCCGGAAAACGACCCGGCCCTGGAGCCGTCCCTCTTTTCCGACCTGGACATGAAGAAGCCCGATGCCTATCTGGGCGTCACGGGCACCGACCATTCGCAGGTGACGGCCGACATCATGCTGGCTTTCGAAAAGGAACTCAACGCCCACCCGGCACAGACGGTGCTGGTGGTCGACGACATGACAGCCACCATGAGCTGTGCCATCGTGGCCAAGAAGCGCGGACTGAAGGTGGCACACGTTATCGCCGGTACCCGTTCGTTCGACATGAACATGCCGCGCGAGGTGAACCGCACCATCGTCGACGCCATCTCCGACTACCTGTTTGCCGCCAGCATGGCCGCCAACCGCAACCTCAACCAGGAAGGCATGATACCGGAATACATCCACTACGTGGGCAACATCCTGATGGACACCATCCGCTAC
>CATXSD010000137.1 GCA_958402075.1 Mediterranea massiliensis | reverse complement strand
TAAGTTGTTTTATCAGGTTTGGCGGGATGTACCCTTGTCGAGATAGCGATAGCAAAGATAGTGCAAAACGGGAGAAGCACAAAGAGGAAAACAAAGTTTTCAGTGTCTTTGCCTTCAAGGTGCAGTAAAGATAACAATAAATTGCGTCGGGTAGTTCGGAGGCAGTCTAAATTATTGTAGAAGTGCAGATTTTGAGGGCTGAAAGGTGCACTGTGACAGATTTGTCGTATCTTTGCCTTTCCTTTTGTAATGGAGGTATATATATGAGTTCGCTATTGAATCAGAAAGAAAAGACCGAAGAGGCCGCCCGCGAGGCAGGCATCTATCGGGTGACGCTGGTGGGCAGCGTGGTCAATCTGCTGCTCCTTGTATTCAAGTTTGTGGCAGGCATCCTGGGGCATAGTGCCGCCATGATGGCCGATGCCGTCCATTCGTTGTCCGACTTCGTGACGGACATCATCGTCATTGTGTTCGTGCGCATCTCGTCAAAGCCCGAAGACGAGGGACACGACTACGGGCATGGCAAGTATGAAACGCTGGCAACGGCCATTATCGGCCTGATACTGCTGTTCGTGGGCTTCGGCATCCTGTGGAACGGAGCCACGTCTATCTGGGACTTCTGGCAGGGAGGCGAACTGAAGGAGCCCGGCATGCTGGCCCTGTGGGCGGCGCTGGTGTCCATTGTCTTCAAGGAACTGCTCTACCAGTATACCGTCTACAAGGGACGGCGGCTGAACTCGCAGGCCGTGGTGGCCAACGCCTGGCACCACCGCAGTGACGCACTTTCGTCCGTCGGTACGGCCATCGGCATCGGCGGCGCCATTCTGCTGGGCGAGCACTGGCTCATACTGGACCCGCTGGCGGCGGTAGTGGTCAGCTTCTTCATCATGAAGGTGGCCATCCAGCTGCTGATACCCTGTGTCGAGGAGCTGCTCGAGAAGTCGCTTCCGGCCGAAGTGGAGGAGAAAATCAAGCAGGAAATCCTGTCCTTCCCCGGCGTCACTTCGCCCCATCACCTGCGTACACGGCGGATAGGCAGCAGCTACGCCATCGAGGTGCATATCCGCATGAACGGCAAAATCACGCTGGAGGAGGCCCATCGCACAGCTACCGCCATCGAGAACCGTCTGAAGGGCGAGTTCGGCAGTCGGACCTACATCAACATACACGTGGAGCCGGAGAAACAACCATCATAAAAGACAGAGCATGAAACAGACCATTCTGATAACAGGAGCCAGCGGCTTCATCGGCAGCTTTCTGGTCGAAGAGGCCTTGCGCCGCGGCATGGATACGTGGGCGGGCGTCCGCGCGTCGAGCAGCCGCAAGTATCTGCAGGAGCCCGGGCTGCACTTCCTGGAGCTGGACTTTGCGCATGCCGACCGCCTGTGCGAGCAGCTCAAGGCCCATCGGGAAGCTCATGGAGCGTTCGACTATGTAGTGCATTGCGCAGGCGTCACCAAGTGCATCGACCCTGCCGACTTCGACCGCGTGAACTACGGCCAGACGCGGACGCTGGTCGAGACCTTGCGCAGCCTCGGCATGACGCCCCGCCAGTTTGCCTTCATCAGCACGCTGAGCGTGTTCGGCCCTGTTCACGAAGATACCTACGAGCCCATCCGCGAGAGCGACACGCCGCAACCGAATACGGCCTACGGGCGGAGCAAGCTGAAGGCCGAACGCTACCTGTTGGGACTGGACGGCTTTCCTTGCGTCATCTACCGCCCCACGGGCGTCTACGGGCCGCGCGAACGCGACTACTATCTCATGGCCGAGTCCATCAAACGGCACGTGGATCTGTCGGTGGGCTACCGGCGGCAGGACCTGACTTTCGTGTATGTGCAGGACGTGGTGCAGGCCGTCTTCCTCGGCATCGAGCGCGAAGTGTCGGGGCGTGCCTACTTCCTGTCGGACGGGCAGGTGTATGCCAGCCGCACTTTTTCCGACCTGATTTGCCGCGAACTGGGTAATCCGCTGATTATTCGCATCAAGTGTCCGTTGTTTCTATTAAAAGTCGTATCTTTGCTGGCCGAACGGTGGGCTGCCCTGCGCAAGACGACCAGCACGCTCAACGGCGACAAGTATAATATAATGAAACAACGCAACTGGCAGTGCGACATCGCGCCCGCCGTCCGCGAGCTGGGCTACCGGCCCGCCTACGACCTGGACCGCGGCGTGACGGAGACCATTGCCTGGTACAAGAAGGAAGGATGGCTTTAGATATATTCAAGATGGTAGATACCCGCAAGGGTCTGTTTGCGATAGAGAAGGTGTCGCTCATCTACAACCTGCTCACGTCGATACTGATACTGTTCCTGTATCAGCAGATGGACCATCCGTTGAAGATGCTGGGCGACCGCGCGCTGATAGCCGCGATTACTTTTCTGCTGATGTATCTCTACCGCCTGGCGCCCTGCAAGTTCTCGGCTTTCGTGCGGGTGGTGATACAGATGTCGCTCCTGTCCTACTGGTATCCCGACACGTACGAGTTCAACCGCCTCTTCCCCAATCTCGACCATGTGTTCGCTTCGGCCGAGCAGTGGCTCTTCGGCGGGCAGCCTGCCATCTGGTTTGCCGAACGCCTGCCCTACATGTGGGTGAGCGAGCCGCTCAATCTGGGCTACTTCTTCTACTATCCCATGATGCTGATCGTGATATTGTGGTATTTCATCTATCGTTTCGACCTGTTGGAGAAGGTGTCGTTCGTCATTATCGCCTCCTTCTTCCTCTATTACTTCGTTTATATCTTTGTGCCTGTGGCAGGGCCTCAGTTCTATTTCCCGGCCATTGGCATGGAGAATGCCCTGAACGGCATCTTTCCCTCCATCGGCGACTACTTCAACCACAACCAGGAGCTGCTGCCCGGGCCCGGCTACGAGCACGGGTTCTTCTATAATCTGGTGGAAAGCTCACAGCAGGTGGGCGAACGTCCCACGGCCGCCTTCCCTTCGTCGCATGTGGGTGTCTCTACTATCCTGATGATCATGGCCTGGCGGGGCAGCCGCCGGCTCTTTGCCTGCCTGATGCCTTTCTATGTGCTGCTCTGCTGTGCCACGGTCTATATCCAGGCGCACTACCTTATCGACGCCATTGCGGGCTTCATCACGGCTTTCGGACTGTATGTACTGACCACGTGGATGTTCAAGCGCTGGTTTGCGCAGCCCATGTTCCGCTGACGGTATCTTCCCTTGCCGGGCTTCCCTTCTTCGGGCACCGGCTTTCTTCCATCAAAAAAGGTCGTATCTTTTGCCTCAAAACATTGCTTTCTTTGCAGGAAAACATTGCTTCTTCTGAGGCAAAGGATACGACCTTTTCAGCGGGCGGCTTGGCTCAGAGGCCGAAGAACTTCCGTCCTATCTCGTCGAAGATGGCGTAGAGCTCTTCCTTCGTTTCGGCGCGGAGCATGGCGATGCGTGTGTCGCGGAAGTTGGGCAGGCCCTTGAACAGGGGGCTGGCGGCCAGGTGGCGGCGCACGTGGAGGATGCCGCGGCGTTCGTCCAGCAGGTTGACGCTGTCTTCTACCTCCTGCCGGAGCACGCCCATGCACCATTCGGGCGTGAGCGGGGGCAGCGGTTCGCCCGTCTCCAGATAATGCTTCACTTCCTTGAATATCCACGGCCGTCCGAAGCTGGCGCGGCCTATCATGATGGCGTCCACGCCGTAGCGCTCGAAGCACTCGAGGGCGCGTTGCGGGGTGGTGACGTCGCCGTTGCCGATGATGGGGATGTGCATGCGGGGATTCTTCTTTACTTCGCCGATGAGGGTCCAGTCGGCCTCGCCCGTGTACATCTGCGCGCGGGTACGGCCGTGGATGGTCAGGGCGCTGATGCCGCAATCCTGAAGCTGCTCGGCCAAAGTGACGATAATCTTGTGTTCGGCATCCCAGCCGAGGCGGGTCTTGACGGTGACGGGAATCTTCACTGCATCGACCACGGCGCGGGTAATCTCCAGCATCAGCGGGATGTTCTGGAGCATGCCCGCTCCGGCTCCCTTGCCCGCCACGCGCTTCACGGGGCAGCCGAAGTTCAGGTCGAGGATGTCGGGCCGTGCCTGCTCCACGATCTTGGCTGCTTCGACCATCGTGGCCGTGTCGCGTCCGTATATCTGGATGGCCACGGGGCGCTCTTCGTCGCTGATGTTGAGCTTCTGCTCCGTCTTGCTGACGGAACGTATCAGGGCGTCGGCCGAAACGAACTCGGTATATACCATGTCGGCGCCGAAGCGCTTGCACATCAGGCGGAAGGCGGGGTCGGTGACGTCCTCCATCGGAGCGAGGAGTACGGGGCGCGGGCCCAGGTCTATGTTGGCTATCTTCATATTCTGTTGCGTTTAGGCTGCAAAAGTACGGAAAAATATCTACCTTTGCCACATAACTGATAAAAAGACATGGAACTGAAAGACTTTGAGATAATGGCCCCCGTCGGCTCGCGCGAGTCGCTGGCCGCCGCCATACAGGCCGGAGCAGACTCCATCTACTTCGGCATCGAGAACCTGAACATGCGTGCCCGCTCGGCCAACACGTTCACCATCGACGACCTGCGCGAGATAGCCCGCACGTGCGACGAGCACGGCATGAAGAGCTACCTCACCGTGAATACCATCATCTACGACCAGGACATTCCCCTGATGCGCACCATCGTGCGTGCCGCCAAGGATGCCGGCATCTCGGCCATCATCGCCGCCGACGTGGCCGTGATGACCTATGCCCGCGAGATAGGGCAGGAGGTGCACCTCAGTACGCAGCTCAACATCAGTAATGTCGAGGCCCTGCGCTTCTACGCCCAGTTTGCCGACGTGGTGGTGCTGGCGCGTGAACTCAACCTAGACCAGGTGGCCGAAATCTACCGCCACATCTGCGAAGAGAATATCTGCGGCCCGTCGGGCCAACGTATCCGCATCGAGATGTTCTGCCACGGCGCCCTGTGCATGGCTGTCAGCGGCAAGTGCTACCTGTCGCTCCACCAGATGAACAATTCGGCCAACCGCGGTGCCTGCATGCAGGTGTGCCGCCGCTCCTACATTGTGCGCGACAAGGAGACCGACGCCGAGCTGGAGATTGACAACCAGTACATCATGTCGCCCAAGGACCTGAAGACCATCCACTTCATGAACAAGATGATGGATGCGGGTGTACGGGTGTTCAAGATAGAAGGCCGTGCGCGCGGCCCTGAGTATGTGCGCACCGTGGTGGAGTGCTACAAGGAAGCCATCCGCGCCTACCTGGACAATACCTTTACGGACGAGAAGATAGAAGAGTGGAACCGCCGCCTGGCTACGGTCTTCAACCGCGGCTTCTGGGATGGCTACTACCTGGGCCAGCGCCTGGGCGAGTGGACGAAGAACTACGGTTCGGCGGCCACGGAGCGCAAGATATACGTGGGCAAGGGCATCCGCTACTTCTCCAACATCGGTGTGGCTGAGTTCCTCGTCGAGGCGGCCGAGGTCAGTGTGGGCGACAAGCTGCTCATCACCGGCCCCACGACCGGCGCCGAGTACGTCACGCTGGAGGAAGCGCGCGTTGATTTGAAACCTGTTCAGACCGTCCACAAGGGCGAACACTTCTCCATGAAGTCCGTCAAGATACGCCCCAGCGACAAGCTCTACAAGCTGGTCAGCCTCGAAGAGCTGAAGCGCTTCAAGGGGCTGGATGTGGAACATCAGCGAGGATAATCGGTTCACCACAGAGGAGAATATAAATAGACACCACAGATTACACAGATTAACACAGAACTAATAACAATCTGTGTCAATCCGTGTAATCTGTGGTGAACTTAAAACAATAGACTATGGCAGAAAAATACATCTACGAGCTGGAAATGAAGGTGCGCGACTACGAGTGCGACCTGCAGGGCATTGTGAACAACGCCAACTACCAGCACTACCTGGAGCATACGCGCCACGAGTTCCTTACCTCCGTGGGCATCAGCTTCGCCGCCCTCCACGAGCAGGGTGTCGACCCCGTAGTGGCCCGCATCAGCATGGCATTCAAGACGCCGCTGAAGAGCGGCGACGAGTTCATTTCGAAGCTTTACATGAAGAAGGAAGGCATCAAGTACGTTTTTTATCAGGACATCTTCCGCAAGAGCGACGGCAAGGTGTCGTTGAAGGGCGTGGTCGAAGCCGTCTGTGTGGTGAACGGGCGGCTGAGCGAGAGCGAGCTGTTCGACCGTGTCTTTGCGCCCTATCTGACACCTGCAACTGACTGAACCTTCCTTCCCACGCTTACATCTGAATACCATGAATACCGACGAACGAATTTGCAGCATCGCCCTGACCCTTTGTCCGGGCATCGGGCACATTGGTGCCAAGCGGCTGGTGGACACCGTGGGCAGTGCGGCCGAGGTGTTCCGCCTCCGCACGGAGCTGCCCGAACGCTATCCTGATATGTTCCACGCTTCTGTTGTAACCGCACTCGACAATCCTTCCGCCTTCCTTCAGGCTGAGCAGGAACTGGAGTGGGCCGAGAAGAACCGGGTGGAGTGCCTGACGCTGGCCGACGAACGCTATCCCTCGCGTCTGCGTGAATGTGAGGACGCCCCTGTCGTCTTGTATTTCAAGGGGAATGCCGACCTGAACCGCCTGCGGGTGATCAGCATGGTGGGTACGCGCCGTGCCACCGACTACGGAAAACGCTTCTGTGCCGACTTCCTCCGTGACCTTTCCAGCCTGTGTACCGATGTACTCGTTGTCAGCGGCCTGGCCTATGGCATCGACGTGCATGCCCATCGGGCCGCTCTGTCGAACGGCCTCTCTACCGTAGGTGTGCTGGCCCACGGGCTGGACCGCATCTATCCCGCTGTCCATCGGAAGACGGCCGTCGATATGTTGGCCGAG
>CATXSD010000136.1 GCA_958402075.1 Mediterranea massiliensis | reverse complement strand
TATAGTTCGACGAAAAGACTGCAATCCCGTGCTTCTCTACCAAATCTCGTATTTGATAAGCCGGCGCCCCCATAGGAATACCCAGAGCCTTTGCTTCGTTGGAACGTGCGATGACACAACCGTCGTTGTTGCTCAGCACGACAACGGGCCGCCCATTCAGCGAAGGATTGAATACTCTTTCGCAGGAGGCGTAGAAGTTATTGCAGTCCATCAGTCCGAACATGGTTATCTCCTCCTGCGGTTTTTCTTAATCGTATAAGTAACGATGCCCCACACCAGGAAATCGTTATCGGCAGTCACCTTGATGCGTGGATAGGCCGGGTTGGACGGTACCAGCCAGACGGCGTCGCCCTCGATAGATACCCTCTTGACGGTGAATTCGCCGTCCACGTAGCACACGGCTAAGTCGCCCTCGATCAGCTCAAGGGATTTGTCGATGACGAGGATGTCGCCTTCTTCAATGCCTTCGTCCTTCATGCTGTCACCGACTACACGCCCGTAGAATGTGCTGGACGGGTGCTTGATAAGCTCCTTGTTTAGATCTATGGCCTGCTCCATGTAGTCCTGGGCCGGGCTCGGAAAGCCGGCACGGATACCCTCGTCAGCATACGGGAGCGGAAGGGAGGTGGACAAGTCAACAAGATGTATTTCGATATTCTTTTTCATGAAGCAAATGTAGATATATTGCATGAAAAAACAAAGTAGGTGGCCGTCTGACCACCTACAATTTACAACAGGAATGATCTGCAATGTTCTTGCTTACTTCACCTTAAAGCACACAAGTACCTCATGAGGTTTACCCTTATAGAATTGATAAACGTAGCACTCCACCATTTCACCTTTGAACATTTGAAGTTTCCCGTTTAAATACTCCCTTACTTCATCCTTACGGGAGAAGTAAAGACCACCCTCTTCCAGAACAGGTTCACCTGCTCCAATCCATACTTGCAATGAACATGGGTTCATTCGGCTTATTCTCTTCATATTACCTTGATTTAATATATGGGCTTTATTGCCGCATACATTAAACAAAAAATAAAGTGTCGGACAAATCCATCATCATCTTATGATAAATTCGATGTACATCAAAAAAAATATCCATGAATTATCCATGTTTAGTAAGAAATAATGTATTATCTTTGCAACAAGATATGAATCCTGTGTACTTTTATGTGGTTAGGTGGTCTTAATTTGCTTCCTCCCATTTTATTATTGTTGAGTATAATCATTTCTTCTTTTCAAGTGATTGCGGCGTTTGATATTTTTTTAAAAAAAGGAGGTTTTATGGTCAAAAAAAGATTATTTAATAAAAGCGTGTGGAATCTGAGGTGGTTGTAAAAAGCACACGAATTGCATGAAGGGAACTATATATTAATAGAAGGATTAGATTCCACCTCGCCAGAGTTATTTATATTCAACATAAGCCCCAATCTATATCATTATAGAAGGGGGCTTTTCTTTCACCCTCTCATCAGCATAATATCCTGCCGAAGTTCAATGTACTCCTTATATTTCTCCGGATTGTTGACGTAATCAATCACACGGGCAATGGCCATATCCGCCTGCTTCTGCCTGACTTTCGTGTAATACCGGATAACCCCTTTAGACTTGTCAGAGTGACCCAAGCAGTAGTCTATTATTCCATCAGGAATGCCTATTTCAGAAGCATATTGGGCGAAAGACTTGCGGGACGAGTAATAGACAACCTTCTCTGTAATTCCCAGTTCCTTGGCCAAAGAAGCGAGCGATCGGGTTAAGTACCGTGAGAAGTTCGGATACGAGAACTTGTATCCGAAGTCGAGCCTGCCGGTGTTTTTATTCATCCATAAATCTATGATTTCTCTTGCCTGTGAAGGAATGCTGAAGCTGATTATTCTTGTTCCATGCGTTGTATTCCGTGATTTTGTCCTGACGTACTCCAACACATCCACGTTCTTAAAATTGATTTGCAGTAGATCTATGAGATTTATACCTCCGAGGTAGAAAGAGAGACAGAATAGGTCATGCGCCACACGAAGCTTTTTCTCTTTCGGCTGTGCCAGACGTATCTTGTTGAATACCTCGATTGGCAAATCCACTTCCCGAACATTGGGGGCCGAGATAGAGTAATTCAGGAACGGATGAACATCGTACCTCACCAGTTGTTGCTTCACACCTTTGTTAATGATGGTTCGTGTTCTTGACATCATCATTCCAAGAGTAGTGTCACCTACCCCCTTCTTGACCTTCAGGAACCTTGAATACCCATTGATAAGAACAGGCGTTATGTCTGAAAGAAGAATGTCACCCTTCGTGAACTCTGTAAAGTACCGGTTGTTCCTTTCCAGCAGGGTTGCATAACTTTTCCTTCCCTCCTCTTCCAATTCGGAAATATACTTTCGACAAACAGATTGAAAGGTGGATGCCTCCTTTACAGAAGTCGAGTTCAAAAGTAGATCTTTCAACTGTCTACATGTATAAAGTTCCTGGTTATTTATTGCATCGAGCCGCTCTTGATAGTCATTGAGCATACTGCGAAGTTTTGTATTGATAGAAGCTGCATCGGGCCGTTTGATAACTTGTCCGTTCTTGAATTGGTTCTCCTCAACAACAAAACGAGTAATGATATAACACGTTTCATGTTTATGACGGACAGCAATACGAATTTTATGCTTTCCATCTTTCAGAACTTTAGCCTTGAAAATGGTTAATGATAATGTTGCCATGATGAACTAAAATTAAGGATACGCAAAGGATACGCAGAAAACCTCAAAAGTGAGATTATTATCCTTTTTTTTTAATTCCCGAAGGCAGGTGAAGAAACGAAGAAAGGAAGTCTAAAACCTGTAATAATCAGTGTTTTAAGAACTTCCTTCTCTGTGATTCCGTTGCGATTCGAACGCAAGACCCACGCCTTAGAAGGGCGTTGCTCTATCCAGCTGAGCTACGGAACCAGCCTTAATTGCGGTGCAAAGGTACGCTTTTTTATCGGAACTGCAAACAAATGGAGAATAAATCTTCGGCCGAATCATGAAAATTAGCCCTTGGAGCGATGCAAATAATAGCCACAGGCCAGCAGAAAAGGCACATACGAAAGGAAAAGGGCTACGAAATGCTGCCCACCCTCCCCCATAAAAGAGGTCCAGACACGCAGGCAATCGCCCAGATGGGAGTAGTCCACACAGGCAAACATTTGGGAAGAGAAAAAGCCAACCGTCAGGCAGAGCACAACCAGACGGCCCAAGTGTGCCAGCCCGTCGGCCACGTCGGCATCGCGACGATAACGCCCGCTGATGAAGCCATAAAAGAGGCCCATCAGGGCCAGGCCGGCCGCAAACAGAAAAGGCAAGCCCTCCAGGAAGGGCGAACGGGACAGGCCGCCATTGATGCTACGCAGGATGGCCCAAGGAGAGAAGGTGGCAAACAGAAGAACAGCTACATAAATGCCGCCCGCCACGCACGCGCTCTGCAACGCCCTGCGCTCCTTGCGCGACAGGGAACGTCCGCCTCCTGACGACATCCTACCCACCCCACGTCCCAGACAAGGCCATCGGCGCAGGCAGGCACCCGCCAAGCCTGAATGCATCAGGATGCCCACACCCGCCAACACCATCAGGACAGGACCCAAGGGAGGAAACTCCACGAAATTGGACACCACGTGGCGCAACATCCAACGGATGCCCTCGGGGCTCAAGAGGCTGCGCAGGCGGAAGACTTCGCCCGTCTCGGCACACACGGCCTGCACGCCGTAGACTTCCAATATCCACGACAGCAGCACCACGAGGCAGGTCAGCGCGAAGAACAACGTAGCGGGGTGCCAAAAGGTGTGTTTACTCTTCATCGGGCTCCAGATTGTCGATGTCCAAAATGCGCAGTTCGATGGCGCGCACCACCAGGCGTGTGGCGTTGACGCCCGCCGCCCGCTCGTCGTCGGAGAAGAGGCGGCCGGTCAGGTCGTTCTGACGCTTTTCGAGCGACTTCACGCCGAAGGGCATCCCCTTGAGCGAGGCTATCATCTCCTTGGTGTAGCCCAAGGCCAGGTGGCGGAGGAAACGTTCGTCGTACTCGTCGATGTCGTAACTGATGTAGGCCTCCTGCCGCTTGGCATCGTTGAGCACCGAACGGCGGAAGCGTTCCACAATCTTCTCCAGAATGGGATAGTTGAAGACCAGCTTCTTGCCGTCCATCACGGCCTGCACGTCGGTCTTGGTGAGCAGTTCGCCCGTCTTGAGGATGATGCCGTCGGCACCCGCGTCGAGCGCGTCCACCCAAAGTTTCTCGTTCAGTATCTCGCCCGTGAAAATCAGCACATGCACGCCCGGATACTTCTGCCCGATGCGGCGGCAGATGTCCACGCCTACGGTTGTGGAGCCGCCCAGCCCCAAGTCGAGCAGCACCAGGTCGGGTACCTGCTTCTCCATGAGCGGCCAGAATTCCTGTTCGGTCATGGCCGTGCCTATCACTTCGGCGTCGGGTATCTCGTGGCGGAAAATTTCTTCCGTCCCCTTCAGCTCCAGCTTGGCGTCTTCCACGATAATCACTTTGTATTTCATTTCTTTTTCCATTGATTGATATCTGTTTGTTTTCTTGCGTTCATTTCCGGTCTTCTTCCGCGGGAGGGTGAAGTGCGCCACGAAGCCCTTCCCCTCCTGAAGCCGCTCGGCATAGATGCGGCATCCGCGCCGGCCGGCATATTCGTCGTGGTCGCGGACTATCTGCTTGGCGATGAGGTACTCCGTGCCCTGCAGGCGGCCTCCCACGCCACCCGACATGCGCTCCAGGCTGGGTGAGAACAGGTGGTTCAGCTCGTCCTGCGACTTGTCGCGGCGGGTGTCGGCCAGGCTGAAGCAGACAAAAGGACCATCCACGCGGGCAGAAAGTAGAAGAGCGCCTTCCAGAGGGACGGACAAGGCTTCGTCCAGCAGGCTTTCGAAGAGGAAGTTCAACTGGTACACATCGCCCACCACCTGCGCCTCCTCCGCCTCGACAGAGAGGCTGACAGGCGGACGCTTGCCCTTCGACGCCTTGCGGAAGTATCGCTCTGCCGTGGCCAGCAGGGAGGATACGGAGAGAGTCATCCGCCGGAAGGTCACTTCCTCGAGCTGGCGCGAGGCACACGAGCTGAGCAGGAAGAACACCGCCCGATAGTAGTCGGTCAGCTCGCGGACGGCGGCCAGCGTCTCGCGCTCCTCGTCGGCGGTCAGCGCCCCCGAACGGAGCCTGCCCACAAGCTGCCTGATTTTGTTGGGATAGTAGAGGGTCTCGTGCTTGATGGTCGAGAGGCAGTTGTCGAGCACCTGGTTCTGCACATGGAGCTGGTTGTCCTCGTAGGAGGCGCGTCGGGCCTCGTCGCCCGCCAGCTCGATGTCGCGGTACTTGCCCGCCAGCTTCACCACGGCGTTGAAGAGGACGATGGCCGTATAGCGTGCCACCAGCTCGAGCAGCAGGCGGTCGCCTTCGGCCTCCGTACCCTGACGGCGCTCCAAGCGGAGCACGCCCACGCAACGGCTTCCGCCACCCGCCTCCACCAGGAGGGGAAGGATTTGGGCGTGGTCGGAAAACAATGCTTTCCTTTGTGCAAAGCAGTGCTTTATCTCCTCCATCGCACTGCTTTCCTCGCCGGCCATCAGGCGGGGGCTGCACACATAGTCCAGCCGGCCGGTATCTTCATCGCAGACGGCAATGCCCAGGCGGTCGATACCCACCAGCTCGTTGACCGACTGGAAGGCCTCGTCCACCATCCGCTGGGGTATCTGTCCGAGCGTGTCCTCCCCGCTGTCCACCCATTCGGAAGAAGTCTCCTGAGGCATGTGGCGGGCCGCCCTGAACATGCGCCCGTTGATGTCGAGCACCTGCTCGAGGTTCCATCGGTCTACCAGCCGACGGCGGATATAGAGGTAATAGTAGCCCAGGCACAGCAGGAAGAAGAGGAGCACGGCCAGCCAGATGCCCACCCTGCGGTTGCCCGCCGAACGCTCCAGCTGGCGGCAATATTCTTCGAGCGACTGGTCCTCGCCCAGCAGCTTGTAGAGGGCCGTATAGGCTTCGTTGTTGTAGCGGTAGGCCTTCCATTGCTTCAAGGCAAGGAAAGCCACGGCCGCCTCGTTGCGGATGTCCAATATCACATGATAGTCCGTATCGAACCACGCGCCCCACCATTGCAGCTCCGAAGCGACGCCCTCGCCCTCGAGCGACATCAGGGGCGTCGTCTGCCCGCTCCGTCGGACGTAGTGTTCGTTCAGGCACCAAAGGGCCGAGTCGGCATAGGCCAGCGCCTGGCGGTAGTTGCGGTCGATGTTGCTGTAATAGACGGCATTGGCATAGTCGGAGGCCCAAAGCAGAAGCTCGTCCGCCTCGTCCATCTGCTCGGAGCGGAGGGTGTCCTGCCCCGCCACGGCCGACAACGAGTCGGCTCCGCCACCTGCCCCATCGGCCATCGGACGGCCTGCACACGAAGCAAAGGACATCAGGCAGAGCGCGGCCAGCCCCATCAGAGCCTTGCGCACGCCCACAGGCAGGCGGAAGTAGAAACGGCTCCCCTTGCCCAGGCGGCTCTCCACGCCAAAGGTGCAGACGCTGAACAGGGCGTTGGTCTTGCGATACTTCTCGATGATGCCCCTGCAATTAATCAGGCCGAAGCCGCTTCCCTTGCTCTTGAGGAGCTCTTCCTTGTCGGCGGCGTCACTCAAGCCGATGGCTTTCGAGTCGCAGACCTTCGCCTCCATGAGGGAAGCGGCGTCCGAGGGCGAGAGGCCGCGGCCGTTGTCTTCGACCGACACCTCGACATAGTCGGCTCCGCGGGTAGCGTATACCTTCACGTGTCCGCCCTGCGGGGTGTACTTGCGGGCGTTGTCCACAAGCGTGTTCAGCATGAAGAGGG
>CATXSD010000135.1 GCA_958402075.1 Mediterranea massiliensis | reverse complement strand
CGTCGTGGTAGAGCATGCCTCCTCCGTGTGCATTGACGTGTACGCCGTGGTCGTCCGGCCATATCTCGCCTGAACGGATGGGCTTTAATGTAGGTTGTGTACACGCTGTAAATAACAGTATGTAGATATACACACATATAGATGATAATCCATATTTCTTCATAATGTTATTGTTTTTTTATTGGTTCAGTATCTTTTCTATGGTTGATAGATTTCTCCTACAATTAATTTATCACCTGATAAGTCTACTTCAAACAAGTGTGGAACACGAATATATGTTCCATTGATGTTTTTGTGACTATGTACAGACATTAACCATTTCCCTTCTAAGGTTTTGAAAAGCATTCCATGGCCAAAATTAGGTGGTGTGACAGGTTGAGGTTCTTGGATCCAAGGGCCATCTAACGTTCCACTTTCTGAGTAGGCAACTCCTTGTGTATAAATGTCATATATCCAGCTTGTCCAGAGCATGCCTAATCTGCCTGTTCCTGTGCGAAACAGGTAAGGACCGTCGGTAACTTTGTTTGGCACTTCTTTTCCGTCGCTGATTTCACGGCTCCATGGACATTCACTTGAACGGAATAATACCTGCCCTTCTCCGACTGAACCACTGAGATCTGGTTTTAATTCAATCTTTTCAATCGTTCCGTTCCAGTTCTGTAACCATTCATAACAATAAACCATATAAGGTTTTCCATCTGTGTCAATCCAAAAAGTCCCATCAAGAGTCGGTTTGTCTGCCGGCAAGTATATGGAATCTTGCATTGGACGGTAAGGACCGTCAGGCTTGTTGCTTACCAATATATGACAGGCTCTTCTTTCTATTACATTTCCTCTGACTGTGTCTATTTTAACAGTAGGGTTTGTAAATGTAGCAAAATAGTAATACTTGTTTTGATAAGGATGAAGCTCGGCTGCCCAGATCATTGGTTTAGGCCCCATCCATGAATGGGGATCTGTTTGAGCGATTACGTAAGGCCCTTCCCACAATTTGAGGTCTTTACTTTTCCATAACATTCCTCCTGTACCTGTCATATAATACATGGATGTTTGCTGGTCTGCGAGAATACAAGGATCACTTAATAGGATAGAATCCATTGGAATATCCTTCTTAATATGATGTTGTGCTTGGATGGACTGGATAGCCAGCAATGCGAGGATGGTGAGGAATAAAATTTTAATGCCTTTCATGATACTTGAAAAATAAAAAAGTAACTGAAGCTCCCCATTACATGAGAGAGACTCCAGTTACTTTTATGATTAGAAATTTTATTTCTCTGCAGGCATATCAGCTGTTGTTGGCCAATATGGATTCTGATACAGCGGAGATAATTCTGGCGATGCGTTATCAGAAGATGTCAATTGGAACTGTTTGATGGGGAGCGGTTGCAAATAATGAGCCATGTGCCATGTATATCCGTCTCTGAACAAGTTTCCGCTTGTCATATTTTTCTGATAAGGTCTGTAGTATTCACTCAGACTGGGGCTTGAAACTGTAGCAGCAGAACTTCCGTCAGCTATCAAAGCATCTGCATCATACCAATTTTGCATTTCAGTATTCCACAAATGGAATCCTTCTACAAAATAAGGTTCATCAATCATTTGGTCCAATGCTCTCCAGCGAATCAAATCCATCCATCTGAGACCTTCGGCCATCAGCTCGCAACGACGCTCTCTACGAATGTTGTAAAGAACGGGGTCGGTCAATTGTTCACCGGCGGAGTAAGAACCCCAATCCAGTTTTTCTTGAGTGATATCTGTTGCTGCAATGGTCGTTTGAGGGTCAATGGCAGCTCCCGTGAATCCGGCAGTTGTACGGATAATCTTCCAATATTCCAAAATTTTGCCGGAAGAAATGTTTTTGGTCAATTCATATTCAGCTTCCATGTAATTCAGTAAGGCTTCTGTTGCTCTGAAAGTGATGGAACCTGTATAACCTGCACCATTTCCAGTCAAGGCTTTATCGAACGTACCTCCCTTACGGATAGAGTAACCTGTTCCATAATCATTTTCTCCGTCACTTCCTAAAATACTGGGATATGGTTCGATTTCTACACCATGGTCTTTTTGCGAATCCATGTTCTTGAACATATTGATTTGGCCAGGCTCTTTCAAGAAGATGAACAGACGGGGATCTGCATTTTTTCTTACATTAGCCAATGATTCATCATTGAATGTAAAACCATCATGATTGGCATAGATGGGTTTTCCATCTGACATTACGAAGCTTTGTACCATGCTTCGGGTAAGTCCGACACCGTAATTTCCCTTTTCTACAGCAACTTCGATGTTATTGACAATGCCTAAACCTTCATTATATTCGCGCCACAAAAGTACATCAGGGAAACCTGACATGTCCGTATTGCCGAACATACTGAAATAGGGATTCTCAGGATCAGATTCTGACTGAGGAACAGTAACTGTATTTTGGCTTAATTGGCCTTTATACTTATCTGCTACCTCTTCTGCACTTTCTGCAGCTTCCGTATAGAAATAGTTGATTTCATTTTCAATACTTCCTGATGGGAATTGATAATTTGCATTATATTCTTTTTCTTTCCCAGGCCATCCCTCGCCATTAGGAACGAAAGCTGTACCCTTAAAGTAATTCAGCCAAGAAGCTTCGAATAGAGCTACGCGTGATTTCATCAGTTTGGCAACATCGGGTGACAAACGATTTTTTCTGGAGTCAAAGTTGTCACTCATATAAGCGATGGCGTTATCCAAATCTTCAAGGATGAATCTAGCCACTTCATTTCTGGGACTTCTTTTGTTGGCTTCTACCAAAACCTCGTTGTCATCAGGCAATGCCTCTTTGATGATAGGTAAATCGCCCCATTTTTGTAGCATGTCGAAATAACAATATGCGCGGAAGAAGTATATTTCACCTATATATTGACGGATGTTTGTGTCTGAACCGGTGATTTTACCTGCTTCATAATTTGTGAGAATAGTATTCAATGAATAATTGATATTACGGATATTAGTCCATGCCCAATTATCATTTTCTAACGATACCTTCCATTGGCCTGTTGCATACTTGTTATCTGCAGTAAAGCCAGCTTGGTTATCGGTGTTATTGTCTGTCCCAAATGTTCCATAGCTCCAGTTTCCATGGGATGGAAGTACATCAGGATAGAATTTATTGGCAACGGCTTGTATTTGATCTTCAGCCGAATAATAGTCCTCGGGTACTGCATACGAAGGAGGCTCCTTATCCAAGAAATCCTCACACGATATCAGTGAAGAAGACAGTAACAGAACTGTTGATAAATAGGTGAGTTTATTAAGTTTCATAATATTATCGAATTTAGAATGTAACATTTATACCACATGATAATGTCTTTGACAACGGGTAAGAGTTTCCGCTATAGCTGGAAATGGTCTCAGGATCGAATTGGTCTGCCAGACCGGTTCCTGTCCACAAGTTTTCGCCAGAGAAAAAGACTCTGACATTTTGGATATTCCATTTAGAGGTGATGTGTTGGGGAATGGTATAACCAATTTGCAAGTTCTTCAGACGAATGTAAGCTGCATTCTGCAGATATCTTGTCTGGCATTGTTGGTTTTTATCACTATACAAAGGACGCGGCAGGTAGGAGTCTGTGTTGACAGATTGATAGCCGTTTTGAACAGACCAGCTGTTTTCATCGCGGAAATAGTCGGAAACTTGGCTTAAGCCTGTTGCCCACCATTGTCCGTTGCTGGCAGCACCGAACAGATAAGTACTTCCTTGCCAGTAGTCGCGTTTCATCACGCCTTGGAAGAATACGCGTACATCAAATCCTTTCCAGCTGGCATTCAGGTCAAGACCGAAAAGATAGCGTGGAGTGCTGTTACCGATTACTTTCATATCGCCTGAATCATTCAGCGTTCCTGCACCGCCGGAGATTTTGCCATCACCGTTCAGGTCGGCATACATGATGTCACCGGCTCTCCAGTCACTGCCTAAAGCATCTTGGCCTCCATTGGGTAATGTGGCAAGGTGTGCCTGCATTTCGGCATCTGTTTTTGCCAGGCCTACTGTTTCATATCCCCAAATTTCATTGATATAACGTCCTTCAATATATGTGCTGATGGCATTGGTCGGATTGTTGGGATAGCGTGTAATTTTGGTACGGGAATCCGATACATTGAATTTGGCACTATAGGTCAGTCCATTATCAAGACGGTCGTTCCAGCCAATGGACAATTCCCAACCGGAAGTGCGTAAGTCGGTATTGTTTGTCACAGGAACAGCAGTACCCAATATGGCAGGTAGTTCAGGTGCATTACCCACCATGTCTTTGGTATTTCTGATATAGTAGTCGAACGAACCTGTCAGTCGGTTATTGAATAATCCCCAGTCCAAACCGATGTTGTATGATTCAATGGTTTCCCAAGTCAGTGTAGTAGATACAAGTCCGGGAGCTGTTGCCGTATTGGGCTTTTTGCCATTCATGAGCCAAGTACCATCGGAAGATCCTACGGTCATTGTCTGGAATGTCTGATACCAGTTTGTTGTGTTTTGGTTACCTAATGAACCATAGGATGCGCGCAATTTTAAAGTACCGATAAGATCATTGATGGGTTCGAAGAAACTTTCTCTTGCGATATTCCAACCTACTGATACAGACGGGAACGTCTTCCATTGATTTCCCTTTCTGAAACGGGAAGTACCGTCTGCACGGACATTGGCCTCTATCAGATATTTGCCTTGATAGTCATAGTTGACACGTGCAAAGAAACCTGCTGTTGCCCATTCGTTTCGGGAACCGTTTGTTGAAGGTGTGACTTCATTTCCATAATAGTCCAAACCAGTAGTCAGGTCTACTTCGGGTTTGTCTGGGAACATGATACCATTTCTTTGCAGGCCAAATTGGGTTTGCTTCAGATTTTCTGCCTGGAAACCACCCATTACATGCAGGTTATGTATTTCGTTGAATGTATGGGTATATTCTGTATAGGCATTAAAGTTGTAATAGTTCTCTTTATAGTAATCCTCATGTACATTCGAACTATTGCTATAGACATAAGGATTTCCGTTCACATCGTGATTATATCTCATTTGGCTATCCCAATGTCTGTTGGCTGATTGGATACGATAGTTGAAGTCGATATGTGTAACCCAGTTTTTAATAGGTTCGATGGCCAGGCCAATTTGGTGATATGTATTATCTGTTTGGGTTTTATCCACACCACCTTCTGCCAAACCCAAGGCAGGTGAGGGGGCATCGTAATAATAACCATTCGGATCATAGAGAGGCAGAACGGGCCATCCTTGGCGAGCCATGTCCGAATATAAGGAACTTGTCAGGGTCGCTGGGCGTTTATAATCTTGACGAGTGAAACGCATGGTATAATTGAATTTTAACCAGTCGGTAATTTGTGAACTGATTTTAGCTGTACCATTGTATCTCTTCAAACCTTCTTCACCCAGATTCATGAAACCGCCTTGATCCAGGAAATTGAATGAGGCATAATAGTTAAGCTTCTTGCTACCACCGCTGACACTAAAATTGTGTTCTTGGGAGAATGTCCATTTTTTATAGATTTCACTGTACCAGTCTACATCATCTATACCGTAGGCATACCCGTCTAACCAGTATCCGTTATCTCCTGCGCTGATGCCTGTCATGATCGTTCCGTCGCTGGTAATTCTTTGGCCAGGTTTGTAAGGAGTAGCATTGTGATAGGCCACAATTTGGTCCATTCTGTCTGCATCAAAGAAAACGGAATTACCTCCATTTGCAAAGGTGTCGTTCATCCAGCTGGCAAAATCAACAGAATTCATCATATGGTTCATGTTGATTGGGGTACCCCAGCGGAAGCTGTTATTGTAGTTGACAGTAGTTTTTCCCTCGGTGCTACCTGATTTGGTCGTAATCAAGATGACACCGAATGGAGCACGTGAACCATAAATAGAAGATGCGGCTGCATCTTTCAGAACAGAGATGTTGGCAATGTCTTGTGGGTTGATAGTATTCAAGTCGCCTTCCATACCGTCAATCAAAATTAGAGGGTCGCCGCTTGTTCCTTGACCGATGGTTGTTGTACCACGGACATTGATACTCGGAGTATCTTCCAAACTACCATTGGTTTGAGTAATTTGTAAACCGGGTACAATACCCTGTAAGGCTTGTGCAGCGTTGGTTACAGGACGTTCCTTCAATTCATCTGCGGAGACAACTCCAACCGAACCTGTCAGGTTGACTTTCTTTTGTGTACCGAAACCTACCACTACGACTTCGTCCAGCATTTCAGAATCATCTTCCAACGTGACATTAACAGGTTTTCCAGGAATAGCATCTACGATAATAGTTTTGTAACCGATAAACGAAATTTCCAATTTGGTGGCATTAGCTACATTCAAATTGAATTTGCCATCCAAATCTGTAATAGTTCCATTGGTAGGATTGTCTTTTTCACGGACATTTGCGCCAATTACGGGTTCTCCGGTTGAGTCCTTGATAACACCGCTTACATTTTTTTGCTGTTGCACCACGTTCAGTGATGAAACTTCTTCTTTAGCCGACATTGCCAAGGGGTGCATGGCAATGAATCCTGTGCAAAGAAGCAGAGCCATCATGGCTCGTCGATTGTTTTTGCAAGAATTAGATTTCATCATTAATTTTATTTTAATTAAAAATTGTGTGAGAATTAAATCGTTGCCAAAAATAGAAGTTAATAAAGAGATAATATTATAATAAATAGGCAGATAAGATAGAATAAATGTTCAAAGATGTCAAATGACGTTTTATTGTATCCTAATGATTGTTTTTTTATAGATGATGTTTGAAGATATAAAAAACGGTCATGAACATATAATATTCTGTCATGGAATTTGGCATGAAGAAGTGCTTGACACGTCTTATAGATTATCTGTTGAGATGACATATAAAGAAAAATCCGCCTCACACCGTGTGGCGAAGGCGGATTTTCTTGATTTTGC
>CATXSD010000134.1 GCA_958402075.1 Mediterranea massiliensis | reverse complement strand
ATTGCAAAAAGATGTTGTTACATTTGCGTAAATCATAGAAAACAGAATGACAGGATGTTAGTACTTCTTCATTTCGCTACAGCCTCAAACCGCATCCTACTCCTATTCATCGACCACTAATTGATTCGGAAATCCAGCTCCGGACGTTCCTTTAAATAAGAAATCAGCTCGCGCCCCACGGAGAGCTTCACAGGACGCGACACCATGTCGAGCGTCAGCTTGGTTTCCGGGTCAGACACTTTGACATAAAGCTCCGTCGAGCCGGGATGTTCCCTGGTAAGGTCGGCCAGCTCGTTCACCAGCTCGGTGTTGAGCACCGTCAGCGGGATGAGGATCGTTATCTTCTCGATGAGCTTCTCCTTGACGTCGGGCAGCAGTTCGATGGACGTTATCTTCAGCTCCAGCTCGTTCTGCCGCCACTGCTTGGGCTGGCAACGCGCCTTGATATAAAGGAAGGTACGCTCGCCCAGATAGCCCTGATAGGTGACCCAGTCGTTGCCGAAGAACGGTATCTCGGCGGCTCCGGAGTAGTCTTCTATCTTGGCGATGCCATACGGATTGCCGTTCTTGCTCGTGCCGCGGCGCAGGGAGGTGACGATGCCGCCCATCGTGATTTCGCGGCCCACGAGCGCCTCCTTGTTCTCAAGCTCGGCCATGTGGGTGTTGCACACATGCTCCAGCACCACGGCATACTCGTCCAGCGGATGGGCAGAAAGGTAGATGCCCACCAGGTCGCGTTCCTTGTTCAGGCGGTCCAGATCGCTCCAGCGTTCGGCCTCGGGCACTTCGGGCGTGGCGATGTCCACCACGTTCTCGCCGCCGAACAGCGAATTGGCCGCCGCGGCCTTGTCGGCCTGGTAGCGGTTGCCGTAGCGCACGAGCGACTCCAGAAAGACTTCTCCCTTGGAGTTGAGAGCGAAATACTGCTCGCGGCGCAGCTCGGGGAAGCTGTCGAAGCCTCCCGCCAGAGCCAGGCACTCGAGGTTCTTCTTGTTGCAGGCATTGAGGTTGACACGCTGCACGAAGTCGAAGATGCCCTTGTAAGGTCCGTTCTTCCGCCGTTCATCCATGATGCTCTGCACGGCACCCTCGCCCACTCCCTTCACGGCACCCAGTCCGAAGCGGATGTTGCCTTCGGGGTTGACGGTGAACTTCAGGTTACTCTCGTTCACATCGGGTCCCAGCACCTTGATGCCCATCGACTTGCACTCGTCCATCAGCTTGGTGATGGTGGTGATGTCCGAGAGGCTTCGGCTCATGACGGCCGCCATGTATTCGGCAGGATAGTTGGCCTTCAGGTAGGCCGTCTGGTAGGCCACCCAGGAGTAGCACGTGGCGTGCGACTTGTTGAAAGCGTAGGAAGCGAACTTCTCCCAGTCGGCCCAGATTTTCTCCAGCACCTTGGGGTCGTGCCCGTTCTTCTGTCCGCCGGAGATGAACTTCGGCTTCATGTGGTCCAGCTTGTCGCGCAGCTTCTTACCCATGGCCTTGCGCAGGGCGTCGGACTCGCCGCGGGTGAAGTCGGCCAGCAGACGGGAGAGCAACATCACCTGCTCCTGGTAGACGGTGATGCCGTAGGTATCCTTCAGATACTTCTCCATGATGGGGATATCGTATTCGATGGGCTTGCGTCCCCACTTGCGGTCGATGAAGTCGGGGATGTAGTCCATAGGCCCCGGACGGTAGAGTGCGTTCATGGCGATGAGGTCCTCGAACGTGCTGGGCTGCAGCTCGCGCAGGTACTTCTGCATGCCGGCCGACTCGAACTGGAAGGTTCCGATGGTGCGGCCGTCGCAATACAGCTTATAGGTGGCGGGGTCGTTGATGGATATCTTGTCGATGTCGAGTTCGATGCCGCGGTGCAGGCGGACGTTCTCCACCGCCTCCTTGATGATGGAAAGGGTCTTCAGGCCCAGGAAGTCCATCTTGATGAGCCCCGTGTCCTCGATGACGGAGCCTTCGTACTGGGTGACGAGCATCTTCTCGCCCGTTTCCTTGTCGTCGGCCGTGCTGACGGGCACCCAGTCGGTGATGTCGTCACGGCAGATGATGGTACCGCAGGCATGCACACCGGTGCCCCGCACGTTGCCTTCGAGCATCTTGGCATATTTGATGGTCTCGCGCACCAGCGGGTCGGGCGACGCCTCGGCCGCCTGCAGCTCGGGCACGTAGGCGATGGCGTTGGGCAGGTTCAGCTTCTTGTCGGGAATCTTGTCTGGCACCAGCTTGCACAGGCGGTCGGACTCGGACAGCGGGAGCTTCTCCACGCGGGCCACGTCCTTGATGGCCATCTTGGTAGCCATCGTACCGTAAGTAATGATGTGGGCCACCTTCTCCTGTCCGTACTTCTCGGTCACCCAGCGGAGCACCTCGCCGCGACCGTCGTCATCGAAGTCCACGTCGATATCGGGGAGGGAGATACGGTCGGGGTTCAGGAAACGCTCGAACAGCAGGTCGTACTGGATGGGGTCTATCTTCGTGATGCCCAGGCAGTAGGCCACCGCCGAACCGGCCGCCGAACCACGTCCCGGGCCCACGGACACGCCGAGCTGGGTACGCGCGGCGTTGATGAAGTCCTGCACGATGAGGAAGTAACCGGGGAAACCCATGGTCTTCATGATGTAGAGCTCGAACACGAGGCGTTCCTTCACCTCCTCGCTCAGCGGGTCGCCGTAGAGGCGCTTGGCCCCGTCGAAGGCCAGCTTGGCCAGGTAGTCGGCCTCCAGCTTGATGCGGTACAGCTTCTCGTAGCCGCCCAGGCGCTTGATTTTGGCGTTGGCGGCCTCCTCATCGAGCACCACTTCGCCGTTCTCGTTGCGGGTAAACTCGTTGAACAGGTCCTGTTCGGTATATTTCTTGCGGTATTCTTCCTCCGTACCGAAGTCTTCGGGGATGGCGAAGGTAGGCATGATGGGGGCATGGTCGATGGAATAGAACTCCACCTTGTCCAGTATCTCCAGCGTATTGGTGAGCGCTTCGGGCACATCGGCAAAGATTTCGTTCATCTCGGCCTTGGTCTTCATCCACTCCTGCTTGGTGTAGAGCATGCGGGTGGGGTCGTCGAGGTCCTTGCCCGTACTGAGGCAGATGAGACGGTCGTGGGCTTCAGCGTTCTCCTCGTCCACGAAATGGACGTCGTTCGTACAGATCAGCTTGATGCCATACTTCTTGCTGTATTCCATCAGCTTGGCATTCACTTTCTGCCGCAGGGGATAGGCCTCGTGGTTGGCCCGCGGCACGGTGGCCTTGTGGCGTTGCAGCTCCAGGTAGAAGTCGTCGCCGAAGAGGTTCTTGTACCAGCGGATGGCTTCCTCGGCCTCGTCGTACTTGTCGTTGGTTATCTTCTTGGGGATTTCGCCACCCAGGCAGGCGGAGCAGACAATCAGGCCCTCGTGATACTTCTCCAGTTCGTTGCGGTCGGTACGCGGACGCATGTAGTAGCCTTTGGTCCAGGCACGCGACACCAGCTTGATGAGGTTGTGGTAGCCCTTCTCGTTCTTGGCCAGCACCACCAGGTGGTAACCGCTCTGGTCGGGCTTGCCCTCCTTCTTGTCCATCGTGCGTCGCGCCACGTACATCTCGCAGCCGATGATGGGCTTGAAGATGCGGGCTTCCGCCGCGGCAATCTTCTCGCGGCAGTCGGCCAGCGCGGCTTCCTTGTCTTCACACTCCTCCTTGCCGCTCTCAATGTCGGCCATTTTCTTCTTCAGGTCCTTGATTTCTCCCTTCGGACCACTGTTCTTCTTGTTGACGTAGTTGGTGAACTCCTTGATGCCGAACATGTTGCCATGGTCGGTCACCGCGATGCCGCGCATGCCGTCCTTCATTGCCTTGTCCACCAGGCGGCTGACACTGGCCTGCCCGTCGAGCAACGAATACTGGGTATGTACGTGTAGATGAACAAAATCTTGCATAAGCACTCCTTTCAAATTGGAGCATAAAGGTACAATGTCTGACATTTTTCACCAAAATATTCATCAAAAAATTGCTCACAGATGCATTTATGCCCCATTTTCTTGCTTGATTTTTAAAATAGCCCTATTTTTGCGGGTAATTACTAATTTAAACCAAATCCAAAGACAAACGGATTGATTACATGGGCAGACTTAAAAGACTAAAGAAAATACGCATACACCGTGAAGGCACCCACACACTGATAGGAAGCCTGATACTGCTGCTGGCAGTTGACTCCGCCCTATACTTCGGGTTGGAATGCAAGATACCTTTTTATATTGTAGGCGTGGTCAGCCTGGTGGTGTACGGCATACTGGTCAACTTCTTCCGTTGCCCGATACGTCTCTTCGGCCAGGATACGGAGAAAGTGGTGGTGGCACCGGCCGACGGCAAGGTGGTAGTCATCGAAGAAGTGGAGGAGAATGAATACTTCCACGACCGCCGTCTCATGGTGTCCATCTTCATGAGCCTGGTCAACGTACATGCCAACTGGTATCCCGTGGACGGCACCATCAAGAAGGTGGGCCACCAGAACGGAAAATTCATGAAAGCCTGGCTGCCCAAGGCCAGCACGGACAACGAACGCTCGATGGTGGTCATCGAAACACCCGAGGGCGTGGAGGTGATGGCACGGCAGATAGCCGGAGCCATGGCACGCCGCATCGTCACCTATGCCGAGCCGGGCGAGGAATGCTACATCGACGAGCACATGGGCTTCATCAAGTTCGGCTCGCGTGTGGACGTCTACCTGCCGCTGGGCACCGAAATACTTGTCAAACTGGGGCAACTGACTACGGGCAACCAGACAGTCATAGCCAAACTAAAATAATCCCATTATGGCCAATTGCATCACCCGTCATATTCCCAACGCGCTGACCTGCCTGAACCTGTTTTCGGGCTGCATCGCCGGCGTGATGGCCTTCGAAAGCCGCTACGAACTGGCATTGCTGTTTATCATCATCAGTGCCGTGTTCGACTTTTTCGACGGATTGGCCGCCCGCGCACTGAACGCACATTCTCCCATCGGCAAGGACCTGGATTCGCTGGCCGACGACGTCAGCTTCGGCGTGGCACCGTCGATCATCGTCTTCTCCCTGTTCAAGGAGATGCCCTACCCCGACTATCTGGCAGGCACCACTGCCTGGCTGCCCTATGCAGCTTTCCTCATTTCGGTATTCTCGGCCCTGCGCCTGGCCAAGTTCAACAACGACACGCGCCAGGCAACTTCCTTCATCGGCCTGCCCGTGCCTGCCAACGCCCTGTTCTGGGCCTCGTTCGTAGCGGGCTACCATCCGATGCTGACCGGCGGCAGTGTTCATCCGCTCGGACTGCTGGCCGTAGTCTGCCTCTCCTCGTGGCTGCTGGTATCGGAGATTCCAATGTTCTCGCTGAAGTTCAAGAACCTGTCGTGGAAGGACAACAAGGTGAGCTTCATCTTCCTGCTGCTCTGCATCTACTTCCTGGCAACCTTGAAAGTACGCGGTTTTGCCGTCTCCATTGTCTGGTACATCCTGCTGTCGCTGTTCACCGGCCGGAAGAAGTGAACTTTCCGTCTGGCACGATTGTTGTAGTAGTGTTATCAGAACCAACTAAAACACTTGATATACATGTTACATTTCTTAGGATTTCTGTTCATACTCATCATAGCGATACTGATTATCGGCCTCAGCGTCATCTTCAGCATTGTACGCGGCTTCTTCGGCTTCGGACGGAAGAAGCCGTCGCCGCGCAACTTCCAGGGCGGCTATACATTCTACGGAGACAACCGCCAGTCGTCGTCGCGCACCTCCACGCCCCCGAACGACGGCATCCGCCCCGAAGAAGGCGAACTCCACATCAAGCACAAAGAACGCATCTTCTCCAAGGACGAGGGCGAGTATGTGGACTTTGAAGAGATAAAAGAGTAACGGGCGCCGAGGAATTAAATGCCCAAGCAAACCAAAGAGTCCCCCTACTAACCACTCACCGTTAACCGCTCACCACTCTTACCGTTTCCGCTGGAAGAATTCTTTCATCAGGGCGGCACATTCGTCTGCCATCACACCTTTCACCACGACCGTTTTTGGATGAAGGGCCTGCGGCGCATAGCGCTGGTAGCCCCGTTTCTCGTCCCCGGCCCCGAAGACGAGGCGGCCGACCTGTGCCCAGGCAATGGCACCGGCACACATCACACAAGGCTCTACCGTGACGTAGAGCGTGCACTCGTTCAGATACTTGCCACCCAGGGCCGACGCCGCAGCCGTAATGGCCTGCATCTCGGCATGGGCCGTCACGTCCGTCAGGGTTTCGGTCAGGTTGTGGGCACGGGCGATGATACGGTCCTTGCACACCACGACCGCCCCGACGGGCACTTCATCGCGCTCGGCCGCCTTCCGGGCTTCGGCCAGGGCCTGCTTCATGTAATGTGGGTCGTCCATATTGGTCAGGAATTAAAGAAGTTAGAGAAGTTAAAGGAGTTAGAGCCGATACATTGGCTTGCCGACCAATCAGCGCCTCATGTCGTGCTCGCCGAAGAGGGTCGGATAGTCTTCCTCCATATTCTTGTGGATAAACATGAGAATAGTCTCCCTGAACCAGCGCGATTTGTTGGTTATCTTGTACTTCTCCAGATAACGGTCCACAATCCGCAGTTCCTCCTCGCTCATCAGGCACACGATGCGCTGTTCGCGTTTGGGCTCGTCGGGCGTTGCTTTCGCACACGTTTTGTCTCTCTTTCTCATATTTCCTGCAAAATTAGTGTTCCTGCTGTAATTTCAAAGCAGAAAAAGCGTAAATTTGTCTCCCGAGAAGAAAAAAGACGGCAATATGGCAGCACACAACAGACTGGGAAAGGAAGGCGAAGACGCCGTAGCAGCCTATCTGGAGCGTCGGGGCTACACGATACTCCACCGCAACTGGCGCAAGAACCGCCTGGAACTGGACATCGTGGCCACACAGGGCGGCGAGCTGGTGGTGGTGGAGGTGAAGACCCGCAGCAACACCGAGTACAAGG
>CATXSD010000133.1 GCA_958402075.1 Mediterranea massiliensis | reverse complement strand
ACCCGCCGGCTATGCACGCCTGGGCTATGGCAACAACAATAACCTGGACCTGCAGGCCGCCTACCGATTCACCCTGACGGACAACGACCGCCTGAACCTGCACCTGGGCATGGATGGCATGAACGGCAAGCTCGACAGGGGCGAAGGACTGGAGAAGTGGAAGTCGCGCTACTACCGCACCCGTGCGGGCGTGGACTACCAGCATCGCTTCCGTAACCTGGACTTCGACCTGGGCGGACACTTCGGACTGAGCAACTTCAACTTCATGCCCGGGTGGGAGGACAGCAAGCAGAAGTTCACCGCCGGCGACGTACACCTCGGCCTCCGGAACCGCAACAAGGACCTCGTGCTGGACTATGCCCTGGAGACCAACCTGCTGCTCTACCAGCGTCAGCACGACCCCGTGGCCGCCGATGCCGGCGAGAACCTGGTACGCACCAAGGCCGAAGTGAGCGGCGACATCTCCGACGAGCAGCTCATCCGCATCGGCTTCTACATGGACAATGCCTTCTACCGGAAAGCCGAATTCGACAACTGTACATCCGTCGGACTGAACCCGGCCTACCGCTTCCACAACGACGACTGGCAGCTGACGCTGGGCGCACACGTCGACATGGCCTTCGGCTTCGGCAAGCAGTTCCGCGCCGCCCCCGACGTGCAGGTGCAGTACAACTTCTCGGACAGCTACCTGCTCTACGCACAGGCCACCGGTGGCAAGCGGCAGAATGACTTCCGCCAGCTGGAAAGCTACAACCCCTACGGACAGCTCTTCAACCAGCTCGACGCCACCTACGAACAGCTGAACGCCGCCATCGGCTTCAAGGCCAGCCCTGCCGACGAGCTCTGGTTCCACGTGTATGGTGGGTATCAGGATCTGAAGGGAGACCTCTTCATCGCGCCCGACATCATCACAGGAGGCACTTCCCCGCTGTCGCGCCTGATTCTCGGCCAGGCCGATGCCCGCAATGTCTACGTGGGCGGTGCAGTGGACTACGACTACAAGCAGCTGTTCGGTTTCCATGCCTCGGCCGTCTACCGCAACTGGAGCACCCCGACCGACGAAAACGCCGCATACGCTGAAGGCATCGTGCTGGGCTTCAAACCTGCCCTCGAGGCCGACGCGCGGATAGACGTACAGCCCCTGTCGGCCCTGCGCTTCTCGCTGGGCTACCGCCACATCGGACGCACGAAGGTGGAAGGCGAACGTGCCGACGCCGTCAGCGACCTCTACGTGTCGGCCCACTACGAACTGTTCCGCAACATCCTGGTGTATGCCCGCCTCAACAATCTGCTGAACAAGAATTACCAGTATTACGAAGGCTGTCCCGCCCAAGGGTTCAACTTCCTGGGAGGCGTCAGTTTCCGTTTTTAGTTTTTTTTCTTATATTAATTAAGGTGGAGAAATTGTTTTTTCCTACTTTTGCGGGCAAAATCCGCGGGGCATGTCCGCAACAAAGCAAGAACTTATGCAGAAGAATTTAGTCATAGTCGAGTCACCGGCCAAAGCCAAGACCATCGAGAAGTTCCTGGGGAAGGACTACGAAGTGCTCTCCAGCTACGGTCACATCCGGGACTTACGGAAAAAAGATTTCAGCATCGACGTCAACAACCACTTCGAGCCGCAATACGAAATTCCGGCAGACAAGAAGAAACTCGTCGCCCACCTGAAGGAAGAAGCGGCCAAAGCCGAAACCGTCTGGCTCGCATCCGATGAGGACCGCGAGGGAGAGGCCATCGCCTGGCACCTGTACGAGGTGCTGGGACTGAAGCCCGAACACACGCGGCGCATCGTCTTCCACGAAATCACCAAGAACGCCATCCTGCGCGCCATCGAGCATCCGCGCCAGATCGACCTGAACCTGGTGGACGCCCAGCAGGCACGCCGCATCCTGGACCGCATCGTGGGCTTTGAGCTGTCGCCCGTGCTGTGGCGCAAGGTGAAGCCCGCCCTCTCGGCCGGCCGCGTACAGTCGGTGGCCGTGCGCCTTATCGCCGAGCGCGAACGCGAGATACAGGCCTTCCACAGCGAAGCGGCCTACCGCGTGACAGCCGTCTTCCCCGTACCCGACGCCAACGGCAAGCCGGTGGAGATGAAGGCCGAACTGGAGCACCGCTTCAAGACCAAGGAAGAGGCACGCCGCTTCCTGGAAAGCTGCAAGGACGCCACCTTCACCATCCGCGACGTTGCCACGCGCCCGCTGAAGAAGAGCCCCGCCGCCCCCTTCACCACCTCGACCCTCCAGCAGGAGGCCGCCCGCAAGCTGGGCTTCTCCGTGGCACAGACGATGATGGTGGCACAGAGCCTCTACGAATCGGGACACATCACCTACATGCGTACCGACTCGGTGAACCTTTCCGAACTGGCCATCAACGCCGCCCGCGAAACCATCACCGCCAAGATGGGCGAACGCTACCTGCACTCGCGCCACTTCACCACCAAGACCAAGGGCGCACAGGAGGCTCACGAAGCCATCCGCCCCACCTACATGGAACACGTCAAGATAGAGGCCACTGCCCAGGAACGCCGCCTCTACGACCTGATATGGAAACGCACGCTGGCCTCGCAGATGGCCGACGCCGAACTGGAGAAGACCACGGTGACCATCGGACTGAGCAACAGCAGCGAAGAATTTACCGCCGTGGGCGAAGTCGTGAAGTTTGACGGCTTCCTGCGCGTGTACCGCGAGTCGCACGACGACGAGGCCGAAGGCGACGACGTGGCCGGACTGCTGCCCCCGCTCACGCAGGGACAGACGCTGGACTACAGCAACGTGACCGCCACCGAGCGCTTCACCCTCCAGCCGCCCCGCTACACCGAAGCCAGCCTGGTGCGCAAGCTCGAGGAACTGGGCATCGGCCGTCCGTCTACCTACGCGCCCACCATCTCCACCATCCAGCAGCGCGAATACGTGGTGAAGGGCGAGAAGCCGGGCAAGGAGCGCAAGTACGACGTACTGACACTGGAAAAAGGAAAAGATATCACCGAAGATACCCGCACGGAACTGACCGGCGCCGAGAAGTCCAAACTGCTGCCGACCGACATCGGCATGGTGGTGAACGACTTCCTCACCGAGTACTTCCCCGACATCCTCGACTACAACTTCACGGCCACCGTCGAGAAGCAGTTCGACGAGATTGCCGAAGGCGAAACGAAGTGGACCACCGTGCTCGACCGCTTCTACCGCAAGTTCCACCCGTCGGTCGAGAAGACTCTCGCCGCCAAGAACGAGCACAAGGCCGGCGAACGCCTGCTGGGCACCGACCCCGCCAGCGGCAAGCCCGTATCGGTGAAGATCGGCCGCTTCGGCCCCGTGGTGCAGATAGGCAGCGCCGACGACGGCGAGAAGCCCCGCTTCTCCCGCCTGGAGAAAGGCATGTCTATCGAGACCATCACGCTGGACGAAGCCCTGAAGCTCTTCCGCCTGCCCCGCACGCTGGGCGAATACGAAGGAGCTGAAATCAAGGTGAGCAGCGGCCGCTACGGCCCCTACGCCCAGTGGAAGACGATATTCGCCTCCCTGCCCCAGGGCACCGACCCGCTGACCGTGACCCTCGACGAAGCCGTGACCCTCATCAAGGAAAAGCAGGAAGCCGAAGCCAAACGCCACATCAAGAAGTTTGCCGAAGAGCCCGATCTCGAAATCATGAACGGCCGCTACGGCCCCTACATCGCCTACAAGGGCAGCAACTACAAGATACCCGAAGGCATCACGCCCCAGGACCTCAACCTGCAGGCCTGCATGGACCTCATCAAGCTGCAGAGCGACCCCGACAGGCCCAAGGCACGCCGCGGCAAGACCACCCGCAAGAAGGCGTAGAGCCGACAGCCCCATAAAATACGGACGGCGCGGAAGAAAAAAGGAAGGGACACCATTCCCTACACTTCTCTTCCAAGCCGTCCGTATTTTTTGTTCCGTATGCCCAGCCTAAAGCAAGCGTTTGCCCAGCTTGAACGGAACGTTTATCCAGCTTAAACGGACCGTTTGCCCAGCTTAAACGGAACCTTTAGGCCGGGCAAAGGAAGAAGGCTTCCATGTCCTCCCTCCTTCCCTCCCAAAGAAAGCAATGTTTTCCCTCCAAAGAAAGAATGTTTTGCACCAGAGAAAGCGATGTTTTGCAGGAAAACAATGCCGGAAACTGGAAAAGGAAAAGTCGGAAAAATCATGCCGACAAGGAACATAAAGCACACCAAGACCTTGCAGGTTTCCTCTTTTCTCCATACATTTGTAAAAAAGAAAAAACATTCTGCCATGAAACAATCCATACACATCTTGCTCCTGTTGGGCGTTCTTGCCTTTTGTCCCCGCACGGCCACGGCACAAGAACAAAGGGATGCAGCCACAATCGACTCGCTGCTCAAAGTGGTTCTGCACAACGACCAGAAAGTGAGACACAATTACAATGCCTGCTTCATGGTGCTGCAACATGCCGACTCCCCCACTCAACTCAAATACCTGCCGTTCGTAACCGAATACTACCGCAAGGGCCATATCCTGAACTACGAATATCTGATTTATGTGGACAGAATCCACGCCAACCAACGAAAGGCGCAACCCTTCGGCAGCCAAAGCGCCGAGTTCCCCAACGGAAAACGCATCTTTCTCCCCATGCTTCCCAAAGCCAAGCGTGACTCCTTACTACAGACACTCGGCATTGCTCCCGAGAGTGTACAAATCAGAAACGGGGAATTCACGTTTACCTCCACCATAACAGACGCATCCCTCTCCGCCCTCTCCGCTTTCCAAAGCCAACCTACGGACACCTGTACAACCCGGCAAGAGGTCAGCTGGCTTGAACTGGAGGACAATGAAAGAGGGTTCATCCTGATGGTCAAAACCAGCCCTTCCCATCCCGAAACGGGAAACATCAAGATCTATGCCAACCGGCAATACAGAGGAACAACGGACAAGGACGGCCTCCTCATGTTCAAGGCCGACAGAAAGGAAGACATCCGGTCCCTGCGACTGGTATCTTCCGACGGAAAGGAATGGACACATACGCTGAAACCCTTCTCCCAAGAACAAGACTATATCATAGAAGGTATCTGACAAAAACAATAAAAAAGGAGCGCACCCACACGATGCGCTCCCCTGCTGAAAACTATATCAAATAAGCACTACGGCTTACATACGTTCGGGAACTTCGATGCCCAGCAGGCCCATGCCCAGACGGACTACCTTGCCTACCTCGCGCGACAGGGCGAGACGGAACACCTTGACGTCGGCATTCTCCTCGCGCAGGATGCTGTAGTCGTGGTAGAACTGGTTGTACTCCTTCACCAGGTCGTAGCAGTAGTTGGCAATGACAGAGGGGCTGTAGTCCTCGCCCGCCTGCTTCACCACGCCGGCAAAGTCGGCCAGCATCTGGATCAGGCCTTCCTCCTTCGTGCTCAGTTCGATGCCCGGATGGAGCTGCTCGGGGATGACGATGCCTGCCTCGGCCGCCTTGCGCAGGACGGACTGGATGCGGGCGTAGGTATATTGGATGAAAGGACCGGTATTACCGTTGAAGTCGATGGACTCCTTGGGGTTGAACGTCATGTTCTTGCGGGCATCCACCTTCAGGATGAAGTACTTCAGCGCGCCCAGGCCCACGATGCGGGCGATGTCGTCGGCCTCGGCCTGCGTCAAGCCGTCCAGCTTGCCCAGCTCGCCGCTGGTTTCCTTGGCGGTGTTGATCATCTCTTCCATCAGGTCGTCGGCATCGACTACCGTACCCTCGCGGCTCTTCATCTTGCCTTCGGGCAGTTCCACCATGCCATAGGAGAAGTGTACCAGGCTCTTGCCCCACTCGAAGCCCAGACGGTCGAGGAGGATGGACAGCACCTGGAAGTGGTAGTTCTGCTCGTTGCCCACCACATAAATCATCTTGTCGATGGGATAGTCGGCAAAACGCTGTTCGGCCGTACCGATGTCCTGCGTCATGTAGACCGACGTACCGTCGGCACGGAGCAGCAGCTTGTGGTCGAGGCCTTCACCCGTGAGGTCGGCCCACACGGAACCGTCTTCCTTGCGGTAGAAGAGACCCTTCTCCAGTCCTTCGAGCACCTTCTTCTTGCCTTCCAGATAGGTGTTCGATTCGTAGTATATCTTGTCGAAGGTTACGCCCATCATCTTGTATGTCTCGTCGAAACCGGCATATACCCAGTCGTTCATCTTCTTCCACAGGGCACGCACTTCGGGGTCGCCGGCCTCCCACTTCACGAGCATCTCGCGGGCTTCCTTCATCAGGGGCGATTCGGCTTCGGCCTTGGCCTTGGCCTCTTCCTCGTTCATGCCTTCGGCCATGTACTTGGTCATCAGCTCCTTCACCTCAGTCTTGAAGTGTTTGTCGAAAGCCACGTAGTAGTCGCCGATGAGGTGGTCGCCCTTCTTGCCGCTCGACTCGGGTGTCTCGCCGTTGCCATACTTCAGCCAGGCCAGCATGGACTTGCAGATGTGGATGCCGCGGTCGTTCACGATGTTGGTCTTCACCACGCGGTTGCCGTTAGCGGCGATGATGTTGGCCAGGGCGTTGCCCAGCAGGTTGTTGCGCACATGTCCCAGGTGGAGAGGCTTGTTGGTGTTGGGCGACGAATACTCGATCATCACCAGCGGCGACTGGTCCGTAGCCTCGGTCAGTCCGTAATGCGGGTTGGCCTGGATGTCGTTGAGCAGTTCGATCCACGCCGACGAAGCGATGGTGAGGTTCAGGAAGCCCTTGATGACGTTGAACTTGGCCACGAGCGAAGGCTCATGGGCCAGCAGGTATTCGCCGATTTCCTGCGCCGTCTGCTCGGGTCCCTTCTTCGACATGCGGAGGAAGGGGAATACGACCAGCGTCAGATGTCCTTCAAATTCTTTCTTGGTTTTCTGCAACTGCACCTGTGCGGCAGGCACGTCCTGTCCGTAGAGTGCTTTCAGTCCGCTGACGACGGACGCTACCAGTTTCTCTTGTATATCCATAGTTTCTAATTATTTCCTGCTGCAAAGATAGTGCAAACCGAGAGAAGTACAAAAGATGAAAATATTGTTTTCAGC
>CATXSD010000132.1 GCA_958402075.1 Mediterranea massiliensis | reverse complement strand
CCGGTACGGCTGAAACGGAAGCCGGTGAGTTCTGGGACATCTACAAACTGGATGTCGTAGTGATCCCGACCAACCGCCCCATTGCCCGCAAGGACATGAACGACCGCGTCTACAAGACGAAACGCGAGAAATACAAAGCCGTTATCGAAGAAATCGAAGCCATGGTCCATGCCGGACGCCCCGTACTGGTAGGTACGACGTCAGTAGAAATCTCGGAAATGCTGAGCAAGATGCTGACCATGCGCAAGATTCCCCACAACGTGCTGAACGCCAAGCTGCACCAGAAGGAAGCTGAAATCGTGGCCCAAGCCGGTCAAAGCAGTACGGTGACCATCGCCACCAACATGGCCGGCCGTGGTACCGATATCAAGCTGAGCCCGGAGGTAAAAGCTGCCGGCGGTCTGGCCATCATCGGTACGGAGCGTCACGAGTCCCGCCGTGTAGACCGCCAGCTGCGTGGTCGTGCCGGCCGTCAGGGCGACCCGGGTTCATCCGTATTCTTCGTATCACTGGAAGACGACCTGATGCGTCTGTTCTCGTCCGACCGCATTGCCAGCGTGATGGACAAGCTGGGCTTCAAGGAAGGTGAAATGATCGAACACAGCATGATTTCCAAGTCCATCGAACGGGCCCAGAAGAAAGTGGAAGAAAACAACTTCGGCATCCGTAAACGCTTGCTGGAATACGACGACGTGATGAACAAGCAACGTACCGTTGTCTACACCAAACGCCGCCACGCCTTGATGGGCGAACGCATCGGCATGGACATCGTGAACATGATTTGGGACCGCTGCGTCAATGCCGTACAAGCTCCCGACTACGAGAACTGCAAGATGGACATGCTCCAGACACTGGCCATGGAAGCCCCGTTCACCGAAGACGAATTCAAGGAAGAGAAGAAAGAAAAGCTGGCCGACAAGGCTTTCGATGCCGCGATGGAGCTCTTCAAGCGCAAGACCGACCGCATGGCACAGATTGCCTATCCGGTCATCAAGCAGGTATACGAGAACCAGGGACACATGTACGAGAACATCCTGATTCCCATCACCGACGGCAAGCGCATGTACAACATCTCCTGCAACTTGAAAGCCGCTTATGAAAGCGAATGCAAGGAAGTGGTGAAATCGTTCGAAAAGAGCATCCTGCTGCATGTCATCGACGAGGCCTGGAAAGAGAACCTCCGCGAGCTGGACGACCTGAAGCACTCCGTACAGAATGCCAGCTACGAACAGAAAGACCCGTTGCTGATCTACAAGCTGGAATCTGTCAACCTGTTCGATGCGATGGTCGACAAGATCAATAATCAGACCATCTCCATCCTGATGCGCGGCCAGATACCTGTACAGGAAGCTCCGGCCGAAAGCCAGCAGCAGACACCCCAGCGCAACGTAGAAGTGCGCCAGGCCGCTCCCGAGCAACGTCAGGACATGAGCAAATACCGCGAACAGAAAGTGGACTTGAACGACCCGAACCAGCAGGCTGCCGCCGCAAGAGATACCCGCGAACAGCCCAAACGTGAACCCATCCGCGCAGAAAAGACAGTAGGACGCAACGATCCCTGTCCCTGCGGCAGCGGCAAGAAATACAAGAACTGCCACGGAAAGAATCTGTAAAAAGAAGTAACGTTACACCCACTTAACAAAAGCCTCGAACGGTTAAAAACCGTCCGGGGCTTTTATATTTTCAACGAAAAGAGTACTTTTGTTCAGGATTAAAGATTTTGAGAACTATGAAGAAAAGACTCCTTTATTGTCTGGCCATGACAGGCATCCTCTGCCTGACCGCCTGCCAAAGCATCGAGCAACTTTCAATCGACTATATGCTGCCGGCCGAAGTCAGCTTTCCCGCCGACCTGAAACGGGTAGGCATTGTAAACAACATGCCTGCAACGCCTGACAACAAACTCATCACGAGCGATACACGAAAGGGGAAAGCCGAAACGGAGATTGCCCGACGAACAGACTATTACAACGGAGATGCCCGGATCACTACCGAGTCATTGGCAAAAGCCGTGGCAGACGCCAACTACTTCGACCTGGTTGTCATCTGCGATTCTGCGCTCCGAAGCCAGGACATTACCCCACGCGAAAGCACACTGTCGCAAACCGAGGTACGCCAACTGACCGACGAACTGGGAGTCGACTTCCTCCTGTCGCTGGAAAACATCCAACTGAGCAGCTTGAGGAGAGTCAGTTACCTGCCCGACTGGCAGGTGTACTATGGAACCGTCGATGCCAAGGTTTACCCGACTGTCAAAGTATATCTCCCGACTCGCTCCACCCCGATGGTTACCGTCACTCCCACAGACAGCATCTTCTGGGAAGCCACCGGCAGCAGTGACACACAAATATTCGCCAAACTGATTCCCGAAAAAGACATGATAGAGCAGGCATCGGAGTTTGCCGGCAGTGTTCCGGTCAAGTATCTGATTCCCTATTGGACTACTGCCACCCGCTACCTCTTCACAGGAGGCACCGTCAACATGCGCGACGCAGCCGTTTACGTCAAGGAAAAGGACTGGCCCGCAGCCATTGAATTGTGGAAAGTTGAATATGAGCATAAGAAAGGTAAGTCCAAAATGTATGCCGCCTACAACATTGCCTTGGGATACGAAATGCAGGACAGCATCAGCCAGGCCTACGACTGGGCACTGAAAGCACAGAAAATAGCCGAACAAGTGGATGACATCGGGAAAAAGAGCAGCCAAGGCCTCTATGCCAGCGACATTCCCAACTATCTCATGACCAGCGCTTATGTAAACGAACTGAAGATCCGTCGGGAAGGACTGACACGGCTGAAGGTCCAAATGAATAGAAATAATGACGATTTTTAAAGAAAATATGCCAACGTTGCCATTTTTTTCCTACCTTTGAAAGGTGTAACAGAACATTTGCCATATGAAAGTGAGTCAATCGTCCCTGTCCCAACTTGGGAATACCATCAAGAAAGCAGTGAGCAGATACAATTGTGCGTGCGAACAGACTATTGTGACCGATATCCACCTGCAAGCCAACCCGACTTCCGGCGAACTGGTTATCTTCAACGATGAAGACGAAGAGCTGGCCCGGACCACCATTGAAGAATGGATGAATTACGAAGGGGAAGACTTCAACAGCGATACCGAACGTACGCTGTCGACTCTGCTGAATGAAATGAAAAGCGCCGGCGACTTTGACAAGATGACCAACCTGAAGCCTTTCTCTTTTGTACTGGTAGACGAAGACAAAGAAACGTTGGCCGAACTGCTCCTGATGGACGACGACACCCTGATGGTCAACGACGAACTATTGAAAGGACTGGACGAGGAACTGGACGAGTTCCTCAAGAAACTATTGGAATAAACTTTTCTGCATACTCAAAAAGAAAGCTCCCCTCCCATCCGCCGCATGGCGAAACAAGGAGGGGAGCTGTTTTTTTACTGACGGCTCAGCCAGTCGTGCAAGGCCGCCACATCGGCTTCCGGATGAAGGCGCCCTTCAGGCAAAGCCTCCAGCGTAAACTTGGAAAGCAACTTCTCCAGACGGGCCAGCTTCCCTTTCTCACCCTTCCGGATAAATTCCTCCCGCAGGATGCGTACTTTCTCACACTCCTGCACCCCCTCCATCATCCGCTCAAAACGTATGCTGCTCCGAGGACCCGGATAGACACTGTAGGTGTCGCCTGCCGCCCACGTGCGGAAACGCGAATCACGCAGGGGATCGGCCGTCCAGCTGTTGAAGGACCAACGCAGGTAACCGTCATATCCCTCGGCTACCGCATGGAGCATGGTCCACACGGCCTCGGCCGGACGGGAGAAAGTGAATGTATTCGGGAATGCTTCCACACAACACGTATAATAGGTGCTGACCTGTCCTCGAGCCTCACGGGCCTTCTTCACATCAGCCGGGAATTTCTGTCCCAAAGGAATGCAATAATAAAACAAATCTGATTCTATCTCGGGATGATAGTTACCCGCTAACGTAATTTTAAACTCCGGATCGGCCGCACGAACCACCTTGATAGCCTCGCGCATGGCCTCCATGGGACGCTCGTCCATCGAAATGGCCGTACGCTCAAACCAGCCCTTCTCGCGCAGATGACGGGCAAAGTCCTTCAGGAAAGTTCCCCAATACTCTGCATAGGCCGCATCGCCCGGCTTGGCATCCACAAACAGGACACGGTTGGTGGCTTCATCGTAATAGTCAAAGTGCAAGGCCCAGGGAATCATGGTATAACAGCTGATCAGCCCCTGAAGGCCGATGTCCTCGGTCATGAACTCCACCCACTTGTCGAACACGGCATAACCGAACTCCCACGAGCCATCCAGCTTCCTGATGCGGGTCACCATGCTGTCGAAGTGATCCTCCGTCTGTCCGTTCCAAGGCTTGTGCATGATGCTGGCCGTAATGGCCTTCTGGCCCGCATCGGCCAACATCTTCATGATGGGACGCATGGCGTCGAAATGCTCCTTGCTCCACAACGGCACCTGGTAATAGCGCGCCACGGCATACGGGTTCTGCCACAGATCCAGATTGAACTTCCAGTCCTGCGGAGCCGGAAGCATACGGTTCACCACCTTCACTTCGAAAGGCAGAGACATCGGTTCCATACCCTCGGCACTGACCGTCAGACGTGATCGATACGTACCGGTCTGGACGTCGGCCGGAACCCAAACGCTCAACCATATCGGCTGCGAACAGCGTTCCCTGATATCGAGTTCCTGCGCGATGTCGAGCACATCGGCCACCAACGAGGAATCCCACTGGGTCTTGTCGGGCCGATTGCCGCAACCGCCTTTACCGTCCTTGTTCAGCTCGTCAGTCATGACGTAGCGCACAAAATTCGTCTTCACGGCCGAAGCAGGGATGACCGAACGGCCGTTCTTCAGCTCGCTGACTTCCACACGCACGTTCTTCAGGGCCTGTCGGGTCCAAAGCACAGCCTGCGCATGCACCCGCTCGCCTTTCCAAGCTGTCATCCGGGTACTTTCCTTGCGGGTCCCTTCAGGAATGCTCAACTTGGGATAGCGCACATCGACACTGCCCCAAGCCAAAGCCGTCGGACGCTGCATCTTGTTCCAAACGGCCTCACCGTCGTGGGGCTTCGTATCCGTCAATTCTTCATAAGCGCCCAACGGATACTGCTCCGCCGGCTGTTGGGCACTGCACCACAGACTGGCAGAGAGTGCCCAAACCCATAATAATCCTTTCTTTGTCATGGCATCTTTTATTTCAGAATATCCTCCAACTTCACTGCCTGGAACAGGATATGGGCCGTGCTGCTCTCGTAGAGAATGCCGACCGTTTCACGGTCGATCATCGTCAGACACGAATAACCCCAGCTGCCGCCTTCGTCCAGCATCAGCCGGTTCTCGGGCAGCCATGTCAGGCCATTGTCCAGACTGGCCTTGATGGTCATGCGGTGGCGGTTCTTCGGGCTGTCGGGGTTGGAGAACAGCAGAAGCGGCTTGCCTGTCACATTGTCTTCGGCTGCCACATGCAGCAGGCTGGCCATACAAACTGGCTCGACCAGCGCCTTGCGTGAAGAGGGATGCTCTTCCCACGTAGCCCCAAAGTCGCGGGTCACCGCTACGGCACGACTGCCTCCACGATTGTCGCGCATGTTCAGCATCAGTACGCCCGGCTCCACTTCGGCCACCTGCGACTCGGTGGTGTTGGTGCGGGCCGGCTGACTGATGTGCCACGTCTTGCCGTGGTCCTTGCTATAGATGATGCAGGCACAGGGAATGCGGTCGGCACCGATGAACTGGCCGGCGAAGACCAGGGTACCGTCGGCCATCGAGATGCCCCGACCCGGTCCCTGAAGCAGGAAATACCATTCGGGCGACTTCACCTGTTCCGTAATATTGATAGGCTCGGACCACGTCTTGCCGTCATCATCACTCTTCACCAGCATCAGCTGGGCCGTCTGCTCCAGCGTCATGCCCTGCCCCGAGTTGTTCCAGGCACGCGCGTTGCCCATGCCATGCGTCCAGGCCGCCATAATCCAGATGGTACCCTTCTGCTTGTCCACCAAGATGGCCGGATCGCCCACACCGTTCTGTGCCTTGGGCAGCCCGCCATATTCGCCGAAGCTCATGGGTATCTGCATTTTCTCCCACGTCTGCCCGCCGTCGGTACTGCGACTCAGACCGATTTCGATGTACTCCTGCAGGTCGACGCTGTTGTTGTGGCGCACGTCATAGACGGCCAGCAGCGTACCCTTGTTGCTGGTTACGAGGCCAGGAATGCGGTAGGCAGCCACACCGTCGTCGCCCGCCTGACGGACACCGAAGCCCATCCGATGGACACGCGGACCGTTGGCCAGCTTCAGCGGAGCGGCCTGTCCGTCGATTTCAACCGAAGCTACCGAGGCCGAGAACTTAGAAAGCAGCGATGCCTGCGGCTTCATCTGGAGGCTGATCCAGAAATAATTGATACCCGGATAGAGTGTCTGGTTCACGTCGAACACCACTTCACGGCCGGGCGAACGGACTTCGCTCTTCAATACAGAATAAGACGGATTGGCCGCACGGGTCTGGCCTACGGTATAGGCCGACACATAGGCCACAGGAGCATAATATCCCTTGCCGCTACGCTCCACGCACTCCGTACCGCCATAGTACAGCTTGACGGCTTCTACCTGAGTCAGGTCGACCGCTTCGCCCAGGTCCAGGAGGACACGGTCCAGCTTCTTGCCTTCGCCGTTGTCGATGCGCAGGTGGAACAGTTCGTTGTCCTGACGGTCTATCAGAACGGGAATATTGGTTTCGCGGATGAATACCGTGTCGGTGACGGAGGAAATGGCTCCCCATGCGGGGCAACACAAGGCCGCCAGCAACAAAAGTGAAGTGATTTTTCTCATGATACAATGGTTTTAAGATGATACAAAACAAACGTCGGGCTCCGCTTTCCTGCAACAGAAAGCCGCACCCGACGTTTCTATATTTATTAGCTACGAGTGATGAGCTACGAGCTATGAGCTACGAGCTACAAGCTACGAGCTACAAGCTACGAGCTATGAGCTACGAGCTACGAGCTACAAGCTACGAGCTACAAGCTACGAGCTACAAGCTACGAGCTA
>CATXSD010000131.1 GCA_958402075.1 Mediterranea massiliensis | reverse complement strand
CCACAATTCAAATGCATAAGCACGGGTTGTTTCTTTTGGATTTACTTCTTTCATTTTATCATTCATTTTAAGTTTAGTCAGAGCAAAGGTAAGCCGGCTATTCTTGTAATACATGAATTGTATCTTGACAGTCAAAGATTTGCGCAGCCAGTTGTTTTAATTTTGCGTTTTCAAGGTCATAATCGGAAACCTCTTGATTGTGCAACAAAGATATGGGTAAATTCAAGAAAGCTTTTAAGGTGTATGGATGAAATACTACAACAATCATTTCCACATTTTCATCCGCATATAAATGAGAAGGATAATTTACCTGGTCGCTAATGGTAAATTCCGATTGGGCGGTTTTCAACTCCGGAATATAAAGTGGCGTTTGTTTATGGAAAATGATTTGAGGACAACCAATAGGAAAAGTAAGGGTATTCAGCGGTTGATTGCTTTTGAATACCCAATAATACCTGATGTAAGGTTGCAATAACTTACATGGCTTGTAAAATTTGAAGTCCTCTTGAATCATATTACAAAGTTACAGATTTTTGTTCTAACGTACTTATTATAAAGTTGTTTTTTTATTGCATGATTATTTTATAACTCATGAAACCTGTCTCTCTGACTGAGAACTTTATTAATACTGATTTTTCAGCTGTTTTTTATAAATATTCTATTTTCTTCATTGCTTCCCTCACCTGGGATTCTTTACTGAACATTGGATGGATGATCGATTATGATAAAATGATATTCCATGCAGATTTCGTTTTATTTTTCTTCATTGGATATTATGGAGCCAATTTTTTCCATACCTTTAGGCACTGAATTAAGAAAACAGCGTTAAGATGACTACTAAAGAAGAATTTATAGAGTTGCTCCGCTCCACTCATCGTGAAGGAGTGGAAGATTTACTGGAAGGTCTGGAGAACATGGGGTTCTTTACGGCTCCGGCTTCTGCCAATCACCACCTGAATACGGAAGGAGGATTGGTACAGCATTCACTGAATACCTGCAAGGCTGCCCTGATGGTGTGGGAAGGAATGGCTGCCATCGAGCCCGGCCTGGAGAAAGAAGTGGAAAGGGAAAGTGTGATTATAGCCAGTCTGCTGCATGATGTCTGCAAAAGTGACATCTATTTCCGTACAGTGAAAAAAAAGAAAACTGCCATAGGAACTTGGGAGGACAATGAGGGTTATAAGGTTTCCTACAAGAACTTTCCCATGGGGCACGGAGAGAAGTCTGTCATTCTGCTGCTCTGCAATGGCATAGCTTTGAGTGACGATGAGATGCTGGCAATCCGTTGGCATATGGGAGCATGGGGCATCAATATGAACAGTTATGAAGACCAGCGATGTTTTGATACTTCCCAAAAGCTTTATCCCCTGGTTACCATCATTCAGGTTGCAGACAAACTGGCTGCCAATATTATGGAACGGAGCGGTGAAGAGTTGGATGAGCTTTAATTGTTCAAGAGGAGATATGGGTAAACCGTTCACTCCATCCGTCCGTACTTCATTTCTTCTCCCTGCTTGTCGTACTGTTTGCGTTTGCCGGTAGGAGGGGCGGACAAGGTGATGCGCACGACGGCGGTGCGGTGGAGGCTTTTCCGGACTGCTTCGTTGAAGGCATCCATGTGTTGGGGCAGGAACCGTTGGCTGATTGCCTTGAGGGCCTGCACCTTCTCAGCTTCATCCGTTACCAGCTCGGCTTTCCCGAAAGCCATGGCGGAGCGGTATTGCAGGGTGAAGCTTCCGTCCTTGGGGCCGACGGTGGGCTGGCATTTGGTGACGGCTGAAAGGCACACTTCGGGATGGGCCGCGATGGCTTCCAGCTTGTCTCCTTCCAGCGCGCAATGGAAGTACCAGACGTGGTCGTTGGTGGAGGCCAACGAAAGTGGAACGCCGTATGCCGTGCCGTCCGGCTTTGTGAAGCTGACGGTGATGTAAGGGGCTTTGTGCATGATGTCCAAGGCCCAGTCGCTGTTCATTTCTCTGCTTGCTTTTCTCATAATTTCGTTTTTTCGTGGTCGTATGGACCGGTTGCCGATTCGGGAGGTAAAAGTAACACTTTTGTTTGAGAAAACGGTCGGACAACCGATAATTGTGGTCATAATATCGGACGGGGAGGAATGAAAACAGAGGATGCGGCATCTGGCAGTCGTACCGGAAAGCCGCGATCCTCTGTCTGTATACCGACTGAATCGGAAAAAGGGATGATGTCAGGAATGTGTCGGAAGTCTTCAGCTTGTCATTTCAGTCGGTCGTACGCTTCGTCGGAGACGGGCTCCAGCCATTCGTTGGACGTGTTTTCTCCGGCGACCTCAAAGGCCAGGTGGGCAAACCAGCTGTCGGCTGCCGCTCCGTGCCAGTGCTTGACGTTGGCGGGGATGTGGATGACGGTTCCCGGCAGAATCTCTACGGCCGGCTTGCCCTCTTCCTGGTACCAGCCGCGTCCAGCCACGCCGATGAGCATCTGCCCGCCGCCGCTTGTGGCGTGGTGGATGTGCCAGTTGTTCCGGCAGCCCGGCTCGAAGGTGACGTTGGAGACGGCTACCTGTTCCTTCGAGAGGGGGGCGAGGTAGCTGTTGCCGACGAAGTATCGGGCGTAGGCTGTGTTGGGCTCGCCGATGGGGAAGATCATTTCGCGCTGGAAGGCAGCCTTGGCATCTGCGGCGGCCGTGTCTTCGGTCCACACTTCCTTGGCCAGGCGGAAGGCTGCCCAGGCTTTCGGCCATCCGGCATAGAAGGCAATGTGGGTCAGTATTTCGGCAATCTCGCTGCGGGTGATGCCGTTCTGCTTGGCGGTCTGGAGGTGGTAGGTCAACGAGCTGTCGGTGATGCCCTGGCTGATGAGCGAGGTGAGGGTAACGAGGCTGCGGTCGCGCAGGCCGAGTTGGTCGGTGCGGCTCCACACTTCTCCGAAGAGGACGTCGTCGTTGAGTTCCGCGAATTTGGGGGCGAAAGTGCCCAGCTGGTCGCGTCCGGCTGTCTGTTTGATAGTTTTCTGTGCCATAATGGTTGTACTGTTTACGGTCAATGCGACAAGCGCAAGGATCAGTTTGATTTTCATGATGAAGAGGTTTAAAGGGTTTGCCAATCTTTTCGTTTGCAAAGTTAGTGCATGGTGAGGGCAGGTCTTGTATACCGATTACGGATGTTTGTACCCGAATCCATGGTTCTGTGGCCAGTACTTGGCTGGAAGTACTGGCACTATGCTGCGGGCATTGGGAACTTTTAAACTGATGGGACAGAAGAGAAGGTATGAGCCGGGACGGCATTTATCCTTTGGCCTCCTGGTAGAGGAAGCGCTTGATGCTTTTCTTGGCTGTCTTTTCGAACTCTTCAAAGTGGATTTTCACTTTGGTAATCTGGCAGTAGGCGGGCAGCTGCTGGTTCAGTTCCTGACGGTTCTGCTCCATGGCCTCTTCGACGTCGCTCTGCTGGAGCCCGCGGGCAAAGGCTTCGTCGAAGTCGGGATAGATGAGGGCCACCAGCTTGTCGTTTTGCAGCACGATGAGCGACTCGGCAACGTAGGGCATGTTGTTCAGTTTGCTCTCAATCTCTTCGGGGTAGATGTTCTGGCCGCTGGCGGTGAGCAGCATGTTCTTGCTGCGGCCGCGGACGGTGACGTTGCCTTCGCTGTCCATCGTGGCCAGGTCGCCGGTATGGAGCCAGCCTCTGACGTCGATGATTTGTGCCGTCGCCTCGGGATTCTTGTAGTAGCCAAGCATCAGGTTTTCGCCTCGGCAGATGATTTCGCCGGCGCGGTGGGCGGGGTCGTTCGAGTCGATGCGCACCTCCATACGCGAGGCTGCCTTGCCGCACGAAGCGAGCTTCAGGTCCTGCCAGCGGCTGGAGCAGATGATGGGGCCGCACTCCGTCATGCCGTAGGCGATGGTGTAGGGGAAGCCTATCTGTTTGAGGAACCGCTCCACGTCGGCATTGAACGGGGCGCCGCCGATGATGATGTCGTTGAACTCGCCACCGAAGATTTCCATGGCTGCCTTGCGTGCCGACGCCTTGATCTTGTCGTTGATGATGGGTACGCGCAGCAGCAGCTTGCCGATGGTGTTGTCCACGCGCGGCAGGATGTTCTTCTTGATGATTTTCTCCACGATGAGCGGTACACACGAGATAATGCGCGGCTTGATTTCGGCAAACGACTGTTCGATGATTTTGGGTGAAGGCATGCGCGTCAGGAAGTACAGGTGGGCGCCGGCACAGATGCCATAGAGGAAGTCGTACACCATGCCGAACACGTGTCCCAGCGGAAGCATCGAGACGATGTGGTCGCCAGCATGGATGGGGCGCATCTCGAAACAGTAGTCAACGTTCGAGCGGATGCTGCGGTAGGGCAGCATGACGCCTTTCGAGTAGCCGGTGGTGCCCGACGTGTAGTTGATGATGGACAGTTCTTCGGGCGATTCTTCGTGGCGGTAGCGGATGTGTTCGGGGCGGAAGTTCTTGGGATAGCGCTGGCCGTAGATGGCGTTGCGGTGCTCGAAGGCTTCCATCAGGCGCGGGTCGCGGCATACGACGGGCGTGAAGTCGGTGAGCAACACCACGCCCATCAGGCCGGGCATGCGGTCTTCGTTCAGGTTCTCCCAAGCCTGGTCGCCCACGAAGAGCAGCTTGGCTTCGGAGTGGTTGACGATGTTGTGGATGTTGTCGGCCTTGAACTCGTGCAGAATGGGGACGATGACGGCTCCATAGGTGATGGTGGCCAGGAAGGTGACGGCCCAATGGGCGCTGTTGCGTCCGCAGACGGCAATCTTGTCGCCGGGCTGGATGCCTGCACTTTGCAGTACGATGTGGAACTTGGCTATCTTCCGGGCCACGTCCTTGTATTGCAGGGTTGCTCCTTTGTAATCTGTCAGCGCATCGCGGTCCCAGTTGCGGACGATGCTTTGCTCTATATATCCGATGAAGCTTTTATCTGGTTTCATTCCTTCGTTTTCTTTTCAATTCTGCACAGTAGTTGAAAAACTGCGCAAAGATAGGGCTTACACTAATCTCTTGCAAACAGTTTTCATATTTTTTGAATTCGCTACAACTTCGGGTTGCCTTCCGTTTTTTCCTGGGTGGGCTGCTCTTTCTTCTTTTCGGAGATGAGCAGCAGTTTGTCGTTCGTGTGTAGCTTCAGCGAACCGTTGGGGATGAGGTACTCGTCGTCGCGCTTCACAATCATGACCAGTGTGCCTTTGGGGAGCTGCATGTCCTTCAGGGTCTGGGCACGCGAAAGCATATCGGCGCTGACGGTCACCTCGTGCAGATCCGACCCCAGCTCTTCGGGCAGTTCCACGCCGAAGTCGTTGCCGGTCTTTTCCTGTGGCAGGGAGAGTCCCAGCAGGCGGGAGATGCGGGCAATGGTGGTTCCCTGTATGATGAGCGAGAGGATGGTGATGAAGAACACGATGTTGAAGATGCTGTTGGCGCCGGGTACGTCGGCTACGACGGGGTAGGTGGCGAAGATGATGGGCGCCGCTCCGCGCAGGCCCACCCACGAGATAAACATTCGCGACTTGGGGGTGATGCTCCGCCCGAAGGGCAGCAGGCTGAGGTACACGCTGAGCGGTCGGCCGACAAGTATCATGAATGCTCCTATCAGCAGGGCTACGGCGGCTACCTGCAACATCTCGTGCGGGTTGACCAGCAGGCCCAGGCAGAGGAACATGATAATCTGGAAGAGCCACGTCAGTCCGTCCATGAAGGTATTGGTCTCCTTGCGGTAGGCTATCTTGTGGTTGCCCACCATCATGCCGGCGATGTAGACAGCCAGATAGCCGTTGCCGTTGAGCAGGTTGGTGATGGAGAACGTAAAGAGGACGAAGGCCAGCAGCAGGATGGGGTAGAGCGACTGGTTGTCGATGTTCAGACGGTTGAGCATGAGGACGGCCAGCTTGCCCAGCAGGTAGCCGGCGGCACCGCCCACTACAAACTGGATGACGAACGAACCGGCTATCTCGCCCCATCCGCCGATGCCTGTCGACTGGGTGAGCTGGGTTAGTACGATGGTCAGCATGTAGGCCATGGGGTCGTTGCTTCCGCTTTCCAGCTCAAGCAGGGGACGCAGGTTGTGTTTCAAGTTAATCTTCTGCGAGCGCAGGATGGCGAACACCGAGGCCGAGTCGGTGGACGACATGGTGGCGGCCAGCAGCAGCGAGGGGATGAGCGGGAAGTGGATGTTGGTCCAGCTCATGCCCGAGAGCCACCAGATGAAGAGGCCGGTGAAGAGGGTGGTGAGCAGGACGCCGAGGGTGGAGAGGGCAATACCCGGCTTCAGCACCGGCTTAATGTCGGCGAAGCGGGTGTCCATACCGCCGGTGAAAAGGATGATGCTGAGGGCCACCATACCGATGAACTGGGCGGCCTTCATGTCGTGGAACTGGATGCCCAGACCGTCGCTGCCGAAGAGCATGCCTACAAGCAGGAAGAGCAGCAGGGTAGGCACTCCGAAACGGTAGCCTGTCTTTCCTGCCCAGATGCTGACGAAGAGCAGGATGGAGCAGGTGAGGAGAATGTGTTCAGCTGTCAATATCATATTTGTTCTATTCTTAATTTAATGATTATTCAACAATTATTTCTTCCTGTCTGTTCAGTTGAATTTCAGCAGGAAAGTCGTTTTTTCGCCGGGCAGGAGGGAAATGCTGCCTCCCGACAGGCGCATGATCTGGCGCGAGATGCTCAGCCCGATGCCGTTTCCTCCTTCGCGGGTGGTGAAGAAGGGGATAAATATGTGGTCGGCCACCTCGGGCGGAATGGGGGGACCGTCGTTCGACACTTCTATGAGTACCGCTTCCTCGTCGTTGCAGTAGGCACGGATGCCGATGTGTCCGCCTCCTGCTGGAGCCGGTTGCTCGCCGATGGCCTGGATGGCATTGCGCAGCAGGTTGGTCACTACCTGCCCGATGAGGTTCTCGTCGGCGTGCAGGATGAGGTCGTCGGGAGTCACGTCGATGCTGAAGGTGATGCCGTCGGCTTCGGGAAACTGGTGGCGGGCCAGCTGGACCATGCGCTCTGCAAAGCCTTTCACGAAGAACAGGGTGGGTTCGGGCGTAGGGATGCGGGTGAAGCGGCGGTAGGACTCCACGAAGGACAGCAGTCCCTTGCCCGTGCTGCTGATGGTCTGCAGCCCTTGGCGTATCTCGTCCGTC
>CATXSD010000130.1 GCA_958402075.1 Mediterranea massiliensis | reverse complement strand
TGCAGGTGTGTCTGGACATGGCCAGTTATAACATAGTGGAAGAAGACCGAGACTTCTTCACCTTGCTGCTGACCAAGTATGTGGACATCGTCTTTGCCAACGAAGAGGAAGCCCGTGCGTTCACAGGAAAGGAACCAGGCGAAGCACTGGCGGAGTTGTCGCGCCTGTGCAGCATTGCCGTCGTCAAGCTGGGCGCACGGGGCTCGCTGGTGCGCAAGGGCACGCAGACGCTCAGTGTAGAGCCGGTGGCGGTGCGCAAGGTGGCTGACACGACGGGGGCAGGCGACTATTTTGCCGCCGGATTCCTGTACGGACTGGTGTCCGGCTGTTCGCTGGAGAAGTGTGCGCGCATCGCGTCCATCCTTTCCGCGGCAGTCATCTGCGTGGTGGGGGCCGAACTGTCGGCCGCCCGCTGGAAGCAGGTCAGGGAAGAGATAGAGAAATTATAAACCATGAATATTGAATGACAGATACAGATATGAAAAGATTGTGTAAAGTACGTTGGATAGCCCTGTTGCTGCTGGTGGTGGCTGGCGCAGCATTCGTGGGCTTCAAGAACAGTGACGACCGCAGCTTCCGGCTGGCCAAGAACATCGACATCTTCAGCTCGATTGTGAAGGAGCTGGACATGCTCTATGTCGATACCATCGATGCCGACAAGACCATCCGCGAGGGCATCGACGCCATGCTCTACTCGCTCGACCCTTATACGGCCTATTACCCCGAGGACGACCAGAGCGAGCTGGAGCAGATGCTCAAGAACTCGTATGGCGGCATCGGTTCCGTCATCACCTGGAACACGAAGCTGAAGCGCTCCATGATCGGCGAGCCCTACGAAGGCATGCCGGCTGCCAAGGCCGGACTGAAGGCGGGCGACATCCTGATGGCCATTGACGGACAGGACCTGGCCGGGAAGAACAACCAGGAGATCAGCGAGATGCTCCGCGGACAGGCGGGCACCAGCTTCAAGCTGACGGTGCAGCGTCCGGGCGTGGAGAAACCGCTCGACTTCGAGCTGGTGCGTCGTGCCATCGAGCTGCCCATCATACCTTATTATACGAAGCTGGAGAACAACGTGGGCTACATCAACCTCAGTACCTTCTCCGGCAAGCCGGCGCGCGAGTTCAAGCAGGCCTTCCTCGACCTGAAGAAGCAGGGCATCACCTCGCTCGTCATCGACCTGCGCAACAACGGCGGCGGTCTGCTGGACGAGGCAGTGGACATTGCCAACTACTTCCTGCCGCGCGGCAAGACGCTGGTCACCACGCGGGGAAAAATCGCGCAGACCAATCTCTCCTACAAGACCTTGCGCGAGCCCATCGACCTGGACATCCCGCTGGCCGTACTGGTGAACAGCTCGACGGCCTCGGCCTCGGAAATCCTGGCCGGATCGTTGCAGGACCTGGACCGGGCGGTGATTGTCGGTACCCGTACCTATGGCAAGGGACTGGTGCAGACCACCCGCGACCTGCCCTACGGCGGACAGATGAAGATCACGACCTCCAAATACTACATTCCCAGCGGCCGTTGCGTACAGGCCATCGACTACAAGCACCGCAATGCGGACGGCAGTGTGGGCCGCATCCCCGACAGCCTGACGACTGTCTTCCACACGGCGGCCGGACGCGAGGTACGCGACGGTGGCGGTGTGACGCCCGATGTGGAGGTGAAGCAGGAGAAGCTGCCCAACATCCTGTTCTACCTGGTGAACGACAATCTGATTTTCGACTACGCCACGCAGTACTGCCTGAAGCACGAAACCATTGCCGACGCGCAGCACTTCGAACTGACCGACGCCGACTATGCCGACTTCAAGGAGATGGTGCGGAAGGCCGACTTCAAGTACGACCAGCAGACGGAGAAGATGCTGAAGAGCCTGAAAGAGATGGCCGAGTTCGAAGGCTACCTGAAAGATGCTGCCGGCGAGTTCGAGGCCTTGGAGAAGAAGCTCCAGCACAACTTGGATCACGACCTGGATTACTTCGCGAAGGACATCCGGAACATGATATCCATTGAGATCCTGAAGCGTTACTATTATCAGAAAGGCAGCATCATCCAGCAGCTGAAGGATGACCCTGACCTGAAAGAGGCGTTGAAGATCCTGGGCGATATGGACAGGTACCATGCTTTGCTCAGTCCGAAGGCTGCGGCTGACTCGGTGGCGGTGAAGTAGGATTGTACGTGGTCGGACTCCACATGTCGTTTGATGTTACGATCCCAGCATTCTACATAGTTTTCTATGGTACTTTAGTAGAAATCAGTTTTTCTTTTGGATGTGAAAAGATCACTTTTGTTAAAGCACTGTTTTGTCCATTGCAAAGCAGTGCTTTTTTTTGCCGAAAGCAGTGTTCCCCAATAATTGTTTGGGTAGGGGGATATACGAAGATGCTTGGTGTAAACATCTACTTGGCGATTGTAAAGAGGGAATTGACGGATATAACTATGGACTTGATGAGAGTGAAATGCATCTGTGAAAAGAAACATGGCTGAGGTATGCAACGTTCTCTTGCTTTAAAACGTCTAACCTGTATAATTACTAATCCTAAAAAGACAACAACCATGAAACAAATGCTTTTCATTTTCAGTTTATTATTCATTGCCTTGCAAGCCTTTGCACAAAACTGCATCACCGGCAAGGTTGTAGCATCGGATAATGAAGCCATTATTTATCGCATCGGAGTGTCCTATAACGATTCTATCCAAAACATAACAGGAAGTTTCTACGAATCCGACTTTGCTTTTGAAATAGATAGTTTATGTAAAGCATGGGTAACGATTGAGTCCGACGGATATGAAAGTATAAAAATAGAAAAGGAACTGCAAGCCGGACAAAATGAAATCGGAGAAATCATTCTCTATAAGAAAGCTGTAGAGTTAGAGGAAGTAGTGGTGAAAGCCGAAGGACCGAGTATTTCACGTGAAGGTGGCAACTACCTTATTCAAAACATACACAATTCACAAATAGGTCAGGCGGGTAATTTTTTGGACATGTTAAAGTTTACACCGGGTGTCATGGTTACCAATGGTACAGACATCACTGTATTAGGGGAAGGAAAACCAGTGATATACATCAACGGACGTGAAGTGAAGAACTTGGAAGAACTTCGTGCTTATCAATCGACCAATGCAAGCAGTATTGAAGTAATACGTCAGCCTGACGCACAGTATGATGCCTCGGTCTCCTGTATCATTCGCATCACCTTACGCGAAACATACAAAGATTACATGGGGTTGAATGTATCAAACGCTACCGAGTTTAAGAACCGTATAAGCAATACAACCAATCTTAATTATCTGGTAAATAAAGGCATTTTTTCGGGTATGGCCTCACTGGGATACGGCCGTATCAATGAACATGCACAGGACTACTCAAAATCCATCATCACTCACACCGATGGAAGCATTTTCGAGAACAATGGCAATAGCGTGAGCCGGAATAAAGGCAATCTGTATAATGTTTTTACAGGCATCAATCTCGACTTGAAACAGAAAGGCAACATAGGCGTACAATATGTAGGCAGTTTTGCCAAACTTGGCACAACCGGTCATAGCCTACAAGACATTTTGGAATCCGGTAATATACACAACAAAGAAAACAGTACAGACCACAGTTCGGACATCGGTCTGCATAGTCTGTCACTCTCTTACGTACATCGGTCAGAAGCCGGAAACACCTTCAGCCTGATAGCCGACTATGCCACAAAGCACACCCGCTCAGAACAACAAACTTCAGAAAACTACCTTTCAGTAGATAATAGAATAAATACTTCCATGAACAATGATGTACGTTACGATATTTATACGATAACCCCTACCTACAAATTCAAGTTTGCTAAAAACGACAATGAACAAATAGGCATCAACAGTGGCTATATCCGTAACACAGGGGACAACTATATTAACCAAATTCCACAACTAACTTCCCGTCAGGACTATTACTTTGCTCCTTATTACAGTTATAGTCAATCGTGGGATAAATGGTCTGTCAACATTGGATTACGCTATGAATATGAGAAAATTAAAACGATCTTAAAAGGAGAAAATACATTAGATATGGAACGCGCCTACTCTAACTTTTTCCCGAATGTTCGATTAAAATATAAAGCAAGTAAGCACATAAACTTAGATTTATATTACCGAAGAATAGCATCACGCCCATCATTTAGCGACCTTGACCCTACCGTGAACTATGAAGACGAATATAATTATTCTATGGGAAATCCCAATTTGAAGCCCACTTTTAAAGACAACATAGAGTTGAACCTCAACCTATACAAAGTGGGGCTTTCTCTGCGCTACAGTCAAATAAAGAACATGACGCAATGGGTGACACAAACTCAAGACGGTCAGTCAAACATCTTATTCATGCAGCCTGTCAACATACGGCGCTCACACGAATGGAGATTTACAGCCGACTACTCGTGGAGTAAAAATTGGTTTCGCATGTATCTGGCTGGAGCATTAAAGAAACCATATATAAAGTTTCCTTATCTGGAAGAAACTAAAATCAACGATCGACTTTCTTGCGAATTACAGACACGATTTACCTTCAACCTTTATAAAAGTTTGTCATTCTACACTCATATTTCCTATACCAGCCGTGAAGAAAGAGGCATTTCGCTATATGCGGCAAAAACTGTGATTGACGCAGGATTATCAGCTTCTTTTTTTAAAAACAGACTTTACGTAGCTGTTGACGGCAGTGACTTCTTACGGGAAAGTGTCAGTCCAGAGTGGGAAAAAAAGTATCTGAATACCTATCGCTGGCAAAAGAACGAATACGATACACGGGGCGTAAGATTCACTTTACGCTGGACGTTTAATAATATTCAATCCAAATTTATGCCACGTTCAGGAAATATGGAACAAATCTCAAGAACTATGTAGTAATAGACACAAATTCTATCCTTCATTCTTGCTACGTATGGATAAAAATCATGGGCCTGATACAAAGACACGCTCCGGTTTGAGCATGCCTTTGCGTCAGGTTTGCGATGCTTACTGCCAGTCTCCGTTGGCCTTGATGAGCTCGATGAGCTTCTCCACCGCTTCTTCTTCGGGAATGTTCTTTTCGATGCACTCCTTCTTCTTGTAGAGACTGATTTTGCCGCGCCCGGCACCTACGTAGCCGTAGTCGGCATCGGCCATCTCGCCCGGGCCGTTGACGATGCAGCCCATGATGCCTATCTTCAGTCCCTTCAGGTGCGACGTGGCAGCCTTGATACGGGCGATGGTGCTCTGCAGGTCGTAGAGCGTGCGTCCGCAGCCGGGGCAGGAGATGTATTCCGTCTTGCTGGTGCGCAGGCGGCCGGCCTGCAGGATGCCGAAGGCGGTGGCGTCCAGCGTGGTGGCGGGGGTGCTGCCTTGGTTGTAGAGGAAGATGCCGTCCGTCAGGCCGTCGAAGACGAGGGCACCCATGTCGGCCGCCGCCTTGATCTGCAGGTCTTCCTTCTCTTCCTCGGCATAGTGCTGGAAGAAGACAACGGGATTGGACAGGCCTTCCTGCATCAGCTGGTGGACGAGCGCACGCTGTTCACCCAGTCGGTTGGGATAGTTGCTCTGTGCCACGAGCACGATTTCGGGATGATACTTCAGGCAGGCCAACGCTTCGTCGTTCAGCCCCATGTAAGTGATGAAGAGGAACTTCAGCGCAGCGTTGCAACTGCTTACGAAAGGCATTTGGTCGCCCTTGAAGGCAGGCCAGGTGTCGGGCTTTCCTTCCCACACGTCGGCATCGACAATGTATTGCACGCCTTCCTGTACGTCGGCGGGCAGCTGGTGGCCGGTGTAGATATAGTCGGGAGCGAACTGCGGGTCGGTTGTCAGGTCACCGTCCAGGCGGGCGGCAATGACGACGGGCACGTTGTCGCCGCCGATGTTGCGTACGGCCACGGTCTGTCGGCGCGAGGGCGCCAGGTAGTTGAAAGTCGGGATGTTCGGGCCGGGAATATAAGGATGGTCCTTGCGGCGCGTCACGTAGTCCACCAGCTTGCGGGCCACAGGTATCTCGGCCTCGGGAGCCTCGCTCAGCGATACGCGGATGGTGTCGCCCAGTCCGTCGGCCAGCAGGGCACCGATGCCCAGAGCCGACTTGATGCGTCCGTCCTCGCCGTCGCCTGCCTCGGTCACGCCCAGGTGCAGGGGGAAGTGCATGCCTTCCTTTTCCATGACGGCCACCAGCAGGCGGACCGTCCGCACCATGACGACGGTGTTCGAGGCCTTGATGGAGATGACCACGTCGGTGAAATGCTCGTCCACGCAGATGCGCAGGAACTCCATGCACGATTCTACCATGCCCTCGGGCGTATCACCGTAGCGCGACAGGATGCGGTCGGACAGCGAACCGTGGTTCACGCCGATGCGGATGGCCGTATGGTTCTCCTTGCAGATGTTCAGGAAAGGCACGAAGCGGTCGCGTATCTTCTGCAGCTCCTGTGCATACTCCTCGTCGGTGTACTCCAGATGCTTGAAGGTGCGGGCGGCATCCACGTAGTTGCCGGGGTTGATGCGCACCTTCTCGGCATAGAGGGCGGCCACGTCGGCCACGTGCGGATTGAAGTGTACGTCGGCCACCAGCGGCGTCAGGTAGCTGTCGCGACGCAGGGCGGCATTGATGTTGCGGAGGTTCTCGGCTTCCTTCACGCCCTGTGTCGTGAGCCGCACGTATTCTCCACCCGCATCGGCTATGCGTTTGGCCTGTGCCACGCAGGCGTCCGTATCCTGGGTGGCGGTGTTGGTCATGCTCTGTATGCGGATGGGGTTGTCGCCTCCCAGCGGAGTGTTTCCGATGTTGACTACAGATGTTTCCCTGCGGGAATAGTTGAATAAATCCATAATGAATGAAGAATTGAGAATGAAGAATTAAGAATGGGGATGCGGGGACCGGTTCTTCCTTCCTAATGCTTCATTCTTCATTTTTTAGTTCGTCTTGTACTCGTATTTCACTTCCTTCAGGTCTTCGTTGGCCTTGGTGATTTTCTTCTTCAGGCCTTCCTTGTAGGCGGCAAAGGCTTGTTCCAGTTCGTCGTCGGCCAGTGCCAGCATCTGTACGGCCAGGATGGCGGCATTCATGGCACCGTTGATGGCCACGGTGGCTACGGGGATGCCGGGAGGCATCTGGATGATGGAGTAGAGGGCGTCTACGCCGTCGAGCACGGCACCCTTGACGGGTACGCCGATGACGGGCAGGGTGG
>CATXSD010000129.1 GCA_958402075.1 Mediterranea massiliensis | reverse complement strand
GCATCGATGTGAGCCATGATACCGATGTTACGGGTCAAATGCAAATCATGTTTAGCCATTTTAAATCCTTCTTGCTTAATTGTTATACTTGATTAGAATCTGAAGTGAGCAAAAGCACGGTTAGCTTCAGCCATTCTGTGCATATCTTCCTTGCGCTTGAATGCACCGCCCTGTTCGTTGTAGGCGTCCATGATTTCAGCAGCCAGCTTGTCAGCCATGGACTTGCCGCCACGCTTGCGGGCGAAGATAATCAGATTTTTCATTGAGATGGACTCTTTGCGGTCGGGACGGATTTCTGTCGGAACCTGGAAAGTAGCACCACCTACACGGCGAGACTTCACTTCCACCTGGGGAGTCACATTGTCCAGAGCTTTCTTCCAGATCTCCAGAGCGGACTTTTCTTCGTTTTGCATTTTGTTCTTCACCGTTTCCAGAGCAGCGTAGAAGATTTCATAAGAAGTGTTCTTCTTGCCGTCATACATCAGGTGGTTGACGAACTTCGATACTTTCACATCGTTGAACACGGGATCCGGCAGGATAACGCGTTTTTTTGGTTTTGCTTTTCTCATTTTCTTGAAAGAATAATGTTTTTCGTTCTTGGTTGTCTACTTCTGTCTTCTTCAACCCGCCCACCGGCAGGTTTACTCAACCTTTAGCATCTGTCCAAGCAAACTAAAACGTAATTTTTACTTTACTTTTTGTTGTTTCGGTCTATTGTTCCTTATTTCTTCTTTGCAGGAGCAGCCTGTCCCGGTTTCGGACGCTTTGCACCGTATTTGGAACGTCTTTGCGTACGGCCTGCTACGCCGGCAGTATCCAGTGTACCGCGAACAATGTGGTAACGTACACCCGGAAGGTCCTTTACACGACCGCCACGTACCAGTACGATGGAGTGTTCCTGCAGGTTGTGACCTTCACCCGGAATGTAGGAGTTTACTTCCTTACCGTTGGTCAAACGTACACGAGCTACTTTACGCATAGCTGAATTCGGCTTCTTCGGAGTGGTTGTATACACTCTCACGCAAACGCCACGTCTTTGAGGACATGCATCCAAGGCAGGAGACTTGCTCTTGTCTACCAGCACTTGGCGTCCTTTTCTTACTAATTGCTGAATTGTAGGCATTTTAATTGTTTTTTAGTTATTATATTATTTGTATGAATTTTCGACAATGCACTTTTTCGGGCTGCAAAGATACGAATAATATTTGAATTATCAATGCACTACAATATTTTTTTTGATTTTCAGCCGAATAGCCCCTCGCGGGGCTGTTACAGGACGATGACATCAGGCCTCGCCCTGCACGTTTCCCAGCGGAGGAAGGGGACGGTCGTCGGGCACGCGGATGGGGCCGAAGACACGTTCGTACTTGTCGATGTTTTCCTGCAGGGCAAGCAGCAGGCGCTTGGCATGTTCGGGCACGAGGATGACGCGCGCCTGCACGCCGGCCTTGGGCATGCCCGGCAGCATGCGGATGAAGTCGAGCACAAACTCCGAGCTGGAGTGGGTGATGATGGCCAGGTTGGCATACGTGCCCTGGGCCACTTCTTCCTTGAGTTCTATCTGTACTTGTCCGTTGTTGTTTTCTGGTTTGTCCATGATTCTATCTGTTTTTAGGGTTAGTTCGTTACACAAATGTCAGCGGACGATGACTTCGTCCACATAGATGCGCGAAGGCTGTCCGGGGCGCACGTGGTCGGGCGGGCAGCTGCCGGGCACCTCGAGCGTGAAGCGCACGTAGCGGGCCCGTGAGCCGACCTTCACCTTCAGGTCTTCCACAAAGGTGCCTTCCTTGAAGATGTCGGCGTCCGTGAAGTGCAGGCTGCCGGCCGGGACGAACGTCCGGTTGTCGTCCGACACCTCTACCGTCAGTGTCCGCGGCTTGTGGCAGCCCATGCCGTAGTTGGTGATGCAGCCCACCGCACATTCCGTCACTTCCCGCCGTTCCAGCAGGTCTACCGTGAACGTCAGCGGCCGGGACATCTCCCCGGTGTACCACTCAAAGTCGGTCTGCTTCAGGCTGCCGCGCAGGCCGTTCACCAGGATGCCTGCCTGCGGGGGCAGTCCCAGCAGCGGTTTCGCGGTGGCCAGGTTCCATTCCAGCGGCAGTTCCAGCGTCCGGCCCGTCTTCTGCCCGTCGCGGAAGGTGGCACACTTCAGCACGGCGTTTCCGTCCAGCGTCAGCGGGCCTTCGTACAGGTCCGAAGCCGCCCCCGGCTCCATGCCGTCGGTCGTATAGCGTATCTCCACATCGGGACGCTCGCACGTCAGTTCCACCTTCAGCGCTCCGCCGGCAGGCGTCACCGCGTGCTGGATGTTGTACATGGAGCGGGCATACAGGATGCCCTTGGCCTGCAGGTGCGCCAGGTAGCCGTCCAGCGCGGCGACAAACGAGGGCCAGTCCTTGCTGCCCTTGGGCGACCAGGCCACTTCGGCCACAGCCGCCAGACGGGGGAACAACAGGTAGGTGACGTCGGACGGATGGCTGCAGAACTCGGTCCACAGGGAGCCCTGCACGCCCATCAGCAGCGGTTCGTACTCCGGCTTCCAGTCTTTCTGCACCGGCTCGTAGGCATAGATGTCCTTCAGCGTATTGTTTCCGAAATAGGTAAGCGGCTCGAACCACTGCGGTCCCTGGTAGCGGATAAGGTACATCAGGCGGGCGGGCGTCATGACGAAGCGGTGTCCCTGCGCGGCCGCCTTGAGGGCCGCGTTGCCGAAGCCCTGCCAGCCGAAGACCACCACGCCCTCGGGCAGGGTGCTGTTGGTCAGCTCGTCCCAGCCCATCACTTCCTTGCCCTTGTCCTGCACGTAGCGGCTCATGCGACGCATGAAGTAGCTCTGCAGCTCTTCTTCGTCGGGCAGGTTCTCGTCCTTCATCCGCTGCTGGCACAGGGGACATTTCTTCCAGTACGTTTTCCGGGCTTCGTCACCGCCCAGGTGGATGTATTTCGAAGGAAACAGCCCGGCCACTTCGTCAATCACTCCTTCCAGGAAGCGGAACGTCTGCTCGTTGCCCGCGCAACAGATGATGTCGGCATGGTCGCCGCCCAGCCCGGGCAGCACCCCGATGTGCTTGTCCACCACGGGGCAGGCCAGTTCGGGATAGGCGGCCAGCGCGGCGTTCGAATGGGCGGGGATGTCTATTTCGGGAATGATTTCCACCTGGCGCTGGCGGGCATAGGCGATGATGTCGCGCATGTCGTCCTGGGTATAGTATCCGCCCACCGAGGCCGGTTCGCCGGGACGGGGATTCCGACGGTCGGGGAAGGGCACGTCGTCGCGGTTCACCCGCCGGCTGCCCACCTCGGTGAGCCGCGGGTAGCGCTTGATTTCCAGCCGCCAGCCGTTGTCGTCCGTCAGATGCATGTGAAGTTTGTTGAGCTTGAGCAGGGCCATGCAGTCCACGATCCGCAGCACGTCCTCCTTGGGGATGAAGTAGCGCGCCACGTCCAGCATCAGCCCGCGGTAGGCAAAGCGGGGATTGTCGGCCACGTGCATGGCGGGGATGGTCCATTCCGCCCCGGCCACCGGCGCCAGCGACTCGATGGTGGCAGGCAGGGACAGGCGCAGCGTCTGCAGGGCATAGAACGCGCCGGCATATCCGCCCGCCTCGATGCGCACACCGGCCGCGTCCACCTGCAGGCGGTAGGCTTCGGCAGCCAGGTCGGCCGCCCGCTCCAGCCGGATGTCGCCGTCACCGCCCACAGCCACCTTCAGCGGGAAGCCTGCGGGGCGGACGAAAAGCGAACTGAAGTATTCGGCCAGCGGCTTCAGTCCTTCGTCGCCGACCGACACGACGGTCGACGGCGTGATGCGGAACGTTCCCGCGACTGCGGCTGTCTCCACCGGACGGGGAACAATGCGTACCGGTGCCGGTTCCTGGGCCCGCAACGGGCCGGCGAGCAGGCATGCCGATACCCATAGCACCAGCATCCGACGGGTGATTTTTTTCTTCATGGCTTTCGTTTTCTACAGAACATCCTATTCAGTGGGCTAAGATAAGAAAAATATCTGTCTCTTACGGCATTATCGACCATTTTTTATTGTAGCGGGAACGGGAGGAGGTGTGCGCCCCGACGCGTACGGGCATAAAAAAAGGGCTCCGCTGAGCCCAACCTTTGTTAACCTTAAATCTAATACTATGAAAAACACATTGCAAAGATACGGCGGTTTCGGGAATCTGCAAATTCTGCAACTGAAAAAGCATGTTTTATAACACGTTTTAGAACATCTACAGGTCTGTTAACGCACCGGGGCAGATTTCCGGGGAGCGGAGCCTGCATTTGCCGGGAGCAGCCGCCGTCCGGCATGCCCCCGCCCCGTCAGCCGAACACAGCCGCCGCGTCGAGGCACGGACAGGCCTTGGGCACAGTACCGGGCAGGTCGCGGTGGCCGCATACCACGGCTTGCGGGAAGAGGCGGCGCAGGCGGCCGAAGAGGTCGTGCAGCCGCTCGGTCTGCGCCGCGGTGCGGGTGTCGGCCGGACGGCCCTCGGCGTCGAGCCCGCCCTCGTAGCAGATGCCGATGGAGCAGCGGTTGTAGGGACGGCAGTGGGCGCCCACCTCGAGCAGGCCGCGGTGTTGCGTCAGGGTGCCGTCGCGGCGGATGTAGAAGTGGTAGCCCACGGTGCGGAAGCCGCGGGCGCGGTGGTCGTGCAGCAGTTGCCGGACGGTGTAGTCCTGCGTGCAGCGGGTGGCGGAGCAGTGGAGGACGAGGAAGCGGACGCTGTCCGGTCCGCCCATCAACTCGCCGTCCTCCATCCGGGTGAGGAGGGCCCGTTCGTCGGGCACCTCCTCGCCGCCTACGGTCAGCGGATAGCGGTCGTCGGTCATGACAGGAAGGGGATAAAGGGTGAACAACTGGTGACGCCAAGTGCCGTCAGGGCGGCGATGGCTGCCTGGATGATGGCCTTCACGATGGAAGTCCAGGTGATTTTCTGGGTAGTAGACATAGAAATGAAGAATGAAGAATGAAGAATGAAGAATGAAGAATTGAGAATTGAGAATGAAGAATAAGGGATCGGGTATGGGTGGGAGTGGCTGGCACGCCGGACACTCCCCACTCATCACTCGTAGCTCGTAGCTCGTAGCTCATCACTCGTAGCCCGTAGCTCGTAGCTCGTCACTCGTAGCTCGTAGCTCATCACTCGTAGCTCGTAGCCCGTCACTCGTAGCTCCCTTACAGCGGGCTTCCCTCCTGATTGCCGTCCTCGCCGGTGCCGGAGGTGTCTTCGGTGCCGGAGGTGTCTTCACCGGCCGGAGTGGAAGTTCCGTTGTACTTCACGAGGCTGATCTTGTCGGGAATGAGGTCGTAGATGCGGCTGTTGTTCACCATCGTGAACGAAGGGCGGAAGCCGGGCACGAGGGTCTTCACCAGCGCGGCGGAAGCATCCTTTTCGGCGCTGACGCTCTTGCTGTTGATGAACCGCAGGTAGAGCTTGCCGAAGCCCAGCAGTTCGATGGCATAACCCTTCTTGAGGTTCTCCACCACGTAGTAGGCGTAGCGGTCGAGCACGTTCTTCACGTCGCCGGGGCTGGCGGTCGATTCGGCGGCAATCTGGCGGGCCACGTCGTCGGTGGTCAGCGTGCCGTAGCACACGGGCGACACGTTGTAGACGGTCTCGCCCTTGCGGTCACCCAGCTGGATGACGCGCTTCATCACTTTGTAAGCAGTAGGCATAGTCTTTCTGTTTTAGCAGGTTGATAATCCGTTGGTTTCTCTCTCGGAAACCGGGGAGGGCGCCTCTCCCCTTTTCCTGCTACAAAGTTACGGCATGCGCCCGGGGCCGCGGGCGATTGGCGTCGATAAGGGAGAATGAGGAAGGAGAATTCTTCACGCCCCGCCAACCGGACATGAAGAATGAAACATGTGCCCTGTCATCCCGCACACGCTACCCCTTTCCCGTCATCCCGCACGCGATACTCCTCTCCTGTCATCCCGCACTTGATGCGGGATCCAGGACCCACAAGCAAAAGGAAACATGGATCCCGGCTCAAGGCCGGGATGACGGGATCTGTGAGGGCCGGACTATTCAAGCGCCCTCAAAACGTCTCCGGAAAACAGTCTTAATATTCCAGCAGGTCGGACACCGGACCGACACTGCCGCCGCAGGGGCGAAAGACCATCATTCTCCAAAGGCAGCACAGGCCTTCGCAATGCTGTCCGTACAAAGAATAGAGATACCCGAATCGTATATCTTCCTATACTCCCCTGCTGCATCAGGCATCAGATCCATCCGGCCCTGCGCGCTGAAAGATATCGGTACCTTCATTTCGTTGATGCAGTCATAATACGACTGCTCCTGAACCACTTTCGGCACCAAGGCTATGAGCCTGTCAGCCGGAATGCCCGATTTCTTGATCTTCAGGATGTCCTCACGGCTGTTGAATCCAAGTGCTATCAACAGTTCGGGATACTTCCGGTGCATGTTCACTCCATCGTCAACCGAATAACATATCACCACCACTTCATGCAGCATGCCCGTCTGCTTCACAATATCCATCATAATATCCGGGTCAGTACCCGGCTTCATGTCAAGCATGACAGCCGCCTTCCCCTTTGCCTTCAACAGCACATCCTCCAACAAAGGAATTCTTTGCCCTTTCAATACATTGCCACAGGCATCTTTCAGCTCCAGCCGGTTCAATTCACGATAGGTATAGGCATCGGGACGCCCCTTCCCCGTCGTTGTACGGTCCAGTGTCTCGTCGTGCAGCAGGACAGCTTTCCCGTCGGCCGTAATCCGAACATCAATTTCCTGTATAGCATCCGGATAGTGTTTCATATTATATTCCAATGTCTCCATGGAGTTTTCAGCATATCCCTTCATCTGGGGAGACATGCGGTGGGCCATCACTACCGGCTTGTGCAGGCTCGAGTACAAACGTATCAGTTCCTTCACATTGCCCATATGATTTTGTGCCTGGACGCCCCAACAGGCAATACCCAGACAGACAAATGACAGGAGTAAAAATTTCGTTTTCATCTTTTTTCTTCCATTCTATTTTAATGCGTACTCAAGGTTCCAGCAGGTCGGACACCGGACCGACACTGCCGTCGCAGGGCGCGGGCTCGATGCCCAGCAGATGGGCCAGGAGCGGATAGATGCAGGTGTTGTCGAACAGCGCGGTGCGCACATATCCGTGCCTGAAGTCGGGACCTTCCGCCCGGAAAGGCACGCAGAGGTCCGACGCCGTGGGGTCGAAGCCGTGGTTGCCGGGCTTCACCCGTCCGTCTTCGGACACCAGCCAGCCGTTGTCGGGCAGGGCCACGATGGGAGCCACGTTGGGGTTGGAG
>CATXSD010000128.1 GCA_958402075.1 Mediterranea massiliensis | reverse complement strand
TTCTCTTCGTCGCACATGCGGGTGGTGCCGGCCTGCTTGTCGTAGATGCCGTTCAGGGTTTTCTTCAGCCCTTCAAAGCACTGGAAGAACACTGCCCGCGGACTTTCGAGCATGAAAACGGGCAGCAGTTTGCCATCCAGCTCCTCGTTGCTCCACCGTGCCTTCGCCTCCAGGCCATACTTCCCGAGGCTGAATACGGCCCAAGGCGTCAGTCCGTCTGCCGTCGAAACGTTGTAGATGGTGTCATTGAAGGGTTCCTTGAAGCGCATCCGGCCGTCCTCTTCCCACAGCGAAGTGCCGCCAAGAATGCTGAAGGACGTGCTTCCGTCCTTGAACTGTGTGTGGATAGTGCCCGCATTCCCCAGCTTGTGGACGCTGATGGAGGCGATGTCACTGATGTCCATCGGCGGCAGCGGCGGCAAAGTACTCTCGATGGTGTCCGTCAAAAGCCCCGATTCGGTGAAGAAGCCCAGGGCGCGGTTGTGCTTATTCATCTGGGCCAGGTTGTTGTAATGCCCCACTATCAGCGTGTCGAGAAAGGCGAAACTGGTCGGCAGGTTCGGCGGTGTCTTTACCTTTACCTTGCCCTGATAGCGGCCTTGTGCGTCGTAACGTTGCAGTTGGTCCGGGTGTCGCACGAAGTAGAACAGGCCGTTTCGCGGGTTGTAGGCAGGTTCGTTCGTGCTATAGCCCTGCGGGTCTTCGCCCGTATGCCCGATGGCATTGAGGAAACGGCCCGACTCCTTGTCGAAGCAGTACGCCGTTTGGTTGGTCAAAACCACCAGTTGCTTTTCCAGAACCATGATTTTTGGGTTGTTTCCCACGAGGCAGGAGTCCGTCGTCTCCAGCGGAACATAGCGCACATGCTGCCCCAAGTCGCTCACTTTCAGTTCGGTTTGTTGTTCATAAGCCGCGGCCGCGTCGATGACGGCCAGCGTTCCGTCCCCCTTTTCAGCGGCGGGACGGCAGGCGGCCAGCAGGCAGGCGGCCCCCATTACATACATCCATTTCTTGTTCATACGGTCAGATTATAGGTTGTTTTGCGTAAGAATTCCTTTCAAATCCTGTCAAAAGTATTCAAAAAAGCCGAATACGAAACCATCATAAGTCGCTTTTAACTTGATTTAAAGGTGCGGACAGCCCTTACAGCGAGCAGAACAGCGTCACCAGGAACGGCACGCTGAAGTCCGTCACAAACCCGTGGAAGATGGACACAACGACGAACTGCTGGCCCGAAACCTGCGTGATGACCGGCAGTGTCGTATCCATTGTGGTGGCCCCTCCGGCGGAGATAGGTGCCAGAGGTCCGAACCATCGGGCCAGCAAAGGGGCGGTGAGCAGGGTCAGAAGTTCGCGGATGATGTTGGCCAGCAGCGCGACGGTGCCCAGCTCCGCCCCGCGGTATTCGGTAATGAAGATGCTCGAAAGCGAGTAGTAGCCCATCCCCGAGCCCACCGCCAGGCAGTCCGGAAGGCTGCGTTCCGTCAGCATCAGGCTCACCAAGGCCGTGCCTACCAGTGTCCCCGCGATGGTCAGAAGGGGCAGAAAGCCGAGCCGCAGGTTCAGCGAACGGAAGTTTTTCAGCGTCTGAGGGTCGCTCCCGATGCCGATTCCCACACAGGTCATCAGTCCGCACAGCGCGTAGAAGCTCACCCGTTTCCCCACGTGTCCCGGCACCAGTCCCGCGAGGCTGCTGCCCACACCCAGCACGAAGAACCCCACAATGACCAGGCTTCCCCGCATGGCCCGCAGCAGGCTCCCCGCTCCGGCAGGGGCGGTTCCCTCCGCCGTCCGGCCTTTCCGCCCGCGTGCCAGCGCCTTCCACAGCAGCAGGGCCGCCGTGACGCTACCCAGCGTGCCGCCCAGAGCCAGCACGGCAGCCTCCATTCCCAGGGCATGCAGGCTGCGGATGATGGTCTCGTTGCCGCCCACTTCCACGCCCAGCAGGTACAGAAGCACCCATATCAGCACGTTGACGGCCTGCCGGACCATGCCCAGATGCCATCTTCGTCCCGCATATCCCGCCAGCATCCCCGCCAGCATGAGTCCGATAACTGTGAACATATCTCTTCTTCCGCTTAAAAAAACAAGGACAAAGATACGGATTTCTGCCTGTTTCCCCGTATCTTTGTCCCCGGTAAATACATGTATCCTATGCTACTTCCCTATCTGAATGCCGGACTTCTGGAAGCCGGATGCGACGAAGCGGGCCGCGGTTGTCTGGCCGGAGCCGTATATGCCGCCGCCGTCATCCTGCCCCAAGACTTCCGCAACGAACGGCTCAACGACTCCAAGCAGCTGACCGAACACCAGCGTTATGCCTTGCGCGAGGTCATCGAACGCGAGGCTTTGGCCTGGGCGGTGGGTGTCGTCACTCCGCAGGAGATTGATGAAATCAACATCCTCAACGCCTCTTTCCTGGCCATGCACCGTGCCGTCGCCCAACTGAAGATACGTCCCCAGCACCTGCTCATCGACGGCAACCGCTTCAAGCCCTATCCCGGCATCCCCCATACCACGGTGGTAAAGGGCGACGGCAAGTACCTTTCCATCGCTGCGGCCTCGATTTTGGCCAAGACCTACCGTGACGACTACATGAACCGCCTGCACGAAGAATATCCTTACTACGACTGGAACCACAACAAAGGCTACCCCACCCGGAAGCACCGCGCCGCCATTGCCGCCCGCGGCACCACGCCCTACCACCGCCTCTCCTTCAACTTGCTGGGCGACGGCCAGCTCTCGTTGGACTTCAAGTGAGCATCAGAACCACTTGATCCGCCGGAACCATACGAACGTAATGGCCGAGACGGCAACAGAAAGCAGCACGATGAACAGGAAGGCATGGGGGAATGCGTCCAGATGGATGTCCACGTTCATGCCATAGAAGCTGGCGATGACGGTGGGTATCATCAGCGTGATGCTGAGGCTCGTCATGCGTTTCATGATGTCGTTCACGTTGTTCGAGATGATGGAGGCAAAGGCGTCCATCGTGCCTGTCAGGATGTCGCTGTAGATGTTCACCGTGTTGTAGGCCTGGCGCAGCTCGATGACGGCGTCGTCCAGCAGCTCCATGTCCAGCAGGCCGGTGTTCTGGAAGATGTTCTTCAGCCGGCCTATCAGCACCTCGTTGCCGCGGATGGAGGTGTCGAAGTAGACCAGTGTCTTCTGGAGCTTCATCAGCCGCAGCAGGTCTTCGTTGCGGATGCTCTTCTCCAGTTCCTTTTCGGCGTTGGCCACTTCGTTGTTGATCTGCTTCAGGTACTTCAGGAACCAGACGGCCGAGGAGTAGATGAGGCGCAGGATGAGGTCCAGCTTGTTGTTTACGGCGATGCCCTTGCGGCGCGTGTGCTGGACGAAGTCGGGCAGCAGCTCCGTGCGGTAATAGCAGACGGAAACAATGATGTCGTTGTTGGTGATGATGCCGATGGGCACCGTGATGAAGGGAATCTGCGGGTTGCTGCTCTGCATGGGGATGCGCAGGATGGTGAGCAGCCAGTTGCCTTCGGTTTCGGTACGGGGTCGTTCGTCGGCGTCGGCGATGTCTTCAAGGAAAGATTCGGGTACGTTCAGTTCACGGGTGAGGAACTGGAAATCGTCTTGGTCGGGGCATTCTACGTTTACCCAGCAGCCGGGTGCCCACACTGGCTTCTCCATGAAGCCGTTTTCGCTGTAGAGATACTTTCTCATCGGTCATAGCCTCCTTTCTTTGGTTGCGTACGAAGGCTGGCGATGCAGAAGGTCTCCGTCCGCGGTTAAGGGTTAATACTGTTGCACGTTCGAGGGTTTGAATCGTCCATATCTGTTGTTCTCAATTTTATTTTTTGCGGCGCAAAGATAGAAAATCGGAGGCATTTGCGGTGCCTCCGATTCTGTTTTTTAGGTTTTGTTTCAATTTTCACGATGCTGCTGTCGGTTTCATTGTTTGTCCCCGAAACGCCGTTTCAGGAAGTCGGCCAGGTTGTGGGTACCCACTTCCTCGGTAGAGATGCTGCCGTCTTTTTCCACCACAACGTAATGCGGAATACCGTTGAACTGGAAGAGCTGGCGCATGTACTTGTATTCCGTGTCCGTCAGGCGGTAGCAGGCTTCGCCTTTCAGGTGCTTCTCCACATAGTCCGTATAGGATTTCTCGGGCGATTCGGTTTCGCTGGTGATGTAGACAAACTGGAATTCAGGATGGTTGCGGTATTGCTTGCGCAGGTCGGCCGTCGCTTGTATGCCTCCCCGGCAGGGACCGCAGGTGGTGGCCCAGAAGTCGACAAACAATACCTTGCCCGCATGAGGAGCGATGATGCGGCGGAAGATGTCGGTCGCTTTTCCCTCGGGCAGCTGATAGGATGCAGGTCGGTTTTCGGGGCACAGCTCTTCCAATACTTCTTGAGCTGTTGCCAACAGATAAGGATGAGTGACGGTTTTCTTCAACTGGTTGATGTAGAGTTCGGCATCCTGTCGTCGCTTCAATACATTGGACAGCGTGAAGCGCAGGTTGCGTATGCGGGCCACTTGCCAAAGCAGGGGCGAGGGCGTGGCACACAAGCTGTTGATGATGCTGTCTTTGGCTTCGCATAGTTTCATTTGAAGCAGAATCTGCTGTTCCTCGACGGGTAGGGCTTTGAATGTTTCTTCGTTCGACAGGTGTGCATAAGTGCTGTAGGCTGCATCGAGCGGATTCATGTATTCAAAACGGTTGATGAAGGTACTTATGTTACTGTTGGCCAGTGCTGACTGTTCGTTTAGGGGCATTTCCTTCAAGAAGTTATAGTAGGAAGCGTCGGGTTGTACCTGTAGTACCCGATTGGTGCTGTCCTGCTGGGCGTAGTAGTTGCGGCTCATCTGGAAGTTCAGGTAAGTGGATCCCACCTGCATGGCTATTTGATTGCGTATCAGCGAAACAGCCTTCTGTGAGGGGGCATAGAGGCGGCAGAGCGAGTCGGCCTGCTGTTGCCATTGGGCTACAACGGGTTTCAGTTGTTCCTGAAATTGGGCAGGTGTCAGCGTTTTTTGCGCCTTGCTCAGTTTGTCGTAGGGATAATAGAAACTTTGTTTCAGCGTAGTGGCAAGGTAAGACAGGTCGGCTCTTCTTCCCATATGGGCTGTATGAGGGAGCGGGTAGCTGTTGTCGCGTGCCCGGCTGCGTGCCATGAGGTCTTCCCAGCTCAGGTAGAGGGTGACGGTGTCGCCCGGCTCGGCATAGTAGGATATCCAGCTGTTGTTGAGCAACAGGTTGTGGCAGATGGGATGTTGCAGGACGAACTTGCACTGAAAACTGCCATCGGGTTTGATGGGAACAACCACGGGATAGTCCTGGCGGGTGATTTCGTCTTCCAGATACAGGATGCCGCTGTCGAAGCCCAGCCGCGGGTCGTAACCGTCCAGATAGCCTTGCAGACAGACGCTGTCGCTGCGGAAGAAGTCGTCGCCATAGCCGTTGTCGGCTTCCACGGCGGGCGTGTCGGGGCGGGTGCGGACGTAGCGTTGCGCTTCGCCGCCGTCGAGGGCGATGAGGCAGGAACCGTCCTTGCGGGGTGTCAGCTGCAGCGTTACGGAAGAACCGTCGGCGTGGCTTTGTGCAGCCAGTATCAGCCGTTTGCCCTTCTTGTGGAACGTCTTTAGGTCGTACAGGCGATTGTTTGCGATGACGAGGGAATCGTAGATGCCATACGTCCAGCGGCCTTGTGCGTCGTCGGCAAACCAGTTGCCTTCCACCGACTTCAGGGGCTGTTTGTCCTTGGAAGCGGGGATGAGCGAGATGTCGTAGGTGTTGCTTTCCGTGCTGTTGGGGGCGATGAGGTGGACGGTTTGTACATCCGTCGGCAGCGGCTCGAACAGCAGGACGAAGTCCGTCGTGCCCGAGTCGGGCATGACGATTTTTTCTTTCAGCTCGATGCCTTCGGCGCCCGTTTGTGCGTAGCGTTTGCCGGTGGCGGCATCTTCCAGATAGCTGTCGCCGTCCTCCATGATCCACCAGTGCGGGCGGAAGATGGCGTGGATATAGACTTTGGTACACTGGGGCGTCCGTTCGATGCGGGTGATGTTGCGGATGCTGCCGTTGCGGGCCTTGAACGTGGGGTTCTCGATGGTTTGCGCCGTCAGCAGGAGTCCCGACAAAAGGAACAGCAGGCCGCAAAAGATTTTTTTCATTGGGTTCATAATGGTATCAGTATTGATTGTATTTACTTAATTTTCGTACAAAGGTAAATAAAAAGTAGATAGATGAAATAAATCATGTAGGAAAATAATGTGAAAATTGATATTTCTTTTGTTCTTCGTTCAGGAAAGAGGCCGTAGCATCGGATGCAGCGGGGTAAAACTTATTGAGAGGGTGCGGATAAGAGAAGAGTGGCGAAAGCAGGTTTCTTTGCCAACTTAACATAGATTAATCTCTCAGATACGCATCTTTTTTTGTAACTTTGCGACCGGAAATTCAAAGCACCACAGATTACACGGATTTTCACGGATTCTTTTTCTTTCTGGTAATCTGTGTCAATCTGAGTAATCTGTGGTGCCCCGATGAAACAGCATTGATTCAAACTTTAAATACTTTAAGCATTATGGCAAAGAAAGCTCTTTTAATGATTCTCGATGGTTGGGGTTGTGGCGACCATCAGAAGGACGATGTGATCTTCAACACTCCCACGCCTTACTGGGACAGTCTGCTGGCCAACTATCCGCACTCACAGCTCCAGGCGAGCGGCGAGAACGTCGGTTTGCCCGACGGACAGATGGGTAACTCCGAAGTGGGCCACCTGAACATCGGTGCCGGACGCATCGTTTATCAGGACCTCGTGAAAATCAACCGTGCCTGCGCCGACGGCAGCATCCTGAAGAACAAGGAGATTGTTTCCGCTTTCTCTTACGCCAAGGAACATGGCAAGAACATCCACTTCATGGGTCTGACCTCGAACGGCGGCGTACACTCTTCGTTCGACCACCTGTTCAAGCTCTGCGACATCGCCAAGGAATATGGCCTGCAGGACACTACCTTCATCCACTGCTTTATGGACGGCCGTGACACCGACCCGAAGAGCGGCAAGGGCTTCATCGAGCAGCTGACTGCCCACTGCGCACAGTCGGCCGGACGCATTGCCAGCATCGTGGGCCGTTTCTATGCCATGGACCGCGACAAGCGTTGGGAGCGTATCAAGGAGGCTTACGACCTGCTCGTCAACGGACAGGGCAAGGTGGCTACCGACATGGTACAAGCCATGCAGGAGTCTTACGACGAAGGCGTGACCGACGAGTTCATCAAGCCGATCGTAAACGGCTCGTTTGACGGCACCATCAAGGAAGGCGACGTGGTCATCTTCTTCAACTACCGCAACGACCGCGCCAAGGAGCTGACCATCGTACTGA
>CATXSD010000127.1 GCA_958402075.1 Mediterranea massiliensis | reverse complement strand
CGCTCGACGAGCGCCTGTCCAACGAGTACCAGTCGGGCTAACTGAAGCCGGCCGGCAGTGTGGGCCTGCGCTACCGCGTGGGCAAGTTCAACGCCATGCTGGGTGTCGATGCCCAGTGGGCCGACCTGATGGGCGACCTCGTCTATCCGCAGCCCGACGAACTGTCGCGCAAGTACTTCTCCGTGCTGCCGTCGTTCACCCTGCGCTATTCGCTGGACCGCACCAACTCCCTGCAACTGCGCTACCGCAGCAAGTCCTCGGCTCCGTCAGTGACCAGCTTGCAGAACGTGATAGACAACTCCAATCCGCTCTTCCTTTCGGCAGGTAACCCGAACCTCGACCAGCAGATATCGCACACGGCCAACCTGCGCTACATCCGCACCACCAAGTCGGGCCACACCTTCATCGCCATGATAGGCGGTACCATCCAGCAGGACTACGTGGCCGACAGCACCTTCGTGGCCAAGGAAGACATCGAGCTTTCGCCGTCGGTGACGCTTAACAAAGGCTCGCAGTTCACCCGCCCCGTCAACCTGGACGGATACTACAGCCTCCAGTCCATGCTGACCTACGGTTTCCCTGTGGACTTCCTCCGCAGCAACATCAACCTCAGCCTTTCGGCCAACTATGCCAACGTGCCTACCATCTTCGACGGCGTGGAGAGCCGGACGTGCGAGCTGAACCTCATTCCCAAGGTGATAATTGGTAGCAACATCAGCAAGAACCTCGACTTTACGGCTTCCTACTCAGCGGGCATCAGCAAGATGTTCAGCTCGCTGGACACCGCCACGGGCAGCGACTACGTGACCCACACGGCCGCCGCCAAGCTGGGCTGGACCTTCTTCTGGGGACTGACCTTCCGCAGCACGTTCAACTACATCGGCTATACCGGCCTCGACACGGGCACGGAGGACTACTTTCTGTGGAACCTCTCGCTGGGCAAGAAGTTCCTGAAGAACAATGCGGCCGAAATCCGGATTGAAGCCTTCGACGTACTGAAACAGAACCAGGCGTTCACCCACCGCACGGGCAGTAACTACTACGACTACGTGAACAGCAACGTGTTGCAGCCGTATGCGATGGTGACCTTTGTATATACCATTCGATAACCCTTTAAAAATGAACAGAAAGATGAAAAAGATTCTTTTTCTGGCCCTCGTGGCCATGCTGGGCATGCAGAGTGTTGATGCCCAACAAAAAGGTGGTAACAACCGTAAACGTACCCCTGAACAGATTGTGAAGAACCTCGACGAGAAATTGGAGTTGACCGACGAGCAGGAGAAACAGATCACCGCCCTCTACACCGACTTCTTCAAGCAGGAGCTTTCGCGCGAGGAGCGCCGGACGGCCATGCAGGAACTGGAGAAGAAAGTGACTTCCCTCCTGACCGACGAGCAGAAGTCCGCCTATGAGCAGATGAAGAAGGAACGTCCGCAACGGAAACGGTAAGCGGAGGCTGGAAAAGGAAAACGGGCCGGGGTAATACTCAGCCCGTTTCTATTTTTTATTCCTTTTTCGCAAACATCCCATGAAAATGATCACTTTCACACATTAACTTTTTCCCTGTACTCATTGGGAGTCATTCCGGTCATCCTTTTGAATACCCGTGTAAAATGCTGAGGATATTGGAACCCGAGGCTGTAGGCAATTTGGCTGATGGAGTCGGAGGGGAGAAGTAGCCGTTCTTTTGCTATACTGATGATTTTGTTTTGTATCCATTCTAAAGCCGTTTTCCCTGTTTCTTTCTTGATCAGATCGCCGAAGTAATTGGGCGAAAGGCAAAGTTTGTCAGCGCAGTATTTCACAGTAGGCACTCCTTCCTGCAAGGCGTTGTCACCTGTATAGTAATTGTCGAGCAGAGTTTCAAAGCGGGTCAGAATGTCGCGGTTCACGTTTTGTCTCGTTGTGAACTGGCGTTCGTAGAAGCGGAGGCAATAATTGAGCAGCAGTTCGATGTTGTTTGCAATCAGCCGCTTGCTCAGCCGGTCTATGGAGTGTTGGAGTTCTTCCTGAATCTTCATTAGGCAGTCAATGAATATCATGCGTTCCCGTTCCGAAAGATGCAATGCCTCGTTGACTTCGTAAGAGAAGAAAGTGTATTCTTTCATGCTGCGTCCGAGGTTAGTGCCATGAATCAGGTCGGGATGGAAACACAGCGCATAGCCTTTGGGGTGGAATTCTTCTCCTGTGTCGTCAATACCGATAACTTGTCCCGGAGCCAGACATACGACTGACCCTTTTTGATAATCATATCGTTGGCGGCCGTATATCAGGTCACAATTTTTTTCGTCTTTCAGAAATATCACGTAGAAGCTGAACGTATGTCGCATGTGGCGCATGGGTTTGGCTTTCGACAGGTTTATTACACTGACTTGCGGATGTAGGGTTTCCACACCAAGCATATCGTCATATTCCGTTATCGTTTCTATATTCAATAAAGTATGCTTCATATTATTTCCATTGAAGTTACTCTTACAAAGGTAAGGAACATTCCTGGCATTCCCATACCGTGCGAAACAATATCCGTGTTTTTGTGAAGAGTATCCGTGTTTTGTATAACAACAGGCAGTTATGAACCAACTAATTTTGTAATTGAATTCTAATAAACGGATTATATTGGTATTTACAATATTACTTGTTATGCTGCCATGTACATCGTGTGCGCAAAATCATCAAAGGAAGGAACAAGATATGAAAACGAAGAAAACACTCGTGGCATTCTTCTCACGGACCGGCGAGAATTATGCCGTAGGACACATTGAGAAAGGAAATACTCACATCGTTGCTGAAATGATAGCGGCCGAAACAGGCGCTCACCTTTATCGTATCGAACCGGTGACGCCTTATCCCGACAGTTACACGGAATGCACGGAAGTGGCCAAACAGGAGCTGGCTGCCAAAGCCCGCCCTGCCATTAAAGGAGATGTAACGGTATCGGATTATGATGTGATTTTTATCGGTTATCCTAATTGGTGGGGAGATATGCCGATGCCCGTTTATACCTTTATTGAGAAGCATGACTGGCAGAGAAAGACGGTCATCCCGTTCTGTACGCACGAAGGAAGCGGACTGTCCGGTACGGAAAGCAAGCTGAAGAAGGCATGTAGGGGGGCTATTGTGCTGGAAGGTTTGGCGGTGCGTGGAGCGACTGCACAAAACGCCCACGAACAGGCTGGGAAGAGTGTGAAAAATTGGCTGGACAAACTGAAATATTGAAGAGGACGAGCAATGAAAAAAGATGTTATGATACTGACCGGAGCCGGGCAAATCGGGATGGCTGTCGCCCGACGTATGGGATACGGTATGAAGATAATCATCGGTGACAAGTGCGTGAAGAATGCGGAAACGATATCCGATATCATGAACAAAGCAGGATTTGATACCGTCCCTGTTGAAATGGATTTGTCGGACCGTCGGGCAATCCTCGGACTGATAGATACAGCAGGTCAACATGGGGAGATTGCCATGCTGGTCAATGCTGCCGGAGTTTCACCCTCACAAGCTTCTATTGAAACGATACTTCAGGTCGATTTGTACGGCACGGCTGTTCTGCTGGAGGAAGTCGGAAAGGTCATTAAGCCGGGCGGGGCAGGCATCACGGTTTCCAGCCAGTCGGGACACCGGTTACCGGCACTTGGAGCGGAAACAGACAGACTGCTGGCTTGTACACCGACTGAAGAACTGCTGAGTCTCGAAGTGCTGCGGCCCCGCAATATCCGCGGCACACTTCACGCCTATCAGTTGGCAAAACGTTGTAATGTGAAAAGGGTGATGGCAGAAGCCGTGAAATGGGGCAAGCGCGGGGCCCGCATCAATTCCATTTCGCCCGGTATCATCGTCACGCCGCTTGCCATCGACGAGTTCAACGGACCGCGGGGTGAGTTCTACAAGAACATGTTTGCTCATTGCCCCGCAGGGCGTCCCGGAACGGCCGATGAAGTGGCAAACGTTGCTGAACTGTTGATGGGAAGCCGGGGGGCCTTTATCACGGGAAGTGATTTCCTGGTGGACGGTGGAGCTACGGCCGCTTATTTTTATGGAGAATGATGCAATAGCGTCAGTGTGTCGAAAACGTTTGCTTATGCCCGAGCGAATAGTTTGTGCAGGGAGTTGAAGTGGTTTTACCGTATTTTTCTTATCATTGCAGACAGAAATGAAAGGAAAAATATTATACACCATGAAACATCGTTATCTCACCCTTTTGGCCGTGCCCGTGCTGATGTCGTGCGGGGTGGCAGACAAGACAACTTCCATCCCGGCACTGACGGTTGACGAGCTGGGCGTGGAGGTCGCTCCCGAAGCAAATCGCGAATATTCCTACACCGACAAGAAGGCGGGTTACTGGTACGGACGTACCCATCAGGACGAGCCCACGGACTGGTATGCCGGATGGAACCAGGCCAAGCGCCGCATCCTGTCGGACTACGCGCTGACGGTGGACGGCGCGCCCCTGTTGCGCCGCGATGCGCAGGTCTGCGTTTATCCCGACCGCCTGGAGCGCCGCTGGGCGAATGCCGTCGAGACGCTGGCGATGGTGGACGACCGCGCCATCCTGAGCATCACTGTAGATGCTGTGCAGGGAGACAGCATCGGCATCGCGCTCAATGAAACGCTGCTGAAGGATGCCGACCGCCGCGCTGACGCCCTCTGCTACACACCGCAGGAAGCGGAGAACAATCGCCTGAAGGTTGTTCCTTTGAACCCCGTGGCCATCCGTTTTAAGGACAACCGTATGCAGGCACCCGCATCGGCCGAAGGTTTCCTCATTGCCTATGGCACGGAGGCGCATTGCGACTCGCTCATCGCCGGCTATCGGAAGGAGGGGGCGGACTGGCTGGCCCGGCGCAAGGCACGCATGAACCGCCTGATAACCGAAAACAATCCGCTGCACACCAACCTGCCCGAGCTGGATAAGGCTTTGGCTTGGCTGACGTTGACCATGGACGAGCTCATCACCGAACAGCAGGGTAAGGGCATCTATGCCGGTCTGCCGTGGTTCAACGAATATTGGGGTCGCGACATGTTCATTGCCATGCCGGGCGCCACGCTCGTCACGGGTCAGTTTGACGTGACCAAGGACATCCTGAAGGACTTCGCCAAGTTGCAGGACCGCGACACCCTGTCCGTCACCTGCGGCCGCATCCCAAACCGTGCCAACCTGGAGGGCATTCTCTACAACACCGCCGACGGCACGCCGCGCTACGTCATCGAGGCCGAGGAACTGCTCCGCTACTCGGGCGACCGCAGCTTCCTGCGCGACATCTATCCCTCCGTCGTCCTCAGCATCGACCAGAGCTTGCGTCATCACACGGACGAGAAGGGCTACCTGCTGCACGCTGATGCCGACACGTGGATGGACGTGAAGCGCAACGGTATCCCCGGCTCGCCTCGCGGCAACCGTGCCAACGACATCCAGTACCTGTGGTACAAGCAGCTGGAAGCGGGCGCTCACCTGGCCCGTCTGATGGACGACGCGCCCCACGCCGAGGCCTGGCACGAGGCCGCCGTACGCCTGGCCCGCAACTTCGAGGCCGACTACTGTAACAAGGACAGCCTCCTCATCTACGACCACCTGAATGCCGACGGCACGCCCGACCTCCAGTACCGCCCTAACCAGCTCTACTGCTTCGAGCTGATAGCCGACGACGACTTCAAGCAGCGCGTCACCCGCCGCGTGTGGGAGGAGCTGGTCTACCCCTGGGGTGTCGCCTCATTGGCGCAATGGGACCTCCAGTTCCATCCGCAGCACGAGAACTGGCACTACTATCACAAGGACGACGCCTATCACAATGGTACCGTCTGGTTGTGGAACAACGGCATCGCCATGCAGCGTATGATTGAGTACGGCCAGCAGGAGACGGCGTGGAAACTCTTCCAGAACATGAACCGCCAGGCCCTTCACGAAGGCGCCGTGGGCAGTCTCAGCGAGAATGCCGATGCCCATCCGCGCGAAGGAAAGTCGTGGGCAGGCCGTTCGGGCACCTTCCTGCAGGCGTGGAGCAACTCCGAACAGTTGCGCGTGTGGTACCAGTACTTCCTCGGCATCCGTCCCGACCTGATGAGCGGCACGGTGACCGTCGAACCCAAGCTGCCCGCCGAAATCACCGAACTGCAGACTTCGGTCAAGATAGGTCGCGGCACGCTCTACTACACGTATAAGGACGGCAAGTTCGACGTCCGCCTCGAAGGTGAGGATGCCAAGGTCAATCTCATCCTGCCCCAGTCTGCCGCACCCAATCCGATATTCCAGGGCGTGGACTTCTGCCAACCCCGCCCGCTGGAGCACTATCCGTGCTTCGACACGTACCACGAGGAGGCATTGACGTACTGATGACATTGATTCCTTTCCCTAGCTTAAACGTTTCTTTTGCCCAGCCTAAAGCAATCGTTTAAGCTGGGGAAAGGAGGAACTTTCCGAGACCTAACTACCCACATGAGCGACGTAACTATGGACTTGGTGGAGCTAACTACCTACTTTTTTGATGAGATATTTCAGTTTCTTCTGATTGTAATTTGTGGTGGTTAATTATGTTTACATTTAAGCTGCTGCTTTTTATATCCTATCAAAACCGCTTCGAATCCCGGTTTCAACCCTGACCCGCCTATGTTTCAAACATAAGGGTCGAATGTTTAAGACTCCGCACCTGCATGCCACAGTCGTACCCATTGTAACCGGAGAGCGTATCCGCAGGAAGCAGGAGGGCGAAAAGAAATACGAAACGAAGTCCGGACCCCGTCTGTCGGCGGACGATGTGATGCGGCGTAGCCGTCTGCACGAATACCAGAACAGCTATGCCAAGGCCATGAAACCGTTCGGGTTGCAGCGTGGAATTGTCGGCTCTACCGCCAAGCATCAGGCGAACTCGGAATATTACAGGCAGCAGGTTATCCGATACGAAGAGGATATAGCCAAGCTACAGGCCGATGTGGAGAAGGCGCAAGAAGGCAGGAACACTATTCTTGCATGGTTCGGCAAGGGAGACCTTGCCAAGGCAAAGAAGGAACTGGCAGACAAGGACAGACAGATAGCAGAACTCAATAAACGGATTAAGGAACTTCAGGTAGAAAAGGCACGGTTGCAAGAGCGGCACAAGTCGGAAATCGAGAAATTGCGGAACGGCTATCAATCGGAGATAACCAAGGCTATCCGCAGGGCTGAAGCAGCGGAGCTGCAGTCAAAAGAGAAAGATACAGTCATAGACAGGCAGCGGAAGTAGATAGACCTGCTCGACCGCAAGGCCAATCCTCAGCGATACCGCCTGTCATCCGGAGCGGAACTTGTCAGAGTCAATATCCCGAACTACAACAACCCGTCACTCCACATCTGGACACACTACTGTCCCAAGAAAATTTTAACATGAGCCGGACGGCCATTTTTGTCCGGCT
>CATXSD010000126.1 GCA_958402075.1 Mediterranea massiliensis | reverse complement strand
CAAACTGAAAAACTTTGTTTTTCGTTTGTCTCTGCTCTCGCCTTTCACTATCTTTGCTACCAATAAACACCCTAAAAAGAAGTAAGTTATGAGAAACTTTACCTGCGTGCAGGACATCGGGAACCTGAAAACTGCACTCGCCGAAGCATTCGAAATCAAAAAAGACCGGTTCAAATATGTAGAACTGGGCCGCAACAAGACATTGATGATGATTTTCTTCAACTCCAGCCTGCGTACGCGACTGAGTACCCAGAAAGCCGCGCTGAATCTGGGAATGAATGTCATCGTCCTCGACATCAACCAAGGAGCCTGGAAGCTGGAAACCGAGCGGGGTGTCATCATGGACGGCGACAAGCCCGAACACCTGCTGGAAGCCATTCCCGTCATGGGCTGCTATTGCGACATCATCGGCGTACGCTCCTTTGCCCGCTTCGAAAACAAGGAGTACGATTATAACGAGGTCATCCTCAACCAGTTCATCCAATACTCAGGCCGCCCCGTATTCTCGATGGAAGCCGCTACCCGCCATCCGTTGCAGAGTTTCGCCGACCTCATCACCATCGAAGAATACAAGAAGAAGGACCGTCCGAAAGTGGTCATGACGTGGGCTCCCCATCCGCGCCCGCTTCCACAGGCCGTACCCAATTCATTCGCTGAATGGATGAACGCCACGGATTACGAATTCGTCATCACCCATCCCGAAGGCTACGAACTCGACCCGAAATTCGTAGGTAATGCCCGCGTGGAATACGACCAGATGAAAGCTTTCGAAGGTGCCAACTTCGTTTACGCCAAGAACTGGGCCGCCTATACCGGCGACAATTACGGCCAGATTCTGAGCAAGGACCGCGCCTGGACGGTGAGCGACCGACAGATGGCCGTCACCAACAATGCCTACTTCATGCACTGCCTGCCCGTACGCCGCAACATGATTGTGACAGACGATGTCATCGAAAGCCCGCAAAGCATCGTCATCCCCGAGGCTGCCAACCGCGAAATTTCGGCAACGGTTGTATTGAAGCGCATGCTGGAAAGCCTGTAGGATTTGTCTGTACCTCCTGACAAAAAGAGGCTGAATCCCAAAGAAAAAGCACCAACATTCCGTCATCCCGCACTTGATGCGGGATCCAGTACATACAAGCAAAAGCTATGACATGGATCCCGGCTCAAGGCCGGGATGACGTTGTGTCTGCTTCTCTTTTGAATTCAGCCTCTTTAGTATATGATGAATTCCGGTTCTCCTATTCCAAAATAATCTCATCCACAAACAGGAAGCCCGGATTTCCCTTGCCGCCATGCCATGCCGGAATCTCATGCTCGGAAAGTGCCTTCACCTTGACATAGCGCGTCTTTACAGGATCGAATTCCAGCTTGTGGGTGTAAATCTGATTGGGATCATCGGCCTTCATCGCCGGATAGGATTCGGAAGCCACTTCCTTGAACGTCCGGTTATCATCCGAAACCGATACCGTAATGCCACGGGCATCAAAGATCCAGTCACCCTTCTCCACGCAGGTATGCAGCGTCATCGAAGAGATTTCCGTCGGTTCCTTCAGGTCGATCACGGCTTCCATATCGTTTTTGTAGAAGGCAATCCAGCGGCCCGTCTTATAGTTCATGTTACCCGTCATGCCGTCCACCAACACCGTAGCACCGGTAAACTCGTATTGCTTGTTGATGGGTTGCAGCATGGTTATCGGCTTCATCGACGATTTGCTGAAGCTGATTTCATCGGTTGTCACCTTCGACTTACCGGAAGGACGGATAGCCACGGTACGAAGCGTACAGGGCTTGTCAATCTTCAACACTTCCGTATAAAGTTGCGAAGCACTGGTAGGCTCACTGCCGTCCAATGTATAATAAATCGGTGCCCCGTCTATGGTCCGTGCCACGACATCAAGCGTACCGGTTTCCGTATTCGGTTTCAGTTCAAGCCGCACATCGAATATGTGGGTCGCATAGTTCCATCCATTCTTCTGATAGATGTCCACCAGACGGCTTACCCGCTTCAGGAACGATTCGTAATCCTTCTGCCCGGACAGGCTCCACTGTACCTCGCACAGCGCTGCCATGCGCGGCAATACCATGTATTGTATCTGCTTCAGGTCCGGAATGTATTCGGTCCACAGGTTGGCCTGTACACCAATGATGTGCTTCTGCTCTTCGTCCGACAGCGCCTTGGGCATGGGTTCGTAGCTATAGACACGTTCCATCGGCAGGTATCCTCCGATGGCCAGCGGTTCGGTATCCGTATCTTTCGACTGGTAGTAGTCAAAATACAGGTAAGTATTCGGGGTCATCACTACATCGTGTCCCTGCTTGGCTGCCTCAATACCTCCGCCTTCACCGCGCCACGACATGACCGTAGCCCCCGGTGCAAGGCCGCCTTCCAGCGTTTCATCCCAACCGATCATCTTCCGTCCCTTCGTGGCAAGGAAGGCTTCGGCTTCGTGGATGACATAACTCTGCAAACGTTCTTCCTTGGTGTGCCGGCTGTCGCTCTTCAAGCCCAACGCCTTGATGCGGGCCTGACACTTGGGGCACTTCGCCCATACCGTCTTGGGACACTCGTCACCTCCCACATGGATGTATTCAGAAGGGAATATTTCCACGATTTCGGCCAGTACATCCTTGACAAACTGGATGGTCTTGTCATTGCCGGCGCACAGCACATTCTCCGAAACGCCCCACTGCGTCCATACTTCATACGGTCCGCCCGTACATCCCAGTTCAGGATAGGCCGTCAAAGCCGCCTGCATGTGTCCGGGCAGATCAATCTCCGGAATGACCGTGATATAACGCTCGGCAGCATAAGCCACGATTTCCTTCGCCTGTTCCTGTGTATAGAAGCCACCGTAAGGCTTTCCGTCGTATTTGCCGCTGTTGCGTCCTATCACCGTTTCCTTGCGCTGCGAAGCAATCTCGGTCAGCTTCGGATATTTCTTGATTTCGATGCGCCAACCCTGGTCATCGGAGAGATGCCAGTGAAGACGGTTGATGTTATGGAGGGCCAGCATGTCGATATAGGTCTTGACATCGTCCACGGAAAAGAAGTGGCGGCTCACGTCCAGCATCATTCCCCGATAGCTAAAACGCGGTTCATCCGTTATCTGTACAGCCGGCAGTTCTACAGCGCCACCTTCGGCCACACCGACGGACTTGCGCAACGTCTGGATGCCATAGAACACACCGGCCTCCGTCGGCGCAGCAATCGTCACCCGGTCCTGATTCACCTCCAGCGTATAGGCTTCCGGGTTGTCGGCTTCCAGTCCCAGCTTCAGCAGAATGCCTTTTCCTTCTTCACCGCCCTCTTTCACTTCCAGGCGGATTCCCGTCTGCCGCTCTACATAGGAAGCCAGAAACTCGGCATTCCGGCGCATCCGTTCGTTATCGGGCGTATAACAGACCGCCGTACCTTCTTTCAGCAGGAAAGGTTTCTCCTGCTCCACCGCAATTTCCCTGGGAATGGGAACGATTTCGTAATCGGCCACCACGGGTGCCTTACCCGCACAGGAAGCCAACAGCCATCCGGCCACTGCCAGACTCCCCCAACTGACATTTGATAAAATTCGCATATTCAATAAACTTATAAATTAACAACAACCTGACAACAGGTATTTTCCGCGTCAAGATAAGGAAAAAAATCGGGACAAACAAGCATCAGGGACAAATACTGCGAAAAAACATTTTTCAGAACAAGAAACAACGACAGCAGTACTATTTCTCGACCGTCTGCCCGGCTTCCACCCAGCCGTTAAAGCCCGTGGACAGTTCATAAACCTTGAAGCCCTTTTCACTCAATATGCGGGCAGCCTTCTTGCTCCGCTTGCCACTGCGGCAATAGAGGGCCACCGGTCGGGAAGGCAGCAATACAGAGTCGGCCACAGCGGCAAACGATTCATCCAACACATTGACGTTCACACTGCCGGGGATATGGCCTTCGGAGTATTCGGCCACCGTACGCACGTCCAGACGCTGGACTTCCGGATCGCTGATGACATCGGCAAAATCGCCGACAGACAGGGATTCAAAACTACCTTCCTTTTGCTGGCAGGAGAAGAAAGAGGAGAACAACAGACAAATGGATGCAAACAAAGTTTTCATGATAAAAATCGTTTTTATACGGTCTGCAGGCGCAAGATGTCCGGCAGATATTTATAAGATTGGAATATATTCAAAATGATAGGTACTTACTTCGCCCGAATAGGTATGTACATGGAAGTCCAACTCCACAACATCCACTCCCTCCACGGCATATCCCGCCAAGGGCACAGAGCAATAGGCCCGCTGGGTATAGGCCTGCGTATCGCCTCCATCGTCGTGATACAGGGTCAGCTCCACCGACGAACGGCGGGCTTCGGTATCGACCGTCACCCGGTTCTCCACAAAATGGAATTGATGCCGGGCGTGCTGGGCCTTGACTTCGAGCATCAGATTCAGGTAATTGCGTCCCAACCAGATGCTCAGCACATCCACGGGGTCGGTCTTTACGCCATCGACAAACCTGTCGGCCGGCAAGGGTACGGGAGCAATAGCCGCCGACACGGCATACAGGCGTACTCCCTCCGTCCCTTCGGCCTGCACCACCTCGTAATTGCTGATGATGCGTACCAATGAATCGGGACGGGTCTGCGAACCGGAGTCGTCGGCCCATACCGGATATTCCTTTCCGTCATCGGCCACCACCCGGTCCAGCTGTCCTTCCGCATCCGAATAGGCCGTCAGAAATTCCAGCCTGACGGACGGATAGTGATAGGCATCCTCCCCGCAGGCCGACAGCAGCAGACCGGCCGTTATCCACACCCACATCCACAGGCCGTATTTTCTTCCCTTTCTCATACCTCCATCGCCTTCAAATGGTTCTTCAACGGATTGGCATACATTTCGAGTATCTTTGTGCGCAGGAAGGCTTCATCCTTGTTTTCCAGCAGAATGCGGGCCAGCCGTCCCTCCAGGTAAGACAGGAACTGCCGCTTGTCCTCCTCCGTATAGTGCCCGGCATAGGCATCGGTACCGGCCAGCAGGTCGGCCGCCACATAGTTGCACGGGTACAGCCGGTAACCACGGTGAATTTCCCGGTCAATCAGGGCGGAGACATGGCCGAAGAGTTCCTGGCGGGGCATCTTGCGGTCCATAACGGCCAGCCGGTCGTTGATACACGGGGCGATGTGGAAATGTACCCGCCCCTTGTAGCCCAGCAGTCCTGTCTGCATGTTCTTCAGGTCGTCGGCCGTGGACTTCTTATAGTCGGGATGGTCGCGCTTCAACTGGAATTCCCAAGCCTTGAGGAAGTCACAGGGATCAAATTCATAGGAAATGGAAAGCGGAGCGATGTTCATCTGCATCAGCCGGTCCACCACATCGCCTTCTCCGCCGATGGCCAGCATCTTCAGCACACTGTCCTGCGTACGGTCGTCGGAGTCCTTGGCACGGCCCTCACGCTGGGCTATCCAGACGGACTGCCGCTTCTCGCCGATGGTGTAGTGCATGTAACGCGACAGGCGGGCCGACGATTCGAGCATCTGACGCATGGGAAGCCCCCGCTGCACGATGAACGACTTGTTGATGCGTACCAGCTTCTTGATCCAGGGATAGATGAGCAGGTTGTCGCCGATGGCTATCTCTACCGTATCGCCTCCATTGTCCACCAACAGTACGGAAAGGAAACCGGAATCGAGGATGATGTCACGGTGGTTGGAGATATAGGTATAGGCCCCTGCCTTGTCGGTCAGTTCATTGTCCAGCGTCACCCCGTCCGAAGCCTCCTGCATGATCTTCTTCAATATCACATAGCCGAAAGCCTTCTGGAATTCCAGCTTCGTCCGGCAACTGCGCATCTTGGCAGCCAGCATCTCGAAAGGCACACCGGGAAAGGCAACCATGGCCACCTGCCTGAAGGCGGGGTCGGCAATCAGCTCTTCGTATACCCCGGGAAGCTCTTCGTCGTGGTAAGGGCGGATTTCATCAAATTCGTCGTACATAGCGATTCGTGGTTAAAACTTGTTTTCTATAATGTCTGTCATCACATCCTTGATGTCCAGGCCGGCCGCACGTACCTGCTGGGGGATGAAGCTGGTAGCCGTCATGCCGGGGGTTGTGTTCACCTCCAGCAGATTGATCTTGCTACCTTCGGTGACGATGTAGTCCACGCGGATAATGCCCTGCGCACCCAGGATGTCGTAAATGGCCGAAGTCAGCTTCTTCACCCGGTCGGCCAATTCATCGGGGATGCGGGCGGGCGTAATCTCGTCGGACTCGCCGTTGTACTTCGCCTTGTAGTCGAAGTATTCGTTGTGGCTCACCACCTCGGTGATGGGGAATACCACTTCCTTCTCCTTCGTCTTGTAGCAGCCGCAAGTCAGCTCCGTGCCGTCCATAAAGGCCTCTACCACCACTTCCTGCGCCTCTTCAAAAGCCTTGGCAATGGCGGGCTGTATCTGTTCGCGTGTCTTCACCTTCGTCACACCGAAGCTGGAACCGCCCAGGCTGGGTTTGATGAAACAGGGCAGGCCGATCTTCTCCACCACTTCGTCGTCGGTAATGGTCTGCCCCTGGCGCAGGAGCAGCGACTCGGCAATGCGCACCCCGAAAGCACGCAGATACTGGTTGCAGGCAAACTTGTCGTAGGTCAGCGCCGCCGCCAGCACGCCACAGCAGGAGTACGGGATGCGGAGCATGTCGAAGTAGCCCTGCAGGCGTCCGTCCTCGCCCGGCGTCCCGTGGATGGTGATGTAGGCAAAGTCGAACTTCACCTGCTGTCCGTCCAGCCGGAAGCTGAAGTCGTTGCGGTCTACGGGCACCGTCCGCCCGTCGGGCAGCCGCACATGCCAGTCCAGGCCGTGCATGCCTACTATATATAATGTATACTTCTCCTTGTCGATGAAGGAGTAGATTCCTTGTGCACTGCGCAGGGAAACCTCATACTCGGAGGTATCGCCTCCGGCAACAATGGCAATCGTGCGTTTCATTCCAATTCTCTGTTACTGATGTAGCCCCTCCACTTGTCTATGAGCCGCGTCATGTCCTCTGGCAGCTCGGAAGTGAAATACATTTCCTCGCCGGTAACGGGATGCACGAAGCCCAGCGTCATGGCATGCAAGGCCTGGCGCGGACAAATGTCAAAGCAGTTGTTTACAAATTGTTTGTATTTGGCAAAATGAGTTCCTTTCAATATTTCATGCCCCCCGTAGCGTTCGTCGTTGAAGAGCACGTGGCCGATGTGCTTCATGTGCACACGTATCTGGTGCGTACGCCCCGTTTCGAGGATGCACTCCACCAGCGTGACGTAACCGAAGCGCTCCAGCACGCGGTAGTGGGTCACGGCATGCTTGCCCTCGCCTTCGGGCAGGACCGTCATCTGCAGCCGGTCTTTCGGATTGCGTCCGATGTTGCCTACAATCGTCCCCTCGTCC
>CATXSD010000125.1 GCA_958402075.1 Mediterranea massiliensis | reverse complement strand
CCGCGAAGTTGGTGATGCGCAGGCCCTGGTCCTCGAACTGCTCGATCTGCGCGTTCTGGCGGGGGTCGGCCAGGGGGATGCGGAGCTGACGGCCTTGCGGGCCGAAGAAGCCGCCTGTAGCGATGGTGACGCCACGTACCATGTCCTCGCGGGCGATGCGTTCGACGAGTTCGGCATCGGCGTCGATGACGTAGGGGGCGGGGGCGCAGAGGTTGCCCGTCCATCCCATGTGGTTCAGGAAGGCGCGCTCCATGGCGAGGTCGCACACGGCGTTGCGCCCTGCGTAGAAGTTGAGCAGGCCGTCGAAACCGATGGACTTGGCCGAGCAGATGAAGGTGCCCACGGGCGTGTAGGGCTGGAGGCCGCCGCAGGTGCCGATGCGCACCACCTGGAGCTGTCGGAGCTGGGGCTTCACTTCGCGCGTCTGAAAGTCGATGTTGGCCAGGGCGTCGAGCTCGTTCATCACGATGTCGATGTTGTCGCACCCGATGCCTGTCGACACCACCGTGATGCGCTTGCCCTGGTAGGTACCTGTAACGGTGTGAAACTCACGGCTCTGCACCTCGCACTCGCGGTTCTCGAAGTGGGAGGCCACGAGGGCCACACGGCCGGGGTCGCCCACAAGGATGACCTTGTCGGCCAGCCATTCGGGTTTCACATGCAGGTGGAAGACGGAGCCGTCTTCGTTGATGATCAGTTCGGAAGAGGGGAAGTATTTTTTCATATTCGGAATGGGTTGATGGGTTATGAGTTAGGAGCTACGAGCTACAAGCTACGAGCTACAAGCTACGAGCTACAAGCTACGAGCTATAAGCTACAAGCTATGAGTGACAAGAGGGCCTTTTCCTTTCGTTGGAGGGGATGGGTAGCCCACCACTCATACCCTGTCTCACTCGTAGCTCGTAGCTCGTCACTCGTAGCTTATTTGTTCAGCGGCGCATTGCTTCCGCCCGTAGCGGGGCGGGCGATGGTCTCGCGCATGTCGGTATCGGCCTGGATGTTCTTCATGCGGTAGTAGTCCATGATGCCCAGGTTGCCGTTGCGGAAGGCTTCGGCCATGGCTTTGGGCACTTCGGCTTCGGCTTCGATAACCTTGGCGCGTGCCTCCTGTGCCTTGGCCTTCATCTCCTGCTCGCTGGCCACGGCCATGGCGCGTCGCTCTTCGGCCTTGGCCTGGGCGATGTTCTTGTCGGCATTGGCCTGGTCCATCTGGAGGGCGGCGCCGATGTTCTTGCCGATGTCGATGTCGGCGATGTCGATGGAGAGGATTTCGAAGGCCGTGCCTGCGTCGAGGCCCTTGCGGAGCACGAGCTTCGAGATGGAGTCGGGGTTCTCGAGCACGGACTTGTGGCTTTCGCTCGAGCCGATGGACGAGACGATGCCTTCGCCCACGCGGGCCAGCACCGTGTCTTCGCCCGCACCGCCCACCAGCTGGCGGATGTTGGCACGAACTGTGACGCGCGCCTTGGCGATGAGCTGGATGCCGTCCTTGGCTACGGCCGTCACGGGCGGGGTGTCGATGACCTTGGGGTTGACCGACATCTGTACGGCTTCGAAGACGTCGCGCCCCGCCAGGTCGATGGCAGTGGCCATCTGGAAGGGCAGGTCGATGTTTGCCTTGGCGGCCGACACGAGGGCGTGCACCACCTTTTCGACGTGTCCGCCCGCCAGGTAGTGGGCTTCGAGGCCGTCGCGCGTGATGTTGCCCAGGCCTGCCTTGTGGGCTTCGATGAGCCCCGGCACGATGACGTAGGGCGGCACGTTACGGATGCGCATCAGGAAGAGCTGCACCAGCGAGATGTTGACGCCCGACACCTTGGCCGAGAGCCACAGGAAGAAGGGCACGTAGTGGAAAAAGAGTATCAGAAAGATGATGCCTCCCACCACGAGGAAGGCGGTCAGATACAAAGAGCTTGTGTCCATTGTTTTCAGGTTTTAAGTTTATGGTCTTTTTTCAGTATCACAAATATCACAAATCACAAATCACAATTACGCTTTTCGGCCGACGAAGACAGTGCCGTCGGTAATGCGCACCACCACCACGGGGGTCTTCTCGTCCAGAAAGCCGTCGGCCGAGGTCACTTCCACCAGGCGGCCGGCGATGTCGGCGCGTCCCACGAGGGCCAGGCGCGTCAGGGCGATGCCCGTGTCGCCCACCTGCACGCTCTGTTCGGCCGAGCGGTCCACCGTGCCGGTGATGTCGGTCTTGAGCGAGATGCGGTCCAGCGTCTTGGAGCGCATGAACCACACGAGCGAACCCACACACGCCGCGGCCGAGATGCCCAGCGTGACGAAGCCGCCCGCCATGCCCAGACGGGTGAAGGCGTAGTAGTTGGCAAAGAGGTAGCAGCCGCCTGCCAGGATGCCCGCGATGCTGATGCCGGGGATGACGAAGAGCTCTACCAGAAACAGGATGATGGCTGCTATGAGCAGCACGGCGATGATGGCAATATCCATAGGATGAAGGATTTATGGGTTTTTATTGAACTCCGGCTTCGGCCCGTCGGACGGCCTTGGCGGCTTCGTTCACCTCCTTGCGGAGGGTCAGTATGCGCTGTTCCAGGTCGAGGATGGCGGGGGCCAGCTGCTTCTTCTCTTCTGCCGAGGCTTCAGCATACTTGCGGCGTCCCTTCTCCAGCTTTCCGCTCTGCTGGGCGAAGCTCTGCTCCAGCTGGCGGTACTTGGCGAAGAGGGCCTTGGCTTGGGGCGAACGGAAGTCGGAGAGCTGGTAGTAGGTGGTCTCGTCGTTGATGATGAACTCGAAGTCGCGCTTCTCTTTCTTCACCTGGGGCTTTCCGGCCAGGACGGTGGCCAGCCGCCGGCGTGCTTCGTCCACGAGGGTGCTGTCCGTCCACGTCAGACGGATGTCCTTCAGGGCGGCCAGGCGCAGCAGGAGATCCTTGTCCATGCTTTCGTAGTCGTAGACCTGCTTCGTGGCGTTGGGGAGGAAGACGTAGATGCACACCTTGTCGGCCGGCTGGTAGCGGTCGGAGGCAAACCATCCCAGGTTGTTGTACTCGTCGACGGCATACATGTAGTCGTTGTAGGGCGAGTTGAAGGGCATGCCCACGTTTTCGGGCACGAGGTAGGTGTCCGTATTGGTGTTGTAGCGGGTGACGAAGATGTCGGTTCCGCCCATCGACTCGGGGCCGTCGGCGGCATAGTAGAGGGTCATGCCGTCGGCCATCATGAAGGGATAGTCGGCATTGACGCCCTCGTTGACGCTGCCGGGCAGGAGAGTGCCCTTGCTCCATCCGTCCGAGAGCTTGGAGCGGCTCAGGATGGCCAGGGTGCTGTCCGGCTGGAGTTCGCTGTAGTAGAGCTTGTTGCCCAGTTCGGTTTCGTAGACGGTGCCGCCCGTGTGTCCGTTGTCCTTGAAGTAGTCGGCATAGAGGCTCAGGGTGCCGCTCTCGGGGCCTATCTTGTAGGCTTGGAGGAAGGTGCGGCGGTCTACCACGAAGCTGTCTATGACGCACACGCGCTCCACACCCTTGAGCATGAGCAGGTGGCTGCGGATGCGTGCGGCCAGCTGTTCGGCCACGTCCGTGGAGCGGCGCAGGCGCTTCAGGTCGGCGAGGTAGTCGTCGCACACCTCGGCGGCATCCTCGAAGCGGTAGACGGCGTCGTAGGCACGCGCCAGGTGGAGCTGGCCGCTGGTGACACGCCGCTTGACGGCCGTCTCGAGGGGCTTGACGGCCTTTTCGGCATCGCCCGTCTCCAGGCAGCACACGCCATACCACAGGCTGTAGTTGCCGTTCGAGGGCTGCGACTTGTAGTAGCGCTCCATCACGGGCTTGGCCTGGGCATAGTCGCCCTGGTTGTACCACGTGCGCGCTTGGGCCAGGGTCTGCGCCGAGGCGGCCGAGGTGCCCAGCACGAGGGCCAGGCCGAGTGTCTGTATCTGTTTCTTTATCTTTTGGTTCATACGTGAAAGGTCTTGGTCATTTGCGTCCAAAGATACGAATTTCTCCTTAATAATGTCCGTTCGCCCCAGGTTTTCTTCCTCAATTCATACTTTTGCACTACTTTTGTGCCCGCAAAACGAATGTTATGGGAAAAGAGACGGAAGAACAACGGCTGATGCGCCGCGTCGAGCGGCGTCTGATGAAGGGTGTCGTGGACTACGGCCTCATTGAGGACGGAGACCACCTCCTTGTGGGCCTCTCGGGCGGCAAGGACTCGCTGGCCCTGACGGAGCTTCTGGCCCGTCGGGCGCGCATCTACCGTCCGCGCTTCACGCTCACCGCCGTGCATGTGGCCATGCGCAACATCCCCTACGCCAGCGACGCCGCCTACCTGCGTGCGTTCTGCGAGGAGCGGGGAGTGCCCTTCGTCCTGCGCGAGACGGAGTTCGACGCCTCGACCGACAGCCGCAAGTCACCCTGCTTCCTCTGCTCGTGGAACCGCCGCAAGGAGCTCTTCACCGCCGCCCGCGACCTGGGGTGCAACAAGATTGCCCTGGGCCACCACATGGACGACATCCTCGTGACGCTCCTCATGAACCAGACCTTCCAGGGCGCCTTCTCCACCATGCCTCCGCGGCTGGTGATGAAGAAGTTCGACATGACCATCGTCCGCCCCCTCTGTCTGGTGCACGAGGCCGACCTCGAAGCCCTGGCCGCCGCCCACGCCTACCGCAAGCAGGTGAAGAACTGCCCCTACGAGCACGACTCCCACCGCTCGGACATGCGCGAGGTCCTCCGCCGCCTGGAGGCGATGAACCCCGAGGCGCGCTACAGCCTCTGGGCCAGCATGACCAACGTGCAGGAGGAGCTCCTCCCGCCCAAAATTTGATTGTAACGTTTAATAACTGATAGCACAATGAAAGCAATCTACACCATCCTTCTGCTCATCGTGTCGAACATCTTCATGACGTTCGCCTGGTATGGGCACCTGAAGTTGCAGGAGATGAAGGTCATCTCCAACTGGCCGCTCTACGCGGTTGTCCTCTTTTCGTGGGCCATTGCCCTGGCCGAGTATTCCTTCCAGGTGCCTGCCAACCGAATCGGCTTCGTCGAGAACGGCGGTCCCTTCTCGCTGATGCAGCTCAAGGTCATCCAGGAGGTCATCACGCTGATGATTTTCACCCTCTTCACCACCGTCTTCTTCAAGGGCGAGGCCCTGCACTGGAACCACTTCGCCGCCTTCATCTGCCTGGTGCTGGCCGTGTACTTCGTGTTCTACAAGTGACCTATTTCTTCGTTATATATCGCTCCATGCCCCGTGTCATGTACGTCTGGTAGCGGCCTGTGGAGTCGGTGTAGATGAAGTAGGCGTCCAGGTCGGGGCGTGCCTCCACGAAGTCCCTGGCCTTCTCCAGCCCCATCACCATGAAGGCAGTGGCATAGGCATCGGCGCTCATGCAGTCGCGGGCGATGACCGTGGCCGAGAGCAGGTTGTGCAGAGCCGGATAGCCTGTGTGCGGGTCGATGGTGTGGGCATACTTCTTGCCTTCGTGGTAGTAGTAGTTGCGGTAGTTGCCCGAGGTGGCGATACCCACATCCGTCAGTGTCAATACGGTCTGCAAGTCCTGGTTCTGCGAGAGCGAGTCGTCCACTGGCTTGTTGATGCCGATGCGCCACAAGGCCTCCTGCGGGTTCTGTCCGCTTACCACCACTTCGCCGCCGATGTCTACCATGAAGTTTTTCACACCCCGTCGGCGGAGCAGCTGGGCAATGACGTCTACCGCATATCCCTTGGCCACGGCACTGCACGAGAGCAGCATGCGCGGGTCTGCCTTGTGTACGTGTCCGTCGGCCGTGAGCTCCACTTTCTGATAGCCCACCAGCTGGCGCAGACTGTCCACCGTGGCCGAGTCGGGAAATTCACCTTGCTTGAAGCCGAAGCCCCAGGCATTGACCAGCGGGGCGACAGTGATGTCGAACGCGCCTTCCGTCTCGCGTGAAATCTCCATGCTCCGGCGGAAGACGTTGCAGAACAGGGTGTCGGCCGCGATGTCCTCGCCCCGATTGATGCGGGTGATGACGGCCGTGTCGTTGAAGGGCGACAGGGAGCCGTCGAAGCGATGCAGCTCGGCCTCGATGTCTTCCTTCAGGTTGGAGGGATGCTGGTAGGTGATGTTGTAGATGGTGCCGAATATCAGGCCGTTGTCTTTCTGGTAGGGGGCCGCCTGGTTGTGGCGTGCCAGTATCCAGATGGTGCCCAGCACGAGCAGGGCCACCCAGAGGAAATTTCTTGTTGTCTTCTTCTTATCCATAGTGTTGTATCAAATGTTCGATGAGTATCTTCAGGCCGATGAGGATGAGGATGATGCCGCCCCAAAGCTCAGCCTTCAGGCGTCGGGCGATGCCGCACCCGAAGCGGATGCCGAACAGGAGTCCCGCCAGCGACAGGGCGAACGACACGAAGCCGATGATGCCCACGGAGGGCAGGATGGCCGACACGCTCTTCATGCCCAGGAAGGCGAACGAAACGCCCACGGCCAGGGCATCGATGCTTGTAGCCACGGCCAGCATGAGGATGACCCGCAGGCGGGTGGGGTCGAAGTCGTGGCGGCACTCTTCTTCCTTGAACGATTCGCGCACCATGCGCCCGCCCAGGAAGGCCAGGATGCCGAAGGCTATCCAGTGGTCCACGTCTTCGATGAGGTGGCTGAATGTGCTTGCGCAGGCCCATCCGATGAGAGGCATCAGCGCCTGGAACAGTCCGAAGAAGAAGGCCATCGTCAGCATGGGGCGCCAGAGGGTGCGCTTCAGCAGGATGCCGCTTGCGATGGAGATGGCGAAGCAGTCCATGGCAAGTCCCACGGCCAGAAGCCAGATTTCAATCTTAGTCATTTTTTGTCGTTAAAGAAAGGTAATGTATACGTAATGGTGTAGAACACGCCCACAGTGCTCGAGCCGTAGGTGCCGAAGCCGGGCACGTAGTCGGGGTCGCCATACTCGCCCGTCTTGGCCGAGAGGCGTATCTTGTAGCGCAGGGACCAGCCCATGTAGAGGTCGCGCCACACCTGGGCACGGATGCCCACGTTGGCCTCCACCCAGTGCATGGTGGCCTTCATGCCCTTGTGCTTGTAGGGCAGGCTACCTCCCCAGATGCCGTCCTCCAGATTGGGGTTTCACACACTCTCTCCCCAGACGGCGTCGGGCACGTCGAGGTTCTCCACGTCATACTGGAAGCTGCTCACTCCATAGCGCAGGCCCACCAGCAGCTTGTGCAAGAACTTCTTCTTGTAGAAGGTGTTGTAGTCCATGCCGATGCGCAGGTAGGGCGCCCCCGTGCGGTAGTGGATGCCGTCTTCGCTCCCTTTGTCCGCCCGTCCGTAACCCAGCTCCAGGGTGGGGAAGTAGCGGTTCTTCAGGTTGGCGCTGGCAGACACTTCCAGGCTCAGGTTGTCGCTTCCCAGGAGGTAGGCGCCGGGCCCCCACAGGTCGATGCCCACGTCGATGCCGTTGAAGAG
>CATXSD010000124.1 GCA_958402075.1 Mediterranea massiliensis | reverse complement strand
CCATCGGCCGCCTGGCCCGGATGGTGGTGTGCCGCGGCACGTCGGCCGCCGAGATCGACCACTACTTCCGCCGCTGGCTGGTGGGGATGCGGGCCGCCGCGCTGGACGACGGCGTGGTGAACCACGAAATCCTCGTCCTCCTCGGTCCGCAGGGCTCGTTCAAGAGCTCCTTCCTGGAGAACCTGCTGCCGCCCTGCCTGCGCCGCTACTACACCACGAAGACCAACTCGCAGCGCCTCACCAAGGACGACCTCTTCACCATGACCGAGAACCTGCTGGTGAACTTCGAGGAGATCGACTCCATGCAGCGTCCCGAGCTGAACCAGCTGAAGGCCATGACCACCACGCTCTACATCAACGAGCGTCCGGCCTACGGGCGCAACAAGGTACGGCTGCCCCACGTGGCTTCGTTCTGCGCCACGGGCAACAACCTCCAGTTCCTCACCGACGACACCGGCAACCGCCGCTGGCTGCCCTTCGAGGTGGAGCACATCGAGAATCCTTGGACCACGCCCATCGACTACGAGGGTGTCTACGCCCAGGCCAAGGCCCTGCTCGACGGCGGCTTCCGCTACTGGTTCCAGGGCGACGAGGTGGAGGCGCTCAACCGCCGCAACCGCCGCTTCGAAGCGCCCAACCCCGCCCGCGAGCTCATCCTGGCCCACTACCGCCGTCCCTCGCCGCTCGAGAAGGGCCGCTACCTGACGGCCTCGCAGATCTGTGCCCGCTTCGCCTCGATGCGGCTCAGCCCCGTGCAGGTGAACCGCGCGCTGGCCGAGATGGGGTTTGAGCAGTGTCGCACTCACTACGGACGTTTCTGGATATTGACAGACCGGAGCACAGACGAGATGAATAGTGTGCTCCCGGAACCGATTTCTGAGGGTGGCGAACAAAACTTGACGCAGTAAGTGATAGATTATCAGTGTGTTGCTGTGATGCGACAAAACGTTTGGTAAACATTACGCGTGAAAAATAAATAAATGGTCTGCCTTTAAAGGCAGCCTATTTATTTAATTTATCTCAGAAAGTTTGTACGACCTCTTGATGCGTCACTGTAATTTGCTGATAATGTGTGGTTTGCTGCGTCAAGTTCTTAAAATGCTCTCTATTTGTATTTTAATTCTCAATTATCCATTTTCCATTATGAAAACCATCACCTACACCCGCCGTTCCCTGGCCTGCCAGTATTTCCCCGATGCCGAACCCGAGCAGGCCGTCCGCCGTCTCACCTCCTGGATCCGCCGCTGCCGTCCGCTCTACGCCGAGCTGACGCGGGGCGGCACCCCCTTCGACAAGCGCCGCAACCTCACCGTCCGCGAGGCCCGTCTCATCTTGGAGTACCTGGGCGAGCCGTGACGCGAAAGCCGCCCTGTGTATAGTTGCCGAATGACCGAACGAATTTTTGCCGAATTACCGAAAAATATGATGCCAAATTACCGAATTTTAGGAATAATCTTTATATTTGCTGATGTAAATCAATGGAATATGGAAGGTTATAGATATCGGATAATGGACAGCCTGTTGGCCCGGAAGTTACGGACTAAGGGAGCAGTACTGATAGAAGGTCCCAAATGGTGCGGCAAGACCACGACTGCCGAGGAAATTGCGGCCAGCAAGATTATGTTGGCTCGGACTGATGTAAAGGAGCATTTCAGAAATCTGCTGGAAATTGATACGGAAGCAGCATTGGCCGGTGAGGTGCCGATGCTGATTGACGAATGGCAGACCGTGCCTAAATTGTGGGATGCGGTGCGTTATGCGGTGGATTGCCGCAGGCAGATGGGGCAGTTCATCCTGACCGGATCGGCTGTGCCCGACAGGCGGGCGGAATCGGAAAGGGAACATTCGGGTACCGGTCGTTTTGCTTGGCTTATGATGCGTCCGATGACCCTGTTCGAGTCTGGAGAATCGAACGGAACAGTGAGCCTTGGCAATCTGTTTGCTGCCCCCGAAAAACTGTTGGAGAAGAACGCGCTGAAGTTGCAGGACGTGGCGTTCCTGATTTGTCGCGGTGGCTGGCCGATGGCCGTGGGTATGCCGGAGGAAGCGGCGTTGGAGCAGGCTTTCGACTACTATGACGCGGTGACGAAGGAAGATGTAACGAGAGCCGACGGAGTGAAGCGTGCGTCAGACAGGGTACAGCGGTTGATGCGGGCATACGCCCGCCATCAGGGAACCCAGGCCTCGGTGGCTACATTGCGTGAAGACTTGAAGAATAACGATTCGGCTACACTCGACGAAGATACTATTGCTTCTTACCTGGATGCCTTGCGAAAGATTTTTGTAGTGGAGGACATGCCGGCCTGGAATCCGAATCTTCGTTCGAAAACAGCCATCCGTACGGCGGATACCCGTTATTTTGTTGATCCGTCGATAGCTGTGGCCGCTTTGGGCATAGGGCCTGCCGACTTAATGGACGACTTGAATACGATGGGATTTTTCTTCGAGGCCCTGTGCGTAAGAGACTTACGCGTGTTTGCTGAAGCCTTGGGTGGTAGCGTGTATCATTATCGCGACAAGACCGGATTGGAATGTGATGCGGTTGTCCATCTGCGGAACGGACAATACGGGCTGATAGAAATCAAGTTGGGAGGACAGTCGCTGATTAATGACGGTGCGGCCACACTTAATCTGTTGGCCGGTCAGATAGACACGACGCGTATGAAGGCTCCTGCTTTCAGAATGGTGCTGACTGCTACGGGCGAGTATGCCTACCGTCGGCCTGAAGATGGTGTCTTTGTGGTTCCTGTCGGCTGCTTGAAACCGTAGCGGGCGAGCCGTGACGCCGTGCTTCGTCGCCCCCTGACGCAGCACTTCCTCGGGGTGTCACGCCGTGCTTCGTCAGGTACTCAGGAAGTGCTGCGTTATCCCATAAGGCAGTGCTTTCTTGTACTGTCAGGCCGTGCTTCGTCCGTGTCTCCTGTTCCCGGATGACGGAAGAGTGCATCGCGTGCAGCTTGGCGGACGCCGTCTGCCTGCATCTTTCATCGGTTTGTAACATCCCTCTTTACTTTTTTTAGTAATTTCGCGGCGAATTCAGAACATAAACAAAATTCTATTAAAAACAGAAACGCTATGGTAAGACAGATGCGATTATTCTTTTTCGCTGCCCTCCTGCTGGTTGTGGCGGCGACAGTGAATGCCCAGGTGACCACGTCGGCAATGGCCGGACACGTGGCCGACAAGCAGGGCGAGGACATCATCAGTGCCCTGGTACGGGTCGTTCACAAGCCTTCGGGAACGACGTACAACGCCGTGACCAACGTGGACGGCCGCTGGGCCATCCAGGGTATGCGCGTGGGCGGACCCTACGAAGTGAAGATTACCTACGTGGGCTTTGCCGACAGTGTCATCGAGGGCATCACCCTCCAGCTGGGCGAAACCTACAACCTGAACGTCACCCTGACGGAAGACGTCACCGAGCTGGGCGAAGTGGTGGTGACGGGTACCCGCTCCAAGTTTGCCGCCGAGAAGACCGGCGCGACGACCAACATCTCGAACTCCCAGCTGACGGCCCTGCCTACCGTGAGCCGCAGCATCTCGGACATCGTGCGCCTCTCGCCCTACGCCAACGGCATGGGCTTCGCCGGAGGTGACAGCCGCTCGACCAACTTCACGCTGGACGGCGCCAACCTGAACAACAACTTCGGACTTTCGTCCGCCCTGCCCGGCGGCGGCACGCCCATCTCGATGGACGCCATCGACGAGGTGCAGGTGGTGGTGACACCGTTTGACGTGCGCCAGACCAACTTCATCGGCGGCGGCATCAACGCCGTGACCAAGTCGGGTACAAACACCTTCAAGGGTACGGCCTACGTCTATCACAACAACGAGAACATGCACGGCAACCGCATCGACAATGCCGACCTGGGCGAACGCGGCACCAACCGCAACACCACCTACGGCTTCACCCTGGGCGGACCGATCGTGAAGAACAAGCTCTTCTTCTTCGCCAACGCCGAGTATGCCAAGATTCCGTCGGTCATCAACCGCTGGCGTGCGTCGGAAGACGGTGTGGCCGACCCGGACAACTACATCTCCCGCACCACCGTGGCCGACCTGCAGCGGGTGCGCGACTTCATGATGCAGCGCTACGGCTACGACACGGGTTCGTTCACCGACTTCCCCGCCGACGAGAGCAACCTGAAGCTGCTGGGCCGCATCGACTGGAACATCACCGATAACCACCGCCTGGCCGTGCGCTACAACTACACCAAGAACACGGCCTGGAACCCCGTGAACGGCAACTCCAGCGACACCGGCTACCGCCTGCGCAACATGGACCGCCTGTCGCAGTACTCCATGTCGTTCGCCAACTCGATGTACTCCATGGACAACAAGGTGAGCACCGTGTCGGCCGACCTGAACAGCCGCTTCGGCAACAACATCTCCAACCAGCTGCTCTTCACCTACACGAACATCGAGGATGCGCGCGGCTCCAACTCTTCGCCCTTCCCCTTCATCGACATCATGGGAGGCTACGAGACGGCTGCCGACGGTACGGTGACCCAGAGCCTGACGCCCTACATGAGCCTCGGCTACGAGCTGTTCTCCTATAACAACCGGGTACAGAACAAGGTAACGACCGTTATCGACAACTTCACCTACTACGCCGGTGCACACAAGATTACGGCCGGTTTCAGCTTCGAGCACCAGCTGGCCAACAACTCCTACATGCGCGGCGGCACGGGCTACTACCGCTACCGTTCGCTGGACGACTTCCTCAACGGCGCCGCTCCCGAGACCGTGGGCCTGGCCTACGGCTACAACGGCGAGACCAACCCGAACGCCGAAGTGGTGTTCAACCAGTATGGCCTCTATGCGCAGGACGAGTGGAACATCCAGGAAAACCTGAAGCTGACGGGCGGCATCCGCTTCGACCTGCTGGCCTTCAACGACGACGACCTGATGCGCAACAACGCCATCTATGACCTGAACTTCGGCGGCCGCCACATCGACACCGGCGCCTGGCCCGACGGCAACGTACAGATTTCGCCGCGTATCGGCTTCACCTGGGACGTCTTCGGCGACAAGAGCCTGAAGGTGCGCGGCGGTACGGGACTCTTTGCCGGCCGTCTGCCGCTGGTGTTCTTCACCAACATGCCGACCAACTCGGGCATGGTGCAGAACCTGGTGCATGCCGACACCAACTACTCGAACGGTGTCGTCGTGAAGTCCGACCCCCGTCTGCAGAACTTTGCCGGCGGACTGGTGACGGACGTCAACCAGATCCGCGAGCTGCTCGGCGCGCCCGAGAGCATCAGCCCCGATGAGGGCACGGTGCCCAGCGAAATAGCCGGTGTGGACAAGGACTTCAAGATGCCGCAGGTGTGGAAGTCGTCGCTGGCTGTGGACTACCAGTTCCCCGTGGCCTTCCCGCTGACCCTGACCGGCGAGTTCACCTATACCAAGAACGTGAACGCCGTCATCCTGGACAACTACAACATCAAGCCCATCGACGGCAGCTGGGAACAGCTGAAGGGTGCCGACAACCGCTACCTCTATCCCAGCGACTACCGCTACTACAACAACTTCAGCAACGCCTGCGTGCTGACCAACACCCACAAGGGCTACGGCTGGACCATGAACCTGACGGCTACCGCCGAGCCGGTGAAGAACCTGTACCTGATGGCCGCCTACACCCACACGGTGATGAAGGAAATGTCCGGCATGCCGGGCAGCAACGCCTCGTCGGCCTGGTCGGGACTGTACTCGGTGAACGGCCCGAACCACGTGGAGCTGCACAACTCGCAGTACGTCATCCCCGACCGCGTCATCGCTTCCGTCAGCTACACCTATCATAAGGACCACTTCAGCCTGTTCTACACCGGCTACCGGGGTGCGGGCTACAGCTTCGTCTACTCCAACGACCTCAACGGCGACGGCAACAACACCGACCTGATGTACATCCCCAAGGACGACAGCGAAATCCACTTCACCAACGAGAGCGACCGCCAGCTCTTCTGGGACTTCGTCAACCAGGACAGCTACCTGAAGAACCACAAGGGTGAGTATGCCGAGGCCTACAGCGCCTTCGCTCCCTGGGTACACCGCTTCGACTTCCGCTGGGCCCACGACTTCGACCTGAAGCTGGGCAAGACCACCAACAAGCTGCAGCTGAGCGTGGACATCATGAACGTGGGCAACCTCTTCAACTCCAAGTGGGGCGTAGAGAAGAACATGAGCAACTGCAACAACGGCGCCATCCTGAAGGTGGACAAGGTGGAGAACGGCACGCCCTACTTCTCCATGTTCAAGAACAGCGACGGCACGCCGCTCACCAGCTGGACGTTCAACCGCAACTACGACCAGTGCTGGAAGATGCAGATCGGTGTGAAGTACTACTTCAATTAATGGAAAATTGAGAATTGATAATTGAAAATTAAGAGAGGGCTCTGTCATTTCCTGTCATCCCGCACTTGATGCGGGATCCAGTACACACAGGAAGCGGCGTTTTAATGACACTTCCTTGTACGGAGACATCCCTTCTTTATTCATGAAAGAGAGCGGCAAAGCCGGTATGCCTGGATGAAAAATAGGGGCCGGTTTGCCGCTCTTTCTTTCTTTTTATATCTTTGCGTCATGAGAAAATTCGTACTGTTTATATACCTGTTTGTCGCCCTCGGCCTGTGTGCCGCAGGGCACACGACGGTCATCGTGTCGCTCGACGGCTTCCGCTGGGACTATCCGCAGATGTACGACACGCCGTTCCTCGACTCCCTGGGCCGCCGCGGCGTCCGCGCGGTGATGCGCCCCTCGTTCCCCTCGAAGACGTTCCCCAACCACTACACGCTGGCCACGGGCCTGGTGCCCGACCATCACGGCATCATCGCCAACAAGTTCTACGACGTGGCTTCGGGCCGCACCTTCAGCATCGGCGACAAGGTGACGGGCAAGGACGGCTCGTTCTACGGCGGCGAGCCCATCTGGCTGACGGCCCGCCGGCAGGGCGTCCGGGTGGGCGTGGTCTACTGGCCCGGTTCCGACGTGGCCATCCGGGGGCAGTATCCCGACTACTACCACGACTATGCCCGGAAACCCCTGCTGACCTACGGCGAACGCCTCGACGAGGTGGTGCGGCTGCTGACGCTGCCCCAGGACCGCCGGCCGCAGCTCGTCATGCTCTATTTTGACGAACCCGACAGCAGCGGCCACCGCTACGGCCCGGCTTCGCACGAGACCCGCCAGGCGGTGGAGCGGCTGGACTCGCTGCTGGCCGACCTGTATGCCCGCCTGCGTGCCCTGCCCGGCGGGGAAGGCATCAACTTCATCGTCACCTCGGACCACGGCATGGCCGCCACTTCGCCCGAGCGCATCATCCGCCTCTCGGACTACCTGCAGCCCGACTGGTGCGAGCGCGTGCTGGCCGACCTGCCCACGCTGATCTTCCCCAAGGCCGGACACGAGGACGACATCCTGAAGGCCCTGGAGCGGGTGCCCCACCTGCGCGTGTGGCGTCGGGA
>CATXSD010000123.1 GCA_958402075.1 Mediterranea massiliensis | reverse complement strand
GCCTCCTGTCCTTCTCCCTTCTTTTCAGGAAAAGAACAGGATACCACCAGCAGACTGCACAAAAGTATGTACAAACCTTTTTTCATAGTCTGATGGGCATAACCTGCCATTGCGGCAACGGCTGCTACAAGAGCAACCTTTAAAAAATTCTTTTTCATGATATCTATTCATTTTGTTTATGTCAACGGGAATGAGCAGGAATGCCGATACCCCTAACCTCAAGCAGTTTCCACTCATTCCTCTCTTTTCTATCATCATTTCCTCCCGTCTGGCAAAATCGGCTTCTCATCAATACTCCGTTAGCAAGCAATCATACAAAATACACATACTGCAATCCATAACTAAACAGACTTTCCGATAAGTGCAAATTGCAGAACCGATTCGTCTATGTTGCATATGCCCAAACCGAATAAGCATAACAAGAAGAGAATTGTTATTTTTCGATTAATCTTCATCGTTATACCTCATATATATTTCTGCTAAAATCGGATTATCTTCTATTTCTACATCAACAGGTAATTTGCTTCTAGTAGAAAGTGCTGAAGGCTCTATAAGACAATATACCCTATTACCATCCACACAACGAGGAGAAAACAGAAAACTTCCATCCACATCATTTACCACGGGATACTTGCCGCACGCCGATGCCTCTTTATAAATGCCACTATCCGGATAATAAAAGCCGTAATACAGAAAACCACCCATTCGCATGAACAAAAGCGAGAGGCCGTCACATGAAAAATAAGAAATCAATTGAGGAAATTTTTCATCAATACTTGCTTTCATAGTATCATCAGCTGTCATCTTTTCTGTTTGGCTTTTTACTATGTATGCATTCTTGTTACTCAAATAATTTTTGTTATATCTCAAAAGATACTTTGCTGATGCTCCACCGCCAGTCACTTCATAAATTGTATCATTCAATGGTAACGCCAAGTTTCCACCATACAAGTTATTTAATACAGATGTATAAGCTGTATTATTCGTTTTCTCATCAAAATACAAATAAGGAGTCACTTCATCAGTTCCTGCATCGAAAAGTATCAGACTTGGATATTGGCCATCACGATACAAAGAGCGATTGGGAGTATAGTCACAACAGAAGGCAAACTGCTTTTCTCCAACACATTCCATAGAATACGCAGTATAATCAAATCGATATGTTTCAACAAACGTACCATTCTCCAAATACTTTATCACTTTTTTCTGAATGCCGTCCCATACATAAATACAACCATCTCTATAAGCCACATCTTCAATCATAACATATTCAGACTGGCCTTGTCCCCGGCAGCCTATTCGATTGAGGAAGTTCCCTTCGGAGTCAAACAATAAGACCGAAGAAGCAACCTCCTTATCCACTACGATAAAATTTCCATCATCAGTCCTCAACAATTTATCAACAGAGCCTATCAAACAAGAGTCTGAAGTCTCCAAAGGAATATAATGAACCGAATCAGAAATCTCCGAAAGACGTATCAGATTTTCTTCCTGACGTAATGACAAATCTATAATATCACACTTGTCTTTCACGTTTCCTGTATCCTTTATCTGTGTACAAGCAATCATTCCTATACATAAACAAGAAACCGACAAAAAACGATTAATCATTTTCATAAAGCGCATCATTTATTTACTATGGTATTTCAAGATTACCCGCCAACACTTCCACATTCTCCAGCAATAAAGCGTCAACCGGTTCTTCCGGCTGCACGGAGGAACTTACAAATCTGTTTGACGCAAACTGCATAAGCAGACATACATAAAAAACAATTTTGCTTTCATTATTATATGTTTTTGGTTATGCAACAAAGGTCTGAAAAAAGGAGAGAAAAAAGAAAAGAAATGCATTACATTTTATTACAAATGCATCCCTAAAGCGGAAAAGACAATTGTAATGTTTTGTAATATTCCGGATTCAATCCTGATTTTCAGCATGTTCATCCCGTTCATCAAGCCAGACGAGACAATAACAATCCCCCAGACTCCTGATGTCGAAGCCTATCTTCTGCAATTTAATGCGCAAACGGCTCACGGTGGCACGAAGGCTGTTGACGGCACTGTCTGCCGGAACGAACCGCTGCAAAAACCAATGCACACGCGGCACCTGCCAGCAGGCAAACAAAAAATGGGAGTCTCCGGTTTTCTCTGACGAGGATTTTATTATTCATTTTCATCATATTATGTTCTTCGCAATTCTTGCTTTTCCAGAGGAAAAATTATTACACAAGCGGATTCGGCCCTCATTCCTTCCGCTTCACCCAATACCCGTTGCCGTAGCGCGTATGCACCCGCCGCCCCATCTGCGCCAACAGGCGGCTGAACGCGGTACACGGGCAATCCTTCAACGCCGCGGGGTTCTTTTCCTTCAAGACGGCGTAGATATCCGCCGCCGACATCAGACGCGCGCCCTGTTCGCCCGCTTCCGCCAGCTCAAAGCAACTGCCGATGAGTTCTTCGGCGGGCGTCACGCGGTAGAACGGGCGGTTCGCCGCCTGGATTTCCGCCTCCTCCGCCTTGCTGAACCAGCAACGCTCGCCGTTCTTCAGTTCATGTAAAAGCTGGGCGTAAAGCTGGGTATGGTCAACGGGGGTAGTACAATCGATGGGACGCTCCACCTCCACGCAGATGAAGCGGCGGCTGCCCGAGAGGTCGGTCAGCAGGTCGAGGCGGTTGCTGGTGCCGATGAAGGAGGCGATTCTTGGCAGGGCTTCGGCCGTGCGGCGGTAGGCGCGGCGCACGCGCAGGTCTTCCATCTGCATCAGGTTCTTCAATTGGGGCATACGGCTGGCGGGCAGGCGGTCGAACTCGTCGAGATTAATCAAGCCATAGGAGGCCAGTTTGTTCTCTGCCGACGAGGCGTTGGTCAGGTCGAAGCTTTCGGTGAAATAGTCGCGCAACTCCTTGGGGAGCAGCATCCGGCAGAAGGTGGACTTGCCCAGCCCCTGCGCGGTGCTGACGAGGAGCGGAGCCACGCTGTTGGCACGGCGGCCCCGGTCGCCCGTGCCTGTCCATTGGGCCGTGACGGCCAGCATCCAGCGGTGGAAGGAACGTATCCAAACCTCATTGCCGGAGACACGCTTTGCCAGTTCCGTCACGCGATCCTTGCCGTCCCAGGCAGGCAGGTTGTTGAAGTACAGGTCGAAGGGATGGTAGGCCTGCACGTGGTCGGACTCCACGTAGCGTTTGATGTCCCTGTCCCAGCAATCCATCCCGTCCTCGATGGCGCCGAGGGCGATTCCGTTCAGGGCACGGTTGTCTACGGGCGTATAAACAAGGTGATGGGGGTCGTCTGCGGTCTCCGTGTCGAGGCGGGCGCATTCCGTGCGTTCCGTCAGCAGGTTGTAACGGAAGGCATAGTGCAGTTTCAGGTAGCGCGTCAGGCGTTGCACCATCCGGCGCTGCTTCGATTCCTTTAGGTCCCTTTGTTCTTCTGTCGTGTCGTTGTCCTCTATCCACTCCGTCGCCTCGTTCCGGCCGTTCAGGCTGAATATCCTTTTGGCGGGGTTGGCTGTCCGGGGTTTCCAGGTCAGGCGGACGGTGAACTCGCCGTCGCCCGTGATGAGGAAGGCTTCGCCGTCAGGCAGACGGCCGCAGAGTTCGTCGAGGTTCGACAGGAGTTCGCCGTAAGGGTTGGCGGGAGTGGACAGGGGTGCTTCCCGGCGGGAAGTGAACAGGTTTCTGAATTGGTGAATCAGGTTCATAGGCAGAGACTTTTTTCCCGTAAATATACAACATTTTTTCCCCTTTGTCAAGCCCCCCGGCAGCTGTGAAACCATCCCCACCGCTCACCCTTCACCCCTGCTTTCACCGCATACCGCTCACGGACAGCAGGTTATCGGCCGGTGAAACCGTGAAGGCGGGAAACGGGAAATCTATTTCCCGTGGCTTTGTCGCGCCAACTGCCCACTTCGTCGCGCCAACTATCCACTTCAGCCGCACAACTACCCACTTCAGCAGAACAAAGTCCATAGTGAGGAGGCAAAAGACCGTATCTTTTGAAGGAAAACATCCGATGTTCCGAGCCCCAAGCGGGCATGTTTTGCGGAGGAGGCAAGCCGCCTTTGGCCGGGCTACCACACAGTGCTCCGTGGGGGCCTGACGCAGTGCTTCGTCAGGGTGCCTCGCAGTGCTTTGTCAGGGTGTCAGGAAGTGCTTCATGAGGGTGTCACAAAGCACTTCCACCAAACGCTGTTGTGGCGGATATTCCTTTTGAAAAGTTGCCGTCACCGGCCCGGGACCATGCGTTACTCCGCATCCAGCCGGTACTCTACCACGGGATTGTCGCTGTTGGTGTCCGTAGCCAGCAGCACACCCCGCTCCTCGTCCACCGCGATGCCGGAGACGGAACGGTCGAGCACGTAGCGGCGCAGGGGCTCGCCCTTCAGGCTGAACACATAGAGGTAGCGGCCGCCGTCGGGCAGCTCCTCGCCCCGCTGCATGCTGAGGGCCATCTCCTTGAACGAAGTGCCCTGGAACACGGCATAGACAGCCTTGTCCGTCACCTGCACGTCGGTGAAGCCCATGATGCCCGTGGGAATGCCGTAGCCCTGATGCACGCGGAACTGCGGCTCGCCGCCGGGACCCACGAGCACCGTATGCGTGCTGTCGTTCAGATGCCACAGCTCGACCACCTCGCCCAGCTGGGTGACGGCGGCCAGCACGTCGTTGCGGGGATTGTAGTCGATGAAGCTGCGCCAGGCCTGGGCCAGGGCGGGACGGGCATCACGCAAGGCTCCCTCGTTGGCCGTGGGGATGGATCCGAAGCGGCGCAACAGCCGGCCGTCGCGCCCCACGATGCAGAAGCGGCTGTCGCCCGAATAGTCGGGGATGAAGAAGGAGGAAGTGCCCACCGGCACAAAGTCGAGCGCACGCAGCAGTTCCTTGTCCAGGCCCACCGGGCTGCAGCGCACAGGCGACGCAGCCGACGGACTGAAAGCGAAGCGGGCCAGTTCGGACTTGTTGGAGTCGAGGGCATAGAGCGTGTCGCCCACCCAGCGGATGTTTTCCAGAGAAAGCTGCTCCCCGGGTCCCTCACCGCGCCTGCCGAAGGAGGCCTGATGACGGAAACCGGGAAGGCCGAAGGCATGGAGGAAGCTGTCGCCGCCGTGGAGGTCCATCACCACGGCACGCCCGGCGTGCACACGGATGCGGAAGGGATAACGGATGAGGGCCGTGTCGGCCGATACCGGGGTACCTTTCAGCTCTACCGTCTGCGGAAAGTCCTGGTAAGAGGAAAGGGTTTCACTCGGAGCAGGTGCGCCGCAAGAGGCAACCGCCGCCAGTGCGACGACACCGCACGTCCAACACACGGCCTTCGCCAGGAAGGCACCCATCGGGCTTTTGTGCGGCTTGCCCGATGCCGCAACGGCCATGGAGGCCTGCAAGATTTCTGTCTTTACGTTTTTCATATCTATAGTTTTATTGGGTTTATGCCGACGAAGATAAGAAATTAACAAACAACTTACGAAAAAAAGAACGAAAAATGCACCTCAAAATTCCTCAAAATGCTGGAATACAGCATAATGGAAATGCCACAAACAGGACTAAAAATTGTACGGGACAGGTAAACAGGACGTATAAGCCGGACAAACAGGACGTTTAAGCCGGGCAAACAGAACGTGCAAGCAGGGCAAACAGGACGTGCAAGCCGGGCAAACAGGACGTGCAAGCCGGGCAAACAGGACGTGCAAGCTGAGCAAACAGGACGTGCAAGCCGGGCAAACAGGACGTGCAAGCCGGATGAAGGAATGTAAAAAAACAAAGAGGGGTATCAAAAAGAAAAAGTTTCATCAACAGGCAATGTCATCCTGAACATTGTTGAAGCAAAATTGAAAGATTCCATTTGGAGATGTTTCAAAATGACGTGAAGCTATTCAACTCCCCTCCTTCGGGAAGGAGGGGTGCCCAAAGGGCGGGGTGGTAGGCTTTCGCAAAAAGATATCAGTCAACGTATTATGTATTCACCTACCACCTCCCCCTATCGGGTACTCCTCCTTCCCGAAGGAGGAGAGTCGCAGATGCCTTTATTTTGACACAGCCTATGCCCAAAGGGCGGGGTGGCAGGTTTTCGCGAAAGGTTATCAATCAACGCGTCATGTATTCACCTACCACCTCCCCCTGTCGGGTACTCCTCCTTCCCGAAGGAGGAGAGTTGAAGATACTTCTATTTCGATACCCCTCTTTGTCCAAGGGTTCGGACGGGAGCCGGATTACTTATACTCCGCCCACGACTTGATGGCCAGGTCGTCTACCGACATCGTGCAGAAGGCATTGATGAAGGCGCTGGCCAGACGGGCGTTGGTGATGAGCGGGATGTTGAGGTCGATGGCCGCACGGCGTATCTTGTAGCCGTTGCTCAGCTCGCCTGCCGTCAGGTTCTTGGGGATGTTGACCACCATGTCGATCTCCTTCTTGTGGAGCATGTCGAGCGCCTGGGGCCGGCCTTCCTCGCTGGGCCAGTAGACGCGGGTGTTCTCCACGCCGTTCTCGGTGAGGAACTTCGACGTGCCGCCCGTGGCAAAGAGCTTGTAGCCCTTGCGCTGCAACTGACGGGCCGCCGGAAGCATGTCCACCTTCTGCTCCGTGGAACCGGTGGACAGCAGGATGTTCTGCTGCGGGATGCGGTAGCCCACGGAGAGCATGGCCTTGAGCACGGCACACGAGGTGTCGTCGCCGATGCAGCCCACCTCGCCCGTCGAAGCCATGTCGACGCCCAGCACGGGGTCGGCCTTCTGCAAGCGGTTGAAGGAGAACTGCGAGGCCTTGATGCCCACGTAGTCCAGGTCGAAGAGGTTCTTGTCCGGCTTCTCCACGGGGATGCCCAGCATAATCTTCGTGGCCAGCTCGATGAAGTTGAGCTTCAGCACCTTGCTGACGAAGGGGAACGAACGCGAGGCGCGGAGGTTGCACTCGATGACCTTGATGTCGTTGTCGCGCGCCAGGAACTGGATGTTGAAGGGACCGGAGATGTTCAGCTCCTTGGCTATCTCGCGGCTGATGCGCTTGATGCGGCGCACGGTCTCCACGTAGAGCTTCTGCGGCGGGAACTGGATGGTGGCGTCGCCCGAGTGCACGCCGGCAAACTCGATGTGCTCGGAGATGGCGTAGGCGATGATTTCGCCCTGCTGTGCCACGGCATCCATCTCCACCTCCTTGGCGTGCTCGATGAACTGGCTCACCACCACGGGGTGCTTCTTCGAGACGTTGGCCGCCAGCTGGAGGAAGCGCTCCAGCTCTTCCTGGTTGGAGCAGACGTTCATGGCGGCACCGCTCAGCACATACGACGGACGGACGAGCACGGGGAAGCCTACCTTCTGGATGAAGGCGTTGATGTCTTCCATCGACGTCAGCGCGCTCCACTCGGGCTGGTCCACGCCGATGCGGTCGAGCATGGCGGAGAACTTGTCGCGGTCTTCGGCATTGTCGATGCTCCGGGCCGAGGTGCCGAGGATGCGGACGTGCTGCGCGTCGAGGCGCAGGGCCAGGTTGTTGGGTATCTGACCGCCGGTAGAGACGATGACGCCGTGCGGGTTCTCCAGGTCGAGGATGTCCATGACGCGCTCGAAGGTGAGCTCGTCGAAGTAGAGGCGGTCGCACATGTCGTAGTCGGTGGATACGGTCTCGG
>CATXSD010000122.1 GCA_958402075.1 Mediterranea massiliensis | reverse complement strand
GTCATCTTCTTCAACTACCGCAACGACCGCGCCAAGGAGCTGACCATCGTACTGACCCAGCAGGATATGCCGGAGCAGGGCATGCACACCATCCCCGGCCTGCAATACTACTGCATGACGCCCTACGACGCATCGTTCAAGGGCGTACACATCCTCTTCGACAAGGAGAACGTGCAGAACACGCTGGGCGAATACCTGGCCAACAACGGCAAGACGCAGCTCCACATCGCCGAGACGGAGAAGTATGCCCACGTCACCTTCTTCTTCAACGGCGGCCGCGAAACTCCGTATGCCAACGAAGACCGCATCCTCGTTCCCTCGCCCAAGGTTGCCACGTACGACCTGAAGCCCGAGATGAGCGCCTACGAAGTGAAGGACAAGCTGGTGGAGGCTATCGGCACGCAGAAGTACGACTTCATCGTGGTGAACTACGCCAACGGCGACATGGTGGGCCACACGGGCGTTTATGCAGCCATCGAGAAGGCAGTCGTTGCCATCGACAACTGCGTCCGCGACACCGTTGAGGCTGCCAAGGCCAACGGCTACGAGGTGATCATCATCGCCGACCACGGCAATGCCGACCACGCTCTGAACGCCGACGGTACGCCCAACACCGCCCACTCGCTGAATCCTGTTCCCTTCGTTTACGTGACGGAGAACAAGAACGCCAAGGTAGAGAACGGTGTGCTGGCCGACGTAGCTCCGTCCATCCTCCACATCCTCGGCATGCCTCAGCCCGCCGAGATGACCGGCAAGGACCTGATTAAGTAATTGATCGGAAGATTATAAATGAATAGAGGGCAGGCAGAAGGTGCTGATGAAAAGATTCCTTCTGTCTGCCCTTGTATTTTATAAGGATTGTCTTTATTCACAAAGGGCATTGTTTACCCCGTTTGTACTGTCAGTTTAAAGCCTTTGTACTGTCAGTTTACTCCGTTTAAACTGCCAGTTTAGTCCGTTTAAACTGTCGGTTTATCCGCATTAAACTGAGAGTTTATTTTCTGTAAACTGAAATAAACTGATATACATTTGATTTATAACGGTTTATGCAAATGCCCGATTGCGAAGAATGACTTTGATAAAAGAACGGTAATTTATGATACAGATAGACGATGTAGTGGTAAGTCTCGACGTATTGCGCGAGAAGTTTCTGTGTGACCTGTCGGCCTGCAAGGGCGAGTGTTGCATCGAGGGAGATGCCGGAGCGCCGGTAGAACTGGACGAAGTGGAGAAACTCGAAGAAGTGCTCCCCGTGATATGGGACGACCTCAGCCCCGAAGCGCGGGCCGTCATCGACCGTCAGGGGGTGGTATATACCGATTGTGAGGGCGACCTCGTCACGTCCATTGTCAACAACAAGGATTGTGTCTTCACCTGCTACGATGACCGTGGCTGCTGCTATTGCGCCATCGAGAAAGCCTTCCGAGAAGGCAAGACCGACTTCTACAAGCCTGTTTCATGTCACCTCTATCCCATCCGCGTGGGCGATTACGGTCCCTATAAGGCAGTGAACTACCACCGCTGGGACGTCTGCAAGGCCGCCGTCCTGTTGGGGCGTAAGGAGAATGTGCCTGTCTATAAGTTCCTGCGCGAACCGCTTATCCGCAAGTTCGGCGAAGCGTGGTACAAGGAACTGGAGATTGCGGCGGAGGAGCTGGAGAAGCAGGGGATGCTGTAATTAAATGAATCAATCGTGATGGACAGTTTGCTTGTCTGGCTTTTTATCCTTCTGGGCCTGCTAGTAATCTTCGCACCTCATTCTGCATTGATATACATCTCTTCCAAGTTCAGTGTGACGCGGCGGAACCGCTCCAGCAGTCCCAATCCGATAATGCCGTCTATATCGCTGATGCCGAATAGATTGCCGACAGACTGTCCCGTGCGGAGGTCGAGGCCTGTGCTGACGTGTACGTCGTCCAGCGCCGCCTGTCCCTGTCCGATGCGGTAAGTAATGCGCGGCATGCGGTAGGTCTTTTGCTTGCTAACGCCGCCGATGCCGGCCATGCGGAGCGAGTCGGGTTGGCCCTGTGCCTCCACCTGTGTGCGGTGGGCGGCATACCAGCGGGCAGTCAGGTCGCTGCCATAAGAGCCCGTGTCGAGGTGCATGTACATCGGGTGCCCCTCGTCGTCGCGGCTCTCCACACGCAGGCCTTCGCTGTCCGTGCGCAGCAGGTTGCTGCCGGCCAGCGGATTGGGTGTCGGCGTGACGGGTATCAGCAGTTCGTGGTGCTCAAAATCAAACTGTACCTCTTTCATACTCAGTATAATGGGAAGTCCGATGACGGGCTGCAGCAGGTCGCCGATGCTGTCGGCTTCGGCATCGCCTGTGCGTGTATCGACAATCAGGAAGGGAACGTTCTGCCACGCCATCGGGCCGATGCGCAGCGTGTCGGCCAGGGCTACGCGTCCCTGCTGCCTGCCTATGCCCTGCATGCCGAGGGTGATGTCCGTCAGCCGCAGGCCGCATGCTTCGGCCAGCCGGCTGCTGATGATGTTGGCACCTGCGCCGGTGTCGAACACTACCGGTTCGCAGGTGCCGTTGATGCGTGCATCCAGCATCAGGAAGTGTCCCTGCTTCTTGTATCCCTGGTGCATGTCGTCGTTGAACGAGAAAGGTATGTGGTATTCGCCCGCGGAGTGGAGCGGGCGGCAGAAAGGTGCCACGCGGGCGTATGCCGTGTAGAGGTCGGCTGCTTGGAGGATGGGAGTTGTGGTCGCCGTGTCCACACCCTGTGCCTGCAGTTGCCCGGCCAGGCTCTGCATCAGTGCGGCAGCTTCCTGGTAGCGGTTGCTCCGTGTCAGGTCGGTGGCCAGGAGGGTGGCCATGTTTACGGCGTTTTGCGGGCCCAGTTCCGGCTGGTATTCGTTCAGCAGGATGCCGATGGTGGTGCAGGCCGAGTCGGGGCGGTTGAAGTAGTGGGCGGTCAGGGCTGTGCCCATCTGGTAGAGTAGGGGGCTGACGGAGTCGCGGGGCGTATCGTCCATTGTTCGTTTCAGCTCGAACCAGTTGCTTTCATTGATCAGGGTGCCGATGTGCTGGTCGGCGGTTTGTGCGGAGACGGTTTGTACGGTGGCAAGGCAGAGGGCCAGGAGTAATTTCTTCATGATGTCGTCGTTTGGAGTTTTCAGACCAAAGATGATAATTTTGCTTCAGCGTGCCAAGGAATCAGTCTTATTTAGTCTTAACAGGCCGGAAAAAGAGGGGCGCCGGAGCGGGAGGTAGACCTTCCGTCCGGCGTGTTCGTTCACTTCCATCGCTCCCCTCTGCGTCGCACCGCGGTGTGGAGCCATGGTACATTTCAATTCTTTCAAAGGCAGGTCCAGGTCCTGTGGCAGGGCATGTCAGAAGTACACGTTGACAGAGAGATAAAGGTACTCCGTGTTGTCCTTGTCTGTTTCGAAGTAGACTTTGTCCTCTCTTGCCAGCCAGCCGATGGCGGCGTTCAGGTCTCTGTCCGTCAGTCCGGAGGCGGTTTTCAGGTCTTCATAACTCCATCGCTTGCCGTTGTTCAGCAGTCGCCAGACGATGCCTGCATTGTTTCCAATGGTACTTTTATCCATAATTCAACCGATATAATAGTTTAACTCGATGTATATGATGTTTCTTCTTCCGACTTTGGTCTCATCTATCGTCAGTTTGCCTTCACGGGCCAGCCAGCCGATGGCCGCATTGATGTCTCTGTCCGGCAGGCCGGTCGCCTTCTTGATTTCCAGATAGTCCCATTTCCGGTTCTCACTCTGGAGCAGTCTCCAGATGATTCCTGCATTTTCACCGATACTTTGTACATTCATAAGCAAAAAATTTAAGAGGTTAATTTTATGTCTGATCCTGTTTACTGGCATTCCGCATGCCTTTCCTTCAGCAAAAATCAGCTGGAAGGTTGTCCGGCTTGTCCCCATGTTCCAATTTCCCTTTTTTGTGTCGGATATTGAACTTTTGTCATGGATAAACTGTTTCTCCCAGCAATCTGTTACAAAATTATACTTTTCTTTTAATAAAACAATTTTATTCTCTCTTTTTTCTTGAAAAACTTCTGCCCTTTGACCGATTTTGTGCCGGCGGGTATGGGTTGCTGGGGAATCATTTTGCAAGAATGTTTCAGGGAGAGGTCGCAGAAGGAGGATTTACGTGTCGGGGAAGTATTGAAAGAAAAAGTCCCGGCCGGCAGGATTTTCCTGCTGCTCCGGGACTGCTTCAGTTGTAAGATGTGAGGTTGGTAAATAATAAATTATGCGTCAATGTTGGCGTATGTTGCATTCTTTTCGATGAATTCGCGTCGCGGACCTACGTCTTCGCCCATCAGCATGGAGAAGATGTAGTCGGCCTCGGCGGCATTGTCGATGTTGACTTGCTTCAGCATGCGGTTTTCGGGGTTCATGGTCGTCTCCCACAGCTGTTCGGGGTTCATTTCACCCAAACCTTTGTAGCGCTGGGTGTGGATGGCATTCTCCGAACCGCCGCCGTAGGTATCGATAAACCGCTGGCGCTGCTGGTCGGTCCAGCAGTATTCCTTCACCTTACCTTTGGTGCAGAGGTAGAGCGGGGGAGTGGCGATGTAGAGGTAGCCTTGCTGGATGACTTGCGGGAAGTAGCGGAAGAAGAGGGTCATGATCAGCGTGTCGATGTGCGAACCATCGACATCGGCATCGGTCATGATGATGACCTTCTTGTAGCGCAGCTTGTCGATGTTGGCTTCCTTGCTGTCTTCGCCGTTGAGGCCGAAGCGGATGCCCAGTGCCTGGATGATGTTGTTCACCTCGTCGCTTTCGAAGGCCTTGTGCCACATGGCTTTCTCTACGTTCAGAATCTTACCGCGCAGGGGCAGGATGGCCTGGAAGGTACGGTTGCGGCCCTGCTTGGCCGATCCGCCTGCCGAGTCACCCTCGACGAGGAACAGTTCGCATTCGTCGGGGTCCTTGCTGGAGCAGTCGGCCAGTTTGCCCGGCATGCCTCCGCCGCTCATGGGCGACTTGCGTTGTACCGACTCGCGTGCCTTGCGGGCGGCTACACGGGCGGTAGCGGCCAGTATCACCTTGTCTACAATCAGCTTGGCTTCTTTCGGATGCTCCTCCAGATAGTAGGTCAGGGCTTCGCCTACGGCCTGGTTGACGGCGCCGCTCACTTCGCTGTTGCCCAGCTTCGTCTTGGTCTGTCCTTCGAACTGGGGTTCGGCCACCTTGACGGAGATGACGGCGATGAGGCCCTCGCGGAAGTCCTCGCCCGAGATTTCTACTTTGGCCTTCTCCAACTGTTTGGCGCAGGTGTCTTCGCCGTATTTCTTCAGTACGCGGGTCAGGGCGGAGCGGAAGCCGGCTTCGTGCGTACCGCCTTCCTTCGTGTTGATGTTGTTCACGTAGGAATGCAGGTTCTCGCGGTAGCCCGTGTTATACATGATGGCGCACTCGATGGGTACGCCGGCCTTTTCGGTGTTCAGGTAGATGACGTCGTCGAAGAGCGGCGTGTTGTTGCTGTTCAGGTAGCGGACAAACTCCTTGACGCCTTCTTCGGAATGGAATACTTCTTTCACGAACTCGCCGTTCTCGTCTTTCTGGCGGCGGTCGGTCAGCGTGATGCGGATGCCGGCGTTCAGATAGGCCAGTTCGCGCAGGCGGGCCTGCAGCGTGCTGTACTTGTATTCGGTGGTGGTAAAGATGCTTCCGTCCGGCCAGAAGGTCTGCTTGGTGCCGGTGAAGCCCGGATTGCAGGTGCCCACTTCCTTGACGTCGTAGAGCGGCTTGCCGCATTCATACTCCTGCTGGTAGATTTTTCCGTTGCGGAATACCTGCGTCGTCATGTGCGTAGACAGGGCGTTGACGCACGATACACCTACGCCGTGCAGACCGCCCGACACCTTGTAGGAACCTTTGTCGAACTTGCCTCCGGCATGGAGCACGGTCATGACTACTTCCAGGGCCGATTTCTTTTCTTTGGCGTGGAAGTCCACGGGGATACCGCGGCCGTTATCTTGTACGGTAATGGAGTTGTCTTCGTTGATGGTTACTTCGATGTGGTCGCAGTAGCCGGCCATGGCTTCGTCGATGGCGTTGTCCACCACTTCGTATACCAGGTGGTGCAAACCGTTTTCGCTGATGTCGCCGATGTACATGGCGGGGCGTTTTCTCACCGCTTCCAGTCCTTCCAGCACTTGGATGTTGCAGGCCGAATAATTGTTTTCACCGTTTATTTTTTCTTCTTCAGTCATAATTTGAGCCTTAATGTAATAACTGAGCAAAAATAGTGAAAATCTTTGGAATCCGAAATAGGTTTGTAGTTCTTTTGCCAGTTTTGCCTGTTTCTCTTTTTATGATCCGGGTGTCAGAAGGGCTTGGTTGAATTTATAACGTATGATACATGGATTTCCCTCTTCATCATTAATTGATTGAAGAAAGAATTTCATTTTCCCTTCTTCTAAATAGTTTAGTGCATAACTCATAATTCCAAAAGAAACATCTATGTAGAAATATCCGCCATATAATGCAAGAGGGCACCTTAAAAAAATTTCTTTTAATCCTTTGTTTCCGCTGATTTTTTCAGGTGTAATAGTAAAGGCGGCTTTTTGAGTCTTCGAATAGAGTGTGTAAAAATGCTGTTTCCAGCCACTGGATATAAACAATAAACTATCGGAGTCAAAGAAACTTCCGCTAAAAAACATCTTTTTCTGTTCTTCAAACTTTGGGATGTTCGATTGTTCAACCGTAAAATAGATTTCTTTTTTGTCTTCCTTTGACAACAAATCCCATCCGTTTTTTGGGGTAAGAGTATAAACAGGTATCGCTTGTTGGCCGTGAATGCGATAAATGATATTCGAGTAAGGAGGCATGAATTGAAACTCTCCGTCTTTTGTAAGATTGGCAGCTTGAATTGAGCGAAACCGTTTATGATTAGGAGACTCATCAGGCAGAAATGCAAATTCAATATCTCCTTTGTTGTTTAAAACCTGTATATGTGTTTTACTTAATTTTTTGTCATTATTTTCATAATCCATGGATGCCTTAATGTGTAAAAAACGGCCACTCTGGTCGGATACAACACGTTCAGGCATAAAATTTAATGATATAACATCTTGCAAATTGCCGTTTTCGTCATAAATAAAAAGCCGTTTTGAAAAGGTGTCGGTTAAAAGAAGACGATTATTTGCTGGATCAAGTTCAAAACTATAAATTTTGATATATTCTTTTGGCCCCTCTCCTTGATTACATATCTTTGATATGTATTTCCCTTCAAGTGTGTAGATAAAAACCATAGACATACTGCTTTCTGTTACATATAACTTGTCGTTCATTATTTGGACTTGAGCTATGTCAGAAAGCAACGATTTGCTTGATACCTCTAAGCGGATAGTGTCGTATTCTGCAATTAAATTATTGATAGATGTTTCAATGGGATTATTAATAGGTATTTCAATAACATCTTTGACTTCAAGGCTTGCATTGTTGCCATTTCCTTTACATCCGTTTGCTATAGATGCTATAATAATAAAAACAATTGTTACTATTATAGTTGACAATCTACACATACTGGATGCTCATTTCCGGAATAACATACTACTTTTTTCCCTTTTGCATAGGCTCCTCCGACTAAAATCATACATTCTCTTTCTGGGAAAGTACTATATCGATATATTTTTTCTTTATCTT
>CATXSD010000121.1 GCA_958402075.1 Mediterranea massiliensis | reverse complement strand
TATCAGGTTCCTGAAGTCCAGGTTTCTCGTCTCCAGCACGCCCATCACCTGCATGCCGATGGCCGGTTCGCCGTGGAAGGGGATGTTGGCCGCCGTCAGCAGGCGGTTCATCAGCCGCTTCAGCGTGTCCGTCCGTATGCCCGCCAGTTCGCCCGTCTCCATCAGGTTCAGCAGGCGGTTCACCAGCGTATATCCCTTGAACAGCGATTCCCGGTACAGTTGCCCGAAGATGTCCTTTTCGTCCTCTTCCTGCGGTTTCCGGTACAGGACCGACACATCCTTGATGCGTTCCGTTAGCCAGGCGCACAGGGCTTCTATGCCGTTCTGCGGGGTGAATACCTGCTCCAGGAAGGCGTCTGCCTTCAGTTCCGAGGGCAGGGGATAGAAGCGGTTGTCCTGCGTCAGCCTCCGTTCCAGCCGTTCCGCTTCGGCCGACAGCTGCCTCACGTACGGATGCTTCAGCACGGCCGTCACCGCCTCGTAGGTATAGCGTCCGCTGTCCGCCCGGTACCCGTCCGTCTGCAGTTCCGTCAGGGCGTTGATGTAGCTGTACACCGGCGTCTGTGCCAGCGGGAATCCCATGGTGATGTTCACGTCCTTCACCTCTTCGGGCAGGGTGTGCAGCACCGGCACCAGCAGGGCCTCGTTGCACAGCACCACGGCGTTCTCCTTCTGCCGGGCTCCTTCCGGCAGGTCCAGCTCCTCCATCCAGCGGGGCAGGAAGCGGGCCTGTGCGTTCTCCGTCGGTGCGGAGAGGAAGCGGATCCGCTTGGGCCGGCTCATCACGTCCAGACAGCTCTCCGGCAGCTGGTTGGGAAACAGCTTCAGGTTGCGCAGGATGAATTCCCCCGCCTCGTGCCGGTAGGGTGGGTTGGCTTCGGCCGGACGCCGGGTGTAGAACACGTCGTAGTCCCAGTAGAACCACGCCTTTCCGGCTTCCTGCAGCCGTTGGAAGAAGGCCTGCTCCACGCGGTTCAGCACGTTGAAGCCCACGAACACATACCGGTCATACGCCAGCCGGTTCGTGTCCAGCTCCTCCATCACCTGGCGGTACATCATGCCCTCGTAGGCGATGCCCAGCTCCTCCAGCCGGCTGCGGTAGTGGCGGTAGATGTCGCCCAGCTTGTCCCACAGGCTGATGAAGCGTTCCTTCAGCTCCGTCCGCCGTTCGATGGAGAAGTTCTCGAAGAACTCCCGTATCGCCTCCTCCTGTTCCGGTTCCAGGTAGTCGGGAATGTCCAGAATGTTCTTCAGGTCCTGCAGGTTGCTGAAGAGTCGGTCCGCGTCCACCAGATTCTTGTCCACGTCGTCAAAGTCGCTGATCAGAAGTTCGCCCCAGAAGTAGAAGTCGTCCAGCGTCTCCTCGCTCTTCGTCTCCTCGCGGAACACCCGGTACAGCTCGCACACCAGCCGGATGGGGTCTCCCGCCTTCCACGGCGACAGCTGCCTGAACAGGTCGCTGATGCTCACGTACGCAGGCGACCACAGCGGCCGGTCGCTCTGTGCCGCCAGCTGTTCGTTGAAGAACAGGCTCGCGCGTTTGTTGGGGAATACCACCACCGTACGGCTCAGGTCATTTCCCACCTTCTTATATAAATCCTGTGCTACCAGTTGCAGAAATGTTTCCATTGATGAATTGAGAATTGATAATTGAAAATTGAAAATTAAATAAGTGGTTAACGGTGAGCGGTGAGTGGTTAGCTTCATTAACCATTAACCATTTATCATTAACCATTAATCCTTTCTATTTTCCCCTCCGTCACATACCACAGATATCCTTCCATCTGTTTTGGGTTGTACCCCATGCGCGTCAGCAGCTGCATGTAGTCCTTCACCTGCCGGATGTACTGTTTGCTGGGCTTGCCGAACTTGAAGTCCACCACCACCAGCCGTCCGTCCTTCATCATCACGCGGTCCGGACGCCGGTTCCTCAGCTCTCCGTTCTCCGTCCAGATGATGTCACATTCGTTAAACAGCCGCCACGTTCCGTCGTACCACTCCTTCACCTGCGGCAGTTCGAAGGCCCGTTGTGTCAGTGCCCGTATTTCCTTTTCCGTCTCCTGTCGTCCTATCACCCCCTCGAACACCAGGCGGCTGATAGCCTCGTCGATGTCCGCTTCCGTGCGGATGGCCGAGAACAGCGTGTGCAGTAGTCGTCCGCGGTTGATGAACCGTTGTTCCGATTCCTCCTCGTCCACGCCTGCGATGAAGTCCGCCGAGCGGTTGGACTGTCTGAATTCCACCTCGTGCTTCAGGCTCTCCATCACCACCGGCCGCTTCGTGGCCTTCCGGGCCAGCCGGTTTGTCACCTCCCGTTCCGCCTTCTCTTCCGAGGCACACAGCTCGCCCCGTTCGTAGCGTGCCGCATCCTCGTCCCAGGTCCCGTGTCCTCCGGCTGCCAGGCGGGGCAGGGCATAGCCCAGCAGTTCCGCCATCGTTCCCCGCTGGTCCTTCCGGCTCCACACCAGCAGGTTCTTTCCCGCCCGCGTAAAGGCTACGTACAGCAGGTTCAGGTTGTCCACCCACAGCTGCAGCCGTTCCTCCAGATAGTCCTCCCGGTATACCGATTCCGCCATTGCCGGCGAGTAGTTCACCGGCACCAGTCCCAGCCGGTTGTACGGTCCCTCCTTCGGCGAGCACCACACCAGCTGGCTGTTCGTCTCGTTCTCCGTCTTCCAGTCGCAGAAGGGGATCAGCACCGTGTGAAACTCCAGTCCCTTCGACTTGTGGATGGACAGGATGCGGATGCCCTCCAGCTCCCCGCTCGGGATGGTCTTCATGCACAGCGTTTCGTCCCAGTAGTGCAGAAATCCGTCCAGGTCCGACGAGTGGCTCTGCAGGTAGTCCGTCACCGCGTCAAAGAAGGCAAACAGGTATGCGTCCTGCTTCTCCAGCCTCTTCATCTCCAGCAGCCCGAACAGCTCCTCCAGCAGTTCGTACAGCGGCATCAGCCTCAGTTCCTCGCGGCGAGTGGTCAGCTCCTCGGGCAGGTAGTCCGTCAGCCGTTCCGCCGTCAGGTAGTCCGGGCTTTCCGCGATTTCCTTCACCCCCGTCCGGTAGTTCATCACCAGGGCGGCCAGTGCCACGCTGTCCGTTTCGTCCGTCAGGTAGCGCAGGGCGTCCACCAGCATGCACACCGCCTGCGAGGCATCCAGCCGGAATGCCTCGTCCGACACCACCGGCACCTTCAGCTCCCGGTCAAAGTAGTCCGCTATCGTGGCGATGTTCCGGTTCTTGCGCACCAGGATGGCCAGGTCGTTCATCTTCACCCCTCCGGCCAGCAGTTCCTTCACCGCTTCGCCCAGTGCCTCCAGCGTCACCGTCGCATAGTCGTTCTCCTCGTCCGGTTCCAGGAAGTCCACGCGCACGTAGCCCCTGGCCGTTTCCTTGGGCGACTCCTGAGCCACGTCGCTGTAGGCCACCTTCAGCTCCGTGCATTCCGTCTGAAGTTCCTCCAGGTGCTTGCCGTTCAGGTACTCCACCGCCTCCTTGAACACCCGGTTGTTGAAGTCTATCACGTTCGTCTCGCTCCGTCGGTTCACCTTCAGCGTCTCCAGTCGGATGGGGAAGTGGTCCAGCTTCCGGTCCAGCCCGTTCAGGATGCGCCAGTCGCCGTTTCTCCAGCGGTAGATGGACTGCTTCACGTCGCCCACGATCAGGCTGTCTTCGCCCTGTGCCAGTCCTTCCAGCAACAGCAGGCGGAAGTTGTCCCATTGCATGCGGCTCGTGTCCTGGAACTCGTCAATCATCACGTTGCGGATGGTCGTACCGATCTTTTCGAAGACGAACGACGGGTCCCCTTCCTTCACCAGCCGGTGCAGCAGGGCGTTCGTGTCCGACAGCAGGAAGCGGTTCTGTTCCCGGTTCAGCGTCTTCACCTCCTCGTCTATGTGGTTCAGCAGTTGCAGCTTGTTCAGGTGCTGCCGCGTCAGGCGGCAGCTGTTCACCGTTCGGTTCCGTTGCGGTCTCAGGCGTTCCGCCTCCTGCAGCAGCGGCATCAGGTTCCTTTCCGCCAGGTCCGTAATCTCCTTCCGCTGCTTCGACGTCTTCGCGCTCCAGTTGTCCGCGCTGGCCAGGCATCCCTTCAGGGTGGCGTTCACCACGTCCTTGTCCGTCAGCTTTCCGTCCTTCAGTTTGCGGAAGTAGCTCCCGATACCCCGGGCTCCCCCCTTCAGGTCCTCCGGCACCAGTCCGTGTCCCTCCAGTTCCCCTTCAAACTGCTCCCCGAACGCCTGCATCTGCTCCAGCGCCTCCGTTTCCAGTTCCTTCAGCGCCTCCTTGTACAGCTTCATCATCTGCGGTTCGCCCAGGCATTCCCTCAGGCGGTCCCCTTTCTCCAGGTAGCTCTCGTCGAAGATGTTCCGTCCGAAGCTCTTGATTTCGTCCGACACGTTCCAGCGCTTGTCGTCGGCGATGCGTTCGTTGATGTAGTCCAGCAGCCAGCCCATCACCGGTGCGTCCGGCGTCAGCTTCTCGATGAGGCTGTCCACCGCTTCGTCCAGCACCTCCGCGTTGTTCAGTTCGATGTTCAGGTTCGGGCTCAGCTCCAGTTCGCGGGCCAGGTTTCTCATCACTGACTGGAAGAACGAGTCGATCGTCTCCACCCGGAAGCGGCTGTAGTCGTGCAGCATGTACAGCAGGGCCGTTCCCGCCCTCCGTCTCAGTTCCTCGGTGGGGATGCGGTCCTTCAGGTCCTCGCGGATGCGGTTCAGGTACGCTTCCGAGTCCCGGTCGCCCTTCCAGATGCCGTACAGCTGTTGCACGATGCGTTCCTTCATCTCCCCCGTCGCCTTGTTGGTGAAGGTCACGGCCAGAATCTGCCGGTACGCCCTCGGGTTGGCGATGAGGTGTTTGATATATTCCACGGCCAGGGTGAACGTCTTTCCCGATCCGGCCGATGCTTTGTAGACAAGTAGTTCCATAGTCAGTCTTCAGATGGATGATACGCAAAGGTACGAAGAAGGCACGGATTACGCGCCTTTTCCGTCCGGAAAAATCCTTTCCGTCCCTGTCGGTCCGTCCCGTTGGAAAAAGAAAAGTCCCGGTCCGGAACATGTTTGTTTCCGGATCGGGACCATTGGGATGCGTATGGGATGTTACTTCGATAGATTTTTTGTTTCTGTCTTTTACATATCCGAGCCGCTTGTACCTCCCGAGTGCTGGTTGGCGTCAACGACTACATAGGAAAAGTCTACGCCGGTATACTTGGTCAGTTCCACCGTATAGTTTCCAGTGTTCAGTTGGAACGTATACGAGATGTTCTGATAGTTGCCCACTGCTTTCCAGTACAGGATGCTTCTTCCTCCGAGGTTGGTTGTGAGGTTGCGGCTGACGGTGAACATGTTTTCGCTTCCTTCATTGGACTCGATGGCCTTTTTGATGAGCGATGCCAGTTCCGAGTCGATGGTGGCGTTGAAGCTCCAGCCCATTCTGGCTTCGTAGGTCAGGGGAATGTTGTTCATGGCCTCGTAGCTTCCGCTGTTGTCCACGGTACCCTCGTTGAGTACTTCCGTACCTTTCTGTCCCAGTGTACGGGTCGAGTTGACGTGGAACTCATACGAGCCTTCCAGTTTGCCCGAGGTCAGTACCAGCTGATAGCTGTTGGTAGCGGCGTTGTAGGTCGCGTCTCCCAGGTTCTGCAGGTCGTTGGCTCTGGTTGCCGTTGCACTGACTTTGTATACGGTCATCTTGCTGAATCTGGTCTCTGTGTTGCGGCTGGGGTTGTTCACGGCCAGGATGATCGGATTCTCTTCCGTAGCGGTGATTTCGCCGTTGCTCGTTTCCACGTAGATGGCAGAAACCGAAGACGACACATCACCCTGCGTGGTCGAGCTGATGTTGCTTTCGGGGATGTAGGAAGTCATGGATACTTCCGTTCCTTCTCCTACAGCTTCGTTCGGGATGTAGGCACCTATTTCCTCAATGTCGGATATCGCTTCATTGTTGCTTGCTTCGGTTACCTTTTCCGGTTCGATGATGACATTGGCGTTGGTCGGTATGGTCACTGTTCCGGCTTTTTTTGTCATGTTTATCGTAATGGCCATTCCGGAGCGGTTTGTCAGGCCTGTCAGGTTGGCGGTAGCCGTGGTGTTCAGGTATCCGTCCTTGGCAAATTCGACGGTATATTCAGAAGCCTCGTTCACGATCAGTTGGAACGTTCCGTCGGCTTTTGTTGTCACGGCGTCATATCCGGTTGTGCTCACCGTTACACCTTCCACTCCGGCATTGCCGTCGCTCACTACTCCTTCAATGTAATACTCTACATTGCTCGTGATGGGGTCTTCCACCTGTTCGGGAGTCTTTTCATCGTCCGAGCAGGCTCCCATGCCCATGCCGGTAGCAGCCAGCAACAGGGCCATAACTAAGAATTTGGATGTTTTCATTTTGCTGTTTAAACGTTAAAATGTTGGTTTTTATTTGGTTTGATTCTCTCCGATTATTTTGTCACAATGCCTGGTCAGGTAGTAGCGGATGTAGTCGGGTTGGTAGAATCCCCGGCTGCGGTTGCTTCCAGGCACCGTGTTGTATTCTCTTCCCAGTTTCCGGTCGATGTATTCCCCGTGAGCCACCATGTTGTACTGGAAGGCGAAGTAGTCGGCCGGTTTGATTCTCATCCCTTTCCACCGTTTGTATTTCTTTCCGGGCAGTGGGATGGCAAAGTTGAATCCTCCGTTCACTTTTCCTCCTGCCACCATGGCAAATACTCCCACCGTATATTCTCCGAAGTGTCTGACGGCGCTTCCTTTCACGCCGTAGTCGCCGTAAACGAAGCGTGCCGCTTCACCTTCCACTTCGAGGTTCCATTGGGGTATGTACGTCCTTCCGTAGACCGATGCGTTCAGTTTGGGCTGTCTTGTCACGGTCCATTCCTTGTCCGCGAAGAGCGAGTACACCGTCACTCCCGCCTTGGCTCCCAGTTCCCACCTGCCGTCGTCCGTTCTCCAGAGGGCGTCTGCCTGTGCGCCCATCCGGTGGTTGGTAAACTGTCCGGCGGCCACTGCCAGGGTCCATTTCCTTTTCAGGTAGAAGCTCTGGCTCAGTGTCACGCATCCCGGCCTTATCTGCGACTGTTCCCCGTTCAGGTTCCAGGCGATGGGCAGAATCACCTGTGCGGTCAGTTCCCCGCCTTTCCACAGCGGCATTTCCAGGGTAGGCGCCAGACCTACGGCAAAGGTGTACAGTTTGTTCAGGCTCGTATTCTCGAGGAACACCTGCGGATACACCGTCAGGTCCGGTCTCCAGGCGCTTCGTGCCTCCGTCCGTGTCCCTTCCAGTTCCTTCAGGGCTCCGTCCGCATTCCGGTTCAGTTCCATCTGTGCGAACACCGTTTTCAGGTCCGCCGTTCCGTTCCGGTACGCTTCCGTCAGTTCGGGTGCGATGTCCACCCTCAGTTGCGGCATTCCGTTCCGGTCCGTCACCACCAGTGTCAGTCCTCCGGGGTTTTCAAGGGCGTTCAGGGCCGTTTCGATGGCCATTCCCAGTCCGGTCAGTGAGCTTCGGTAGGCCCGGTCCTCAAAGGCCACGGTCGTCCCTGTCTCGGTCTGAGCCGTGCGGATGTTCTCCATGCCCAGTTCAGCCAGTTTCGCGCCCACCTGTGCGTAGGCGGTTGCAGCAGTGGTGGCCATCAGCAGGAAGACCG
>CATXSD010000120.1 GCA_958402075.1 Mediterranea massiliensis | reverse complement strand
AGCCGGACAAAAATGGCCGTCCGGCTCATGTTAAAATTTTCTTGGGACAGTAGTGGACAAGTATGCGGGTCGTGAGCTGGCCAAGATGCTGGCGGTCATCGGTGCCATCAACGGAGTGGCGCCCGTGGCAGCTCCCATCGTAGGCGGCCTGCTGACCGACCTGATAGGCTGGCAAGGCATTTTCTGGGTTCTGTTCGGACTGGGCATTGTGTTGCTGGCCGGCTGCTTGCGCTTCCGGGAGTCGCTGCCCCGCGAACGGCGTTCGGCCGAGCGGTGGGGCGATACGTTCCGCAGTTTCGGCACCGTTCTGCACGACCGGCGCTACGTGTGCTACGTTCTTCAGATGGCCTTTGCCCAAGGCGTGCTGTTTGCCAACATCGCTTCTTCTCCCTTTATCGTGCAGCAGCACTATGGCTTCTCCGCCTTTGCCTTCAGCCTCTGTTTTGGCATCAATGCGCTTTCCATCGGCGTATCGGCTGCCTTGTCGGTCAAGTTCCACCGTCCTGAGAGTTGTACGCTGGCCGGTTGTTGTGGCATGGCAGTCGTTTCGGTACTGCAGTGTACGGCCTTGATGAACGAATGCCACTTTTGGCTGTACGAGGTCTTGATGTTGCTGCTGTTGTTCAGCATGGGCATGACGTTCACTTCGAGTACGGCCCTGGCCATGGAGAGCCAGCGCGAGAACTCCGGTACGGCTTCGGCGTTGCTCGGTGCCGTATGTTTTGCGGCGGGCGGCATCGTTTCGCCCCTGGTCGGCATGGGCAACATCCTTTCGTCTACCGGCATCGTCTTCGTGGTCTGCGCCTTCTGTTCGCTGGTGTGCATTGTGGTGGCTCTTGGCCGTCGGCGCACGCGTCTTTATTTTGCGTTCAGCACCTCCCAGAAGCGTTGAGGCAGGTGTATGTTCGCTACCCCGACCGCGTCCTTGAAGAGCGGGGCAATCTCATCCGGCGTGAATCCGGCAATGCCGCAGCCTATCTCCGTGACGAGGAACGTCAGTTCGGGGTGTTCGCGGGCGAAGCGGATGAAGTCGTCCACGTAGGGCTTGATGGCATCGGGGCCTCCGTGCATGGTCGGGATGCCGTAGGTCTGTCCCTGCAGGCCGACACCCTGTCCCCATACGGCTCCCCACTTCTTCCAGGCCAGCAGGGCGGCGCCTCCGCCGTGGGCTCCTTCCAGGTTGCTGCCGAAAACGAATATCTCGCCGGGCTTCAGCTCGGTGATGCGGGGGGATGTGATTCTTGTTTCCATCATCTTGTTTGGGTTTTGGTATGAGACAAAGATAGGCAAACCGAGCGAAATACAAAAGGGAAAAACATTGTTTTCATCTTTTGTATTTCCAAGGTGCAACCTGTTTTATCTCAATTCTTGCAGGATATGCAACCAAATGCCGTGTGGGTTTGTTGTATAGGAAAAACTGTTTTTGTGATATGAATACTGTAAAAACAATGCTGGGCCTATGCGCCGTCCTGACGCTGGGCCTGATGCCGCTGCAAGCGGCGGCGCAGGGTGTGAGTCCTGTGCAGGAGAGAGGAGAAGCGGTCATCTGCCGTGGAGTGGAAGCCCATACCTGCGGCCCGATGGTGAAGGTGGGGCAGGAAGCGCCCGACTTCCGCGCGGTGAACGCCGCATTGGAGGAAGTCTGCTTGTCGTCCTATCGGGGCAAGCGGGTGATACTGAACATTTTCCCCAGTCTTGATACACCGACGTGCGCCCTGTCTGTCCGTCAGTTCAATGCCCGTGCTTCTGGGCTGGAGAACACTGTGGTGCTCTGTCTGTCGATGGACCTGCCTTTTGCGCAATCCCGTTTTTGCACGACCGAGGGACTGGACAATGTCGTGCCACTCTCGCTGTTCCGCAGCCGTGACTTTGTGGAAGGCTACGGTCTCCGCTTGGCCGACGGTCCGCTGGAGGGACTGATGGCACGTGCGGTCGTGGTGATTGGTGAAGATGGCAAAGTGCTTTACACACAGCAGGTCAAGGTCATTTCTGACGAACCAGACTATGATGCTGCGTTGAAGGCCTTGTCCCGATAGGAATACTTGAGTCTACCTGTACCGGGGAGCCTGCCAGAAGTACCGGTCGTCGTTGACGGAGAAGTTCCTTGGGTTCCGTTGGTCGCTGTCGCAGCCGGTGGGTTGCAGGAAGATGTAGTTGATGGGGGTCTCCCGGTCGCTTTCCGTATTGAAGCCGTAGCGCGTCCAGCTTTCCAGGTAGAACAGGTTCTTGGCCATGTACTCGTACAGATAGGCTTCCGTTGTTGTCTTCTTTTCATTGTTCCAGTTGGCTTCTTCGTTCACCCGGACGGGCTGGCCGCTCCTGAGGCGTGCGCGCACTTCCTGCACGCTCAGCAGGTTGTCCTGTTCGTCGGTCACCCAGGCGTTGTTCGTGGGGTCTATCCAAAGCCACTTGCCGAGGGTGGACGAATAGACGGCGTTGATGACGTGGCAGTCGCTGATGTACGTCTTTGGCATGCAGGTGATGACACGCGACGGGATGCCCATCGACAGGTAGCACTCGTTCAGCACCGTGGCCAGTCCGCGGCAGTTCAGGCCCCGGCTACCGTCCTTGCAGGCCTCGGCAAAGTTGATGGAATTGTTTCCGCCCGTCGGATTGCCGTTCTGGCCGTCGTGGCGTATCTTGTTGTGGATATAGGTCAGGATGCGTTTGATGGTGGCCAGCTCGTCGCCCACCACGGCCACGCTGTCCAGTCGGAAATAGTCACGGACGCGCTTCAGGTCGGGCTCGTCGGCCTGCGCATAGACAATCCGGGGCAGGCTGTCGGCTGGCTGCGTACGGGTGTATTCCGGCGCATGCTGTAAGATATAGAGGTAATCGGTGGTCTCTTTCAGCCGCTGCAGGGCAGGTTGCAGCTCGGCCGCGTCCAGAATGCCTTTCAGGTCTTCCTCGTGGGTTATCTTGCTGTAGCTCACTTCCATCTTTCCGCTGTCCAGCGCCTTGAGCAGGTTGCTGGCAGCTTCTTGCTTTTTCCCTTGTTTCGCCTGGACGCAGGCCATGTTGTAGTAGCTGGAGTATTTGAAGTAGGCATAGCCCTCGGCCAGTTGCGCCGCGTGTGCGTTGTAGAAGTCGATAATCTTCCAGCAGATAGCTTCGGCAGCCGGATAGTCCTTCCCGGTATATGCGTTGAAGAGCTGCGCGTTCAGCGAGTCGACGGCGGCCATGAACTTCCGTTCGGCATCGGTTTGCGCCGACAGGCTTGTGAAGCATACCAAACTTAAGAGCAAGATCAGCAGGTGTCCTTTCAGTCTTTTCATTGTGCGTTCTGTTTAAAAGATGGTTGTCAATAGGTTGTTTGGGCTGTAAATGTAGGGCTAATAATTCAATATCACTCTATTATTTCGAATATTCTTTTCCAGCACTTTCCGAATGATTTCTTTCACTTCCTCTTTGCTTTTGATGGCGGCCGGATGGACGTGAAAAACATTGTATTCATCTATTGCTGTCTCCATGGGTATCTCTGCGCCGGGTTGTGTTGCTTGGAAAAATAGGGTCAGACGGCGTTTGATTTCAGGTTCAAACTCTTCGTTTACAAGCCCTTCAATACCCCATGCAGCCACATGGTCGTAGAGAGGTGCATAGTAGATAAGCCCATCTGCCACATCTTGCCAAGACTTGTTCTTTACATGGGTTGTAGTACCGCCGGCGAGACCATTGTAAGCAGTTTCTCCGTATGGTGTGTTTTTCAAATCAATGGCGAACGGGCGGCATTCCAACAGTTCAAAGGCTGCATCCCAATTTCCACCACCGGTCATCGGGAAATTACTTCCGTCAAACAGGTTGTAATCAAACCAATTCACTACCACGATTTTGACTCGTTCTTCTCCAAAGATTTTCTTCATCCACCAGCCCTGTGTGCCATAAACTGTGTTTCTCTTTTTGAAAATCATCGAATAGTTGATGGAATGCGGCTGATTGGTTATCACCAAAGCCTTGCATTTTCCATTCAAAGAAGTTTGGCGTGCATACATTTCGGCAAAGTGGGTAGCCATTAAACTGTCTCGATAGTTCACTGTGTGAGATTCCCAGAATTTCTTGTAGTCTTCTACAGTACGGATTTCATCCCATGAAAACTCGCAATCGGTCAGTCCAAGCCTGATTTTCCTTGGAGAGGTACGGTTTATTCATATATATCTTTCAGGAATTTAACGCGGTTGTATTTCTCCCAAATCGGATAAAAGGTTTCAGATTTTCTATAATAGGCAAACAGGCTGTCCATGAAGACCGCCTTCGTCGGATAATCGCCTTGCAGCAGGCGGTTTACGTCATCGTTCATGTTGTACGAGTCGACTTCGGTATAGACGTGTCCCACTTGCTCTGCAAAACGAGGATCGGCCAGGATGTCGTGAATCAGGTCGTATTGTACCGTGTCACGGTGGTCACGCTCGCCCAGCACTACGATATCCGATTTCTCAAACAGCTTGAATATGTATTCTTTGGGAGGCATTCCCTTTTCAGCTGCACATGTACGCAATGCCTCGATGGAGGGTGTTTGTGCCTTTAAAGCAATGGCTGTGAAGGCACAAGAGATAAGTAATAATAGTTTTCTCATTCTGAATATATTCTGAAGGTTAATGTTGATTTCATTCAATAGACTGACCGATGTCTTACATACGGCTCTTCTGACTGTCTCCGGCGCCGGTTCCCTTGTACTTACTCTTGGCTGTATTGAATTTATAGCGGACAGTAAGACGAACCGTACAGTTGTTGGATTCTTCTGTCATGTGCATGGTCTGCATATCGCTTACATACATGATAAAATCACGCTTATAGCTGTTGAATAGATTTGTTGCGTCCAGACGGATATTCAGCTGGTCATTGAGAAGACTCTTCTGCAATGCCATATCCATTCTCCAGGCTGGTTTCAGGAATCGGCCGTTCTTCATGTCTCCCTTGCTTGTGTACATGAAATCCGCATCCAGCATAAAGCCCAAAGGCAGACTCAGATTGTTGTTCCAGATAATCGTACCCATCGGGTTGTCCAGACTGAGGTTGCCTTGTGGAGTCTGTACGTCGAACCATTGCTTGTTCAACTGGAAGCGCCATTGCGGTTTCCAAATGCCGATTGTAGGAGAAAGTGTCACACCGGCAAAAATCTTGTCGTATGCTTCTGCATTGGCAAGCGACATCAGCATGATGGTAGGGGCATTCTCGTCATACAGGCTGGTTACGTTAAGAATATCATTCTTCACCCTATTATACCCTACAGACAGTTGCAACCATCTATAAGTAGCCCCCAATGTAAGGTTATGTGTAAACTTTGGGTCCAGCAATGGATTTCCGGTTTCATAAGTATATTTGTTTATAAGCAACATGCTGCTTCTCAAATCCCAATAGGAAGGCCTGGCTATATCAGTGCGATATGCCAGCTGGAAATTCACGCGATTGACGGGAAATGCGATAGAAAACGTAGGAAACAGGTTACTGAAGTTCTTGCTTTGCTCATCCACACGGATATCCTTCTCAAAATAATCGGAAGTATTATACTCGTATCTCAATCCCGCCAAAGCCTGTACGCGGCCAAACTTTCTGCTGTATTCCACAAAAGCTGCACCCATATTCTCACGAATCCGGCTGTCATCATCCGAAACGATACCTTCAGGATTCAGGTTGATATTCCTGCGGTTCGTGTAAGTATATTCACCACCGAAAGACAACTCACCGCCCCACATCGGTCGGGACAGAATCAAACGCGCAGCATAAAGTGTATTGTCTATGTCGTTGAAGATAGATACATAACGGCTATTCTCGCTTCCGTCAGCCAGTTCTGTCTTTTCATCAAGATAGCTTGCCTTATCGCTCTTATCCCAATACCCGTCCAAGTTCAGGTCTATGCTCCAGTCCTTGATTTTACCATTATAATAGGCATTCACCTGATGATATTCGGAACCGTTGTCTATGATATTGGGACTGTGTGTCTTTTCTGACAGAACCCCGTCACGATATACATCTGTATTGGTTTCCATCAATGATTTTGAATAAGGAGTCTTGTGATAATCGTAGCGTATACCTAAAGCCGAATTTTCATTGAAGGTATAGTTTACGGCTAACCGGGCGTTAAAGTTTTTGGATGTCCAGTCGTTGAATGTGGTGGATTGCTGCTGCCAGTGTTCCTTTAGGTAAGTGTCCTGCACCAATTCTTTCCTGACCCATCCGTACATCCTTGAACCATACAGCATGCCAGACAAATCCCAGCCGTCCTTACGGTAATTGAAGTTCAGCTGTTCCAGTGCACTCCAGTCTCTGTTATACTGAAACATGGCACGGTTATCAAAGCCGAATCCTTCGCCTTCCGCTTTCTTTGTGATGATGCGTATTACAGAAGTCACCTCCGCACTGTATCTTGCTCCCGGATTATTGACCACTTCCACCGATTTTATATTCTCAGCCGATAGCCTGTCCAATTCAGAGTTATCAAGCAGTTTCCGACCATTGACATAGATTTCAGGAGTACCACGACCGAATACTGTGATTTCTCCATCCTTCGAGGTGACATTAGGTATTTTGTCAAGCATCTGTTCTGCTGTCCCGGCTTTTTCCAAAGCTGTACCGGCCACTCCCGTTATCATGGCATCCCCTTTCATGCGCGTTACAGGCAGATTGCCTTTTATCACCACTTCTCCAAGCATTTGTGCGTCAGACACGAGCTGAACTATACCGATATTGGCCTGAGATACTGGTCTGTACACTGTCTTATATCCGATAGAAGATATTCTTACTATCTGGTTTTCTGATGTTGCTTCCAAGGTGAAAGATCCGTCTTCGCCGCTGATGGTTCCAGTTACGAATGTCGAATCCGGCAGTGACAGCAGCACTACATTGGCGTATGGTAACGGTTGGCTGTTTTCATCAATTAGTTTGCCGCTGACGGTTTGCGCCGAGATACCGATGGATAGAAATGTACTGATAAGCACGGATAAGAGAGTTTTCATTATATGGTAGTTTTTTGATGGATAGTTCATGTGGAATGTCATTTTATTGTTTAACCGTAGGAGCAAAAAGAAAGGACACAGCCTAAACTTTTCACTTATTTGGTTGATTAGGTTCTGGTAAACCCTTGAAGTTCAAATAAGGAAAAGCAGCCTGTGCCCTTATGCAGGGTACAAACTGACTTTTCAACTTATTATTTGGAACTTCATTTAAATTTACCAGATTTAATCAACCCAAATAATACGTTTACAAGTTGCTTGTAATATGTCTTTTTATTCTACTTTCTGTTTCTTACTATCTCTTTTTCGTTAGAATTTGCACGCAAAGTAATCGATAAAAAACGACGTATGCAAGTTTATGGAGAAGCTTGTTGCTGTAATATGCTTATTCCATCTTTCGTTAGTTTGTTTATTCTTCAACAATCCATCCCTCTATCCCCCGTATTGCGTTGCTGAAGTTGACACCTATCTTATAGAGGGTTCTTCCGTCGGAGGCAAAGGGGACAGCATAGCCTTTCTCATTGATTTGGCGGATTGCTTCTTCGGCAGTGCCGTTCAGCTTGAACTCCATGACGTAGATGTAGCGGTCGGTCTTCACCACCATGTCGATGCGGCCGTTGGACGTGCGGTATTCCGCCTGGGTATAGAAGCCCAGCAGCTTGAAGACGATGAAGAGCACGTTCTGGTAGTGACGCTCCAGGTCGCGCGCCAGCTCATAGGGTGTGTCGGCAAAGAAGCTCTGGAGGCGGCGCATGAAGGCGTCGATGTTGCCGCCTC
>CATXSD010000119.1 GCA_958402075.1 Mediterranea massiliensis | reverse complement strand
GTAGGTACGCGATACCTGTCCGTCCACAGTGCCCAACGCTCCTTGCGGGGCCAGGGCGAAAGACGGAAGAAAGGCCAGCTTGGCCGAGAGCAGGGAGGCACGGGCTTCTTCGATGCGCAGTCCGGCCGTCAGCACGTCGGTGTTCTGTGCTATGCCTCGTTCAATCAACTCCTGCAGGTAAGGGTCACTGAAGAAGTCGCGCCAGCCGATGTCGGCGATACTGGCTGTATCGGCCGACAGGGTGGCTGCTTCTTCACCGTACAGGTTGTCGGGGACGGTGGTCTGAGGTTCATATTTGGTGTAAATGCCGCAACCGGTCAAGAGAAGGGTTGCGCCCAGTACGATGAATTTCTGTATTTTGTTCATAATGTTTTTACTTTTCTGTATTAAAGGCACTTTTTTCTATCAGCGTCTGTTCCTTTTCATAGATAATCTGCGGGTCGGGGTCCTTGTGCATGGGGCCGCGCAGCTTTTCCTGCAGGTATTCGAAGACGATGAAGAATACAGGCACTACAAAGAGCAGGGCAATGGTACCGATGAGCATACCGCCCACGACACCTGTCCCCAGCGAACTGTTGCCGTTGGCTCCGGCACCGGTGGAGAACATCAGCGGGAGCATACCGAAGATCATGGTGAGTACGGTCATGAGGATCGGGCGGAAACGGGCTTGTGCAGCCGAGTAGGCGGCAGAAATGATGCCCATGCCTTTGCGTCGGCGCTCAATGGCATACTCTGTAATCAGGATGGCCGTCTTGGCCAGCAGACCGATCAGCATAATGGCGCCTGTCTGCAGGTAAATGTTGTTTTCCAGTCCGAATATGCGGGCGAAGAGGAAACTTCCCATCAGTCCGAAGGGAACGGACAGGATAACGGCCAACGGTACGAGGAAGCTTTCGTAGAGGCAGGTCAGGATGAGGTAGATGAGTACGGCACAGAGGGTGTAGACAAAAACGGTCTGCGCACCGCCACTGCCGGCTTCCTCACGGGCCATACCGCCGTATTCGTAGCCATAGCCCGAGGGCAGGGTCTGTTCGGCCACTTCGCGGATGGCTTGCTGGGCTTCACCGGTCGAATAGCCTTCGCCTACGTTGACGTTCACGTTGATGGTGTTGTACAGGTTGAAGCGTTTGGCTATTTCGGCACCCAGCACGGAGCGGAGCGTGACAAACTGGCTCACCGGCGCCATCTCATTGCCGTTGCGTACAAACATGTTGTCCAGTGCATGCTGGTCCAGTCGGGTTTGGGGTGAGGCTTGTATCATGACGCGGTACACCTTGCCGAACTTGTTGTAGTTGGACACGTAGGAACCGCCGCAATAGGCACCTACCACATCGAGTACATCGTTCGGGCTGATGCCGGCGCGCTTGCATTTGGCAGCATCCACATCGACAGCTATCTGCGGGAAATTCATGGCATACGAGCTGTAGGCCATGGCTACCTCGGGACGTTGGTTCAGGGCTCCGATAAACTTCATGACCGATTGGTAGAAAGGCGCCATTTCGCCGCCCGTCTTGTCTTCCATGTAGAGTTCGATGGAGTTACCCGTACCGTAACCGGGAATCATGGCTGGCTGGAAGCAGAAAACCTGTGCCTCCTTGATGGCGCTGAACTGGGCGTTGAGCCGTTTCATTACAGCGTCTACCGTATGTTCTTTCCCTTTTCGTTCGTCCCAGTGGTACAGACGGACGATGACTGTACCATAGGAAGTGCCTTGCCCGGATATCAGCCCGAAACCGGTAGTTCGGGAATAGTGTTGTATTTCAGGCGTGGCTTTCAATATCTTTTCCACTTTGTCCATCACTTTGTTGGTTTCAACCAGCGAGTTGCCGGGCGAAGCACTGATGTTGATCATCATGGTTCCCTGGTCCTCCTGTGGTACCAGACCGGTCTTGGTTGTAGCCATCAGCCATACCAACAAGACGCAGGCGATGCCCAGGGAAGTCCATACCATCCAGCGTCGGCGGAAGAAGAACATCAGCCCTTTCTTGTACTTGCCCAGCATGGCAGTGTAGGAAGCGTTGTAGGCGGCGCGTACCCGTCCGTTGAGGCTTCGGGCACTCTTTTGGCCGTCCGACGGCTTCATCATCATGGCGCACAGGGCCGGACAGAGTGTCAGGGCATTCAGACAGGAGATTCCTACAGCCACCGCCATGGTGACACCGAACTGGGTATAAAATACACCGGACGTACCGCCCATGAAGGTTACGGGGATGAACACGGCCATGAAGACGCAGGTACACGAGATGACGGCCATGGTGACGTCGCTCATGGCGTCCTTGGTGGCCAGATAGGGGGACCGGTAGCCTACATCGAACTTGGCCTGTACGGCCTCCACGACTACGATGGCATCATCGACCACGGTACCGATGGCCAGCACCAGGGCAAACAGTGTCAGGATGTTGATACTGAATCCGGCCACTGACAGAAAGGCGAACGTACCTACCAGCGAGACAATGATGGAGATGGAGGGGATGAGTGTACTCTTGAAGTCGTGCAGGAAGAAGTATACAACCAGAATAACCAGCAGGATGGCGATGACCAGTGTCTCCACCACATTGTCGATGGAGGCGAAGAGGAAGTCGTTGACACTCATCATGGAGAGGAACTTCATGCCTTCGGGCAGGTCTTTGGAAAGGTTGTCTATCAGTTGGCTGATTTCCTCATTGACCTCAGTCGCGTTGGCTCCCGCTACCTGATAGACCATGAACATCACGCCGGGCAGTCCGTCGGCTTCGCCATGGAAGCCGTACGATTCACGTCCCAGCTCCACGTCGGCAATGTCTTTCACACGGAGTACGGAGCCGTCGGCCTGCGAACGTATCACCATGTTCTCAAACTCTTCCACTTCCTTCAGACGTCCCTTATACTTCATGGTGTATTGGAAGACGTGGTCCGAATTCTCGCCCAGTGAGCCGGTCGGTGCCTCGATGTTCTGTTCGCTCAGGGCGGCTGTGATGTCCGAGGGTACCAGGCCGTATTGGGCCATCTTCTCGGGTTTCATCCAGATACGCAGACTGTAGGTGTTTCCCAGCAGTTGTACATCGCCTACGCCCTGGATACGTTTGATCTGTGGGATGACGTTGATGTCGAGGTAGTTGGACAGGAAGTTTTCGTCGTATCGTCCGTCCGGGCTGATGAGGCTGTTGATCTGCAGGTAGCTGTTCTGGCGTTTCATGGTGCTCACGCCGATGGCTGTTACTTCGGACGGTAGCAGTCCCTGTGCTTCGGACACACGGTTCTGTACGTTGACGGCTGCCATATCGGGATTGGTTCCTTGACGGAAATAAACCAGTATTTCGGCGGTACCCGAGTTGGTGGCAGTCGATGTGATGTAAATCATGTCTTCCACACCGTTGATGCTTTCTTCCAGTGGCATGATGACACTGTTCATTACGGCGTCGGCATCGGCTCCTGTGTAGGTGGCGTCTACCTTGACGGTGGGCGGTGCAATGTCGGGATATTGCTCCACAGGCAGGGTGTAGAGTGCGATGAAGCCGACAATCAGAATCAGGATGGATATGGACATGGCCATAACCGGCCTTTTGATGAATATATTTCCTTTCATAAGCGTCTGGTTATTTAACTTGGGTTCCTTCGCGGACCATTCCTGCTCCGTCGGAGATGATTTCGTCGCCGGCTTTCAGTCCTTCCGTGACGATGTATTCTTTTCCGTCGTTTACCGGGGCCACTTTGATGAGGGTGGATACGGCTTTCCCGTCTATCACTTTATATACCAACAGCTGGTCCTGCAGGTGTACAGTTGCTGCCTGGGGGATGACAATGCAGTTGGTATAGGTGCTGGGGATAAGGACATTGCCCGATGCTCCGCTGTGCAGCAGGCGGGTGGGATTTGGGAAGACGGCACGTACGCCTACGGTGCCTGTACTCTTGTCTATCACGCCGCTGATAGACTCAATCTTGCCTTTTTCTTCGTAGGTGGAGCCGTCGTTCAGCTGCAGTTGGATGGCGGGCATTTCCTGCAGAGCCTTCTCGATGGTGCCGTATTGGCGGGCCAGAGAGAGCAGCTGGTTTTCGGTCATGGAGAAGTATACGTACATGCTCGAGTTGTCGGATACGGTGGTCATCGGCTGGGGCATGCTGGGGCTCACCAGCGTACCTACACGGAAGGGCAGCATACCGACCACTCCGTCGCTCGGGCTCTTCACCTCGGTGTACGACAGGTCGTTTCGGGCATTCACTTCCTGTGCCTCTGCCTGTGCCAGTTGGGCTTTGGCTGTCAGATAGGCGTTTTCATTGGTTTGCAGGTTGAAGTCGGACACTACTTTCTGTTCATGCAGCTTTTGGGTGCTCTTGTAGGTCAGTTCGGCCGTGGCAAGGCTGGCTTTGGCCACTTCCACGTTGGCAATGGCTGTCTGCAGGGCTGCTTTGTAGGGCACTTGGTCGATGACAAAGAGGATTTGTCCTTTGCGGACGATGTCTCCTTCGGATACGTTGAGCTTTTCCAGATAGCCGGACACTTGCGGATAGATGTCAATGTCCTGCATGCCTTCGATGGAGGCGGAGTAGGAAGTGGTTATCTCTTTGTCGGCATCGGCTTGGATGACGGTGGTGGCGTAGCTTTGTTGGGGTTGTTCCTGCTTGTTCGGCTGGCAGGCAGTGAGCCCTGCCAGGCAACCGGCCAGGGCAAGCCACCGCATGTGGCTTTGAATGTTTCTTATTATCATACTTGCTCGTTTTTAAAATTTGCGCAAAAGTAGTTCCTTGCCCGATATGGGCAGCAACGAATTTTCGTAGAGAAGTGTCGAATTTTCTTCCGGAAGGTGGAGAAAAAGGATAAATGCGGAAGATGGAATATACAAAGGTGAAAATCAAACATTGTACATGTTTTAGAATTCTCCATCTTTGCAGAAAAAAAAGATGAAAGAGATTATTGAATATATCGATATTGAAAGATTGAAACAATGCAGCGGCCAGAACAGTTGTGTGGACGACTATCTGTTTATGACCGACAGTCTGGAAAATTTGTTGGCGGGAGCACGGATCGTCAAGATGAAGGTTTTTCTGATGGTCTATTGCATGGAGGGCGAAGTGAAGCTGGAGTTGAACAACCAGGCCTTCCATCTGGGAAAGGACGATTTGCTGGTGAGCCTGCCCAATATGCTGGTTGGTGAGATATGGGCCTCTCCCGGCTGTCGGGTGAGGATTGTTTGCTTTTCAGGCAGGTTCATCCAGCGGCTCACCCAGACGGAGAAATATACATGGAAATCATTCCACTATCTGCATCGGAATCCCGTCAAGCACTTTGGCGAAGAGAAGGAGAAGAGTCTGTTCAACCAGTATCTGAATCTGATAGAGAGCAAGATTCATTTCGGTGAAGATTCCTACCAGCGGGAAATTCTGCTGTATCTGTCATCGGCTTTCTTTACCGAACTGATTGCCGCCACCGGCCGTATGATGGCCGATACTGACGAGGAAGGTCGCAAACTGGTCAATCGGCCGGACTTTATCTTCAAGCGTTTTGTGGAGACCCTGGCTGCCGACAACGGGCGTCACCGCACGCTGGAGTATTATGCAGGGCAGTTCTGCTATTCGCCCAAATACCTGTCGCGCATCATCAAGCGTATCAGCGGAAAGAATGCCCTGACGTTGATTCACGAGAATGCCATCGAACATATCATCCGCGAGCTGAAGCACTCCAGCAAGAGCATTAAGGAGATTGCGGCCGATTTTGAGTTTTCCAACGTTTCGTTTTTTGCCCAGTATGTCAAGAAGCATTTGGGAGTCACGCCTTCCGAATATCGGAGCAATGTACAGGCCGGAAAGAAAGGGGATCCGTCCTGACATGCTTCGTCGTTTGGATGGGTGTGGAAGGCATCAGCGGTCGAAGCGCAGTTCCTCGCCCCGATAGCTTTCGTCTACCGCATGGCCGTCGTAGACGGTATGGCCGTTGACGAAGGTACGCTCCACGCGCCAGTCGAAGGTGCGGCCCTCCAGCGGGCTCCAACCACACTTGCTCTGGATGAGGCTCTTCTCCAGCGTCCAGGGCGTGTGGGGGCGCACCAGCACGAGGTCGGCCTTCCAGCCCTCGCGGATAAAGCCGCGTTCGCGGATGCCATAGAGCAGGGCGGGGGCGTGGCACATCTTCTCCACGACCTTCTCGATGGTGAAGATGCCTTCGTCTACCAGTTGCAGCATGCTCACGAGCGAGAACTGAATCATCGGCATGCCCGACACGGCCTTCAGCGCACCGCCCTTCTTTTCGGTGATGAGGTGGGGGGCATGGTCGGTGGCAATGACGTCGATTACATCCTCGTTGACGGCACGACGCAGAGCGTCGCGGTCGGCCTTGGTCTTCACCGCCGGGTTGCACTTGATGAGGGTGCCCAGCGTGCGGTAGTCGGCCTGGCTGAACAGCAGATGGGCCACACAAGCCTCGCCTGTAATCTTTTTGCCGCTGACGGGGCCTGCCTCGAGCAGGTTCAGTTCGCGGGCGGTGGAGAGGTGGAGCACATGCAGGCGGGCACCCGTTTCGCGCGCCAGCTTCACGGCCAGGCTCGACGAGGCGTAGCAGGCGGCCGAAGAGCGGATGTTGGGGTGCTTGCTGACGGGTACGTCGTCCTCGTCGGCATATTGCGCCTTGTATTTCTCCATGTTGCGTCGGATGATGGCGGGGTCTTCACAATGGACGGCGATGAGCAGGTCGGTGCTGCCGAAGATGGCGCGCAGGCTCTCCATGCGGTCCACCAGCATGTTGCCCGTGCTCGAGCCCATGAAGAGCTTGATGCCGCACACGCGCGAACGGTCCAGGCGGGCAAAGTCGCCGTAGTTGTTGTTCGTCGCGCCGAAGTAGCACGAGTGGTTCACGATGCAGCGTTCGTTCAGCAGGTTGAGCTTGGCGTCGAGGGCTTCGAGGGTGGTGGTTTGCGGCAGGGTGTTGGGCATGTCCATGATGCCCGTTACGCCTCCTGCAGCGGCCGCCCGGCTTTCGCTGAGGATGTCGGCCTTGTGCGTCAGGCCCGGGTCGCGGAAGTGCACGTGGTCGTCGATGGCGCCCGGCAGCAGGTAGCAGCCGGTGGCGTCGATGGTTTCGTCACAGGGGGCGGAGAGGGGTTTGCCGTGGGTCAGCACCTCGGCGATGCGGCCCTGGTCGGTGATGACCACGGAGCCTTGTATGGTCTGTCCCTCGTTGACGATGAGGGCGTTGTGGATGAGGGTACGTTTCATGTTATGAGCGGTTAGTGGTTAACGGTTAGTGGTTAGTGACGTTGTTGAGCGGTTAGTGGTTAACGGTTAGCGGTTAGTATTCCATCCGGACGGCTACTAACCGTTAACCGCTTACCGCTAACCACTAATCTTCGGATACTTCTTGAACCAGCTGTCCCACTTCAGGCGGATGACGCCGAAGACGGCTTCGCCGAAGATGCTGGAGTTCATTTTCGAGGTGCCCAGCTCGCGGTTGATGAAGATGACGGGCACTTCCTTCACACGGGCGCCGCACTTGTAGGCGGTGAACTTCATCTCGATCTGGAAGGCATAGCCCTTGAAGCGGATGGAGTCGAGGTCGATGGTTTGCAGCACGCGGCGGCGGTAGCACACGAAGCCCGCCGTGGTGTCGTGGATGGGCAGGCCCGTGATGATGCGCACGTATTTCGAGGCGAAGTAGGACATCAGCACGCGTCCCATGGGCCAGTTCACCACGTTGACGCCGCTCACGTAGCGCGAACCGATGGATACGTCGGCTCCCTCCTCGGCACAGGCCTTGTAGAGGCGGGGCAGGTCCATGGGGTTGTGGCTGAAGTCGGCGTCCATCTCGAAGATGTATTCGTAGTTGTGATCCAGCGCCCAGCGGAAGCCTGCGAAG
>CATXSD010000118.1 GCA_958402075.1 Mediterranea massiliensis | reverse complement strand
GGGTACTCCGATGACGGGCAGGGTGGTGTTGGCGGCAATGACACCCGGCAGGGCGGCAGCCATTCCTGCGGCGGCGATGATGACCTTGATGCCCCGCTTGCGGGCATTCTTGGCAAACTCCTCTACGGCCTCGGGCGTGCGGTGGGCCGAGAGTGCGTTGATTTCAAACGGAACGTGGAAGTCATTGAGCAGTTGGGCGGCCTTCTCCATAACGGGGAGGTCGGACGTGCTGCCCATGATGATGCTTACGATTGGAGTCATGATGATAAGTGGTTAGTGGTTAGTGATAAATGGTTAGTGGTGAACGGTTAGCGGTTAGTGATTGGTGTCCGTCCGCATGGAATACTAACCGCTCACCACTAACCGTTAACCGCTACGTATCATTCATTGACCAGTGCCTTGTAGGCTTCGGCGTCGAGCAGGCAGTCGAAGTCGGCATCTGCGGCAGGCTTGATCTTGATGAGCCAGCCTTTTCCGTAGGGATCCTGGTTCACCAGTTCGGGCTGGTCGGCCAGATCGGCATTCTGCTCCAGCACTTCGCCGGCTACGGGGATGAAGAGGTCGGAGATGGTCTTCACCACTTCGATGGTGCCGAACGTCTCGCCGGCCTCCAGTGTCTCGCCTTCGGTCTGGATGTCTACGAACACGATGTCGCCCAGCTGTTCCTGTGCATAGTCGGTGATGCCTACATAGGCTACGTCGCCTTCCTGGCGGATCCATTCATGGTCTTTGGTGTACTTTACGTTGCTTGGAAAGTTCATGATTCTTTAGTTTTAGAGGTTAATAATATGATTGTACATTGTATTTTAATAATTGAACAACAATTGTCTGAAGAAGAAGTACAGGCTGTTGGCAATGGGGTGGAGCACCATCAGCGAACAGACGAAGCCCACACCGAAGCCTCCCATGACTTCGCCCAGGGTATGATGCCCCAGGATGATGCGGGCCGTGCCCAGCACGCCGGCCACCAGGATGAAGAGGCAGAGCCACCACACGGGGTTGTAGCCGAACAGGGCACTGAAGGCCACCAGTCCGCCCACTACGGCACCGGCGCCGGCCATGTGTTCGCTCAGCTTCCACTTCAGGTTGACGACGACGCAGATGACCATCATGATGAGGGCGGCCAGGATGATGCCGCTCATGTACCAGGGGATGTTGAGGCGGTTCATCATCATCAGGCAGAAGATGTAGGAGATGATGGTGAGGAAGAAGGGAACGTACCGCTTCTTGCGCTCGCCCAGCTCCTGTGCGCTGAATCCGTTGATCTTCTTGAAGATGAAGATGGTGAGGACCGGCATCATGATGGTGAAGCAATAGACGATGCCCAGCACGATGAGCTTGTACTGGATGGGCATGATGCTCAGGTACGAGAACAGGAAGAGAATCAGAAAAGCCAGGAAGGGGATGGAGAACGGCGTGAATATGGCCGATACCAGGCGGGCTATCCGAATCAATGTCTTGTCTTCTATGAGGTGTACTTCCATCTTTCTTATTTATATAGGTATATTCAAGTTGTCTATTTCCGCAGGCGGGCCACGGGAATGTTCAGTTGCTGACGGTATTTGGCCACGGTGCGGCGGGCTATCGGGTAGCCCTTGGTGGCCAGCATCTCGGTCAGCTCGTCGTCGGTATAGGGGTTCTTCTTGTCCTCGCTGTCGACACATTCCTTCAGGGCCTTCTTGATTTCGCGTACCGACATCTCTTCGCCGTTTTCCTTCGTATAGCCGTCGCTGAAGAAGAACTTCAGCGGGTAGATGCCGTAGTTGGTCTGCACGTATTTGCTGTTGCTCACGCGCGACACGGTCGAGATGTCGAGCTTGGCCCGCTCGGCCACGTCTTTCAGGATCATGGGGCGGAGCAGCGACTCGTCGCCTTCCTCGAAGAAGGGGCGTTGGAGGTCGATGATGGCCTGCATGGTGGTCAGCAGCGTGTTCTGCCGTTGCTTTACGGCATCAATGAAGCCCTGTGCGGCATCCATCTTCTGCTTCAGGAAGAGCATGGCTTCCTTGGATTCCTTCGACTGGTTGGCCTTGTTCTTGGTGTGTTCCTCCACCATCTCCGTGAAGTCGCGGCTGATGCGCAGCTCGGGTACGTTGGGGTTGTTGAGCGAGAGGTGGATGGTGCCGTCGTCCTCGGTGTCGACGATGAAGTCGGGCACAATCTGCTGCATGCTGCGTCCCACGGCTTCGCCCAGCGAGGCGCCTGGACGCGGGTTGAGCTTGCACAGCTCCTTGATGGCCAGGTTGAGCTTGTCCTCGTCGATGCCGAGCTTCTGCTGTATCTTGTCCCAATGCTTGCGGGTGAACTCTTCGTAGCATTCGTTGACGATGTCCGTCTCCAGCTTGAGCAGGCTGTCGTCGGCTTTGGGCGGCAGCTGCTCCTTCTTGTGGCGCAGCTGGATGAGGAGGCATTCGCGCAGGTCGCGGGCACCCAGTCCGGCGGGTTCGAAGTCCTGTATCACCCGCAGGGCTTCTTCCAGCTGCTGGGGCGTGGCCTCGATGCCCGAGTAGATGGCCAGTTCGTCACTGATGCTGTCCAGTGGCTTGCGCAGGAAGCCGTCGTCGTCGAGCGAGCCGATGAGGTATTCGGTCAGCTCGCGCTGGTGGGGGCTGAGGTTGCGTTCGCCCAGCTGTTCCTTCAGGGTCTCGTAGAAGGAGGTGGAGTCGGAGAAGGGGATTTCCTCCGCCCGTTCCTCGGGGCTGCGGTTGTTTTCCTGCAGCTTGTAGTCGGGGATATCGTCCTCGTTGAGGTAGTCGCTCAGCGAGTCATAGTCGGTGTTTCCGCCATCCTCTTCGCTGATGTTCGATTCTTCGGCCGTACGGACATCCTCATCCTCTGCATGGTTGTCCTCGTGTCCTTCTTCGAGGGCGGGGTTCTCCAGCAGTTCGGCGCGGACGCGGTCTTCCAGCTCCACGGCGGGGAGCTCCAGCAGTTTTACTGCCAGAATCTGTTGGGGCGACAGCGTCTGTATCTGCTGTTGCGCCTGGGTTTGTATCTGTCGGGAGCTTTGTGCCATATCCTTTTCTTGAATGTCAGCGCAAAAATACGGAAAGGTGCGCGCATAGGCAAATGAAAAACGATGTTTTTCGTTTGTTGCTTCGCTCGCCTTTCACTATCTTTTCATAAGATAGGATGCGGCTCGGCATAGTCAAATTGAAAAACTTTGTTTTTCATTTGCCTCTGCTCTCGCCTTTCACTATCTTTTCATAAGATAGGATGCGGCTCGGAAGAATCAAATTGAAAAATTCATTTTCATTTGCTTCTCCTCTCGCCTTTCACTATCTTTGCAATCAATCAACCTTTAAAGCAAGATACGTCATGTTTGCGAAAGAAACTTATGTACAGCGCAGAGCCCAGCTGAAGAAAACTGTGGGCTCGGGTGTCCTGTTGTTCCTGGGGAACGACGAACAGGGACTGAACTACGAGGACAATACATTCCGCTATCGTCAGGATTCTACCTTCCTTTATTATTTCGGTCTTTCGTTTGCCGGCCTTTCGGCCATCATCGATATTGACGAGGACAAGGAAATCATTTTCGGCGACGAACTTTCCATAGATTACATCGTCTGGATGGGCACGCAGCCCACGCTTCGTGAGAAGGCGGCAGCCGTGGGCATTGCCGACACGCGTCCTGCAGCCGACATTGTCAGCTACCTGCACGGGGCTGTACAGCGCGGGCAGAACATCCATTACCTGCCGCCTTACCGTGCCGAGCACAAACTGAAGCTGATGGACTGGCTGGGTCTGCCGCCTGCACACCAGGAAGGTTCCATCCCCTTCATCCGTGCCGTGGTGGCGCAGCGCAACTACAAGACGGCCGAAGAGATTGAAGAAATCGAGAAGGCCTGCAACGTGACGGCCGACATGCACATCGCTGCCATGAAGTTCATCCGTCCCGGCATGTACGAGTACGAAGTGGTGGCCGAGATGAACCACGTGGCTGAGAGCCAGAACTGCGAGCTGTCTTTCGCCACCATCGCCACCATCAACGGGCAGACGTTGCACAACCACTATCACGGTAACAAAATCAAGTCGGGCGACCTCTTCCTTATCGATGCAGGTGCCGAACTGCCTTCGGGCTATTGCGGCGACATGTCGTCCACCATTCCTGTCGACAAGACCTTCACGCCCCGCCAGCGTGCTGTCTACGAGATTCAGAACGCCATGCACCTGGAGAGTGTCAAGGCCCTGCGTCCGGGTATTCCTTATATGGAAGTCTACGACCTGTCGGCCCGTGTCATGGTCGAGGGGCTGAAGGAACTGGGCCTGATGAAGGGCAACGCCGAAGATGCTGTCCGCGAAGGCGCCCATGCCCTGTTCTATCCGCACGGCCTGGGTCACATGATGGGGCTCGACGTACACGACATGGAGAACCTCGGCGAGCAGTGGGTGGGCTACAACGGCCAGCCCAAGAGTACCCAGTTCGGTCGCAAGAGCCAGCGTCTGGCCATCCCCCTGGAGCCGGGCTTCGTGCATACTGTAGAACCGGGCATCTACTTCATCCCCGAACTCATTGATCTGTGGCGCGGACAGCAGAAGTTTACCGACTTCATCAACTACGACAAGGTGGAGGAATACCGTCACTTCGGCGGCATCCGCAACGAGGAGGACTACCTCATCACCGCCGACGGTGCCCGTCGTCTGGGCAAGAAGATTCCCCTGACGCCCGACGAGGTGGAAGCCTTGCGCTGATATGTTCCGATAATCTTAATATTAATTATGACTGCTGCATGAAGACAAACATCTACAGAAACCTTTGCATGGCTGCCCTGCTGGGCGCCTCGATGGCTGCCTACGGCCAGACTGATGCTGCACGGACGAATCCTTTCCTCACCGAGTACACCACTCCCTACGGCGTGCCGCCCTTCGAACAGATTACGGTGGCCGACTACCGCGAGGCCTTCCTCAAGGGCATGGAGGAGCAGAAACGGGAAATCGATGCCATCGTGCGCCAGCGTTCCGTGCCCGACTTCGACAACACCATCGCCGCCCTCGACCGTAGCGGCGCGCTGCTCACACGCGTGTCCCTCGTTTTCGGTGGACAGAACAGTTGCAACACTTCGCCCGAGCTGCAGGCCCTGAGCAAGGAGCTGTCGCCCCTGCTTTCGGCCCACCGCGACGATATCTCGCTCAACGCCGGACTCTTTGCCCGCGTCAAGCAGGTGTACGACAATCGCGAACGCCTGGGATTGGACAAGGAGCAGACGAAGCTGCTCGAAGAAACCTACAAGGACTTTGTGCGCAGCGGAGCCAACCTCAGCGAGGCCGACCAGCAGAAATTGCGCGAGCTGAACAGCCGCATCGCCCTGCTTCAGCTCACCTTCGGGCAGAACATGCTGCAGGAAACAAATGCCTACAAGCTGGTCATCGACAACGAGGCCGATCTCTCCGGCCTGCCCGCCACGCTGGTGGCATCGGCCGCCGAGACAGCCCGCCAGCAGGGACTGGAGGGCAAGTGGGTGTTCACCTTGCAGAACCCCAGCGTGATGCCTTTCCTGCAATATGCCGACAACCGTGCCCTGCGCGAACAAATCTTCAAGGCCTACACCAACCGCGGCAACAACGGCAATGACGCCGACAACAAGGCCGTGGTGCGCGAGCTGCTGGAAGCCCGCCTGGAGAAGGCCCGCCTGATGGGGTACGAAGACTATGCCTCGCTGGCACTGGAGACACGCATGGCCAAGACGCCCGACAAGGTGTATGCCCTGCTCGACCAGATTTGGGAACCGGCGCTGGAGAAGGCCAAGGAAGAGTTGAAAGACATCCAGGCCGAAATCAAGAAGGACGGCAAGAAGTTCAAGGCCGAAGGCTGGGACTGGCGCTACTACTTCGAGAAAGCCAAGAAGGCCAAGTTTGACATCGACGAGAACGAGGTGCGTCCCTATCTGGAGCTGAACCACGTGCGCGAGGGAGCTTTCTATGTGGCTACCCGCCTGTATGGCATCCGTTTCCGCCCGCTCACCTACATGCCGCTGCCCCATCCCGAGGCGCAGGTCTTCGAGTGCATCGACAAGGACGGCAAGACGCTGGGAGTCATTTATTTCGACTTCTTCCCCCGTGCCAGCAAGCGCGGCGGAGCCTGGTGTGGCAGCTACCGTCCGCAGAGCTACGACCGGCACGGCAACCGCATCATCCCTGTGGTGACCATCGTCTGCAACTTCACCAAGCCCACCGAAGGCCAGCCCGCCCTGCTCAGTGCCGACGAGGCTTCGACCCTCTTTCACGAGTTCGGCCACGGGCTGCACAGCCTCTTCCGCGACGTACACTATGCAGGGGTCAGCGGCGTGCCCCGCGATTTCGTGGAGCTTCCTTCGCAAATCAACGAGCACTGGGCCTTCGAACCTGAAGTGCTGAAATACTATGCCCGCCACTATCAGACGGGCGAAATGATGCCCGCCGAACTGGTCAAGAAGCTGGCCAAGAGCGGTAAGTACGGACAGGGCTTCGCCACGGTGGAATACCTGGCCGCCTCATACCTCGACATGGACTTCCACACCTTGAAATCCATCCCCGATGATATGGACGTGATGGCCTTCGAAGCCAAGACACTGGGCAAGCGCAAGCTGCTGAAGCAGATTCCTTCGCGCTACCGTACCACCTACTTCAACCACACGATGGATGGCGGCTATACGGCAGGTTACTACAGCTACATCTGGGCCGAGGTGCTGGATTGTGATGCCTACGGTGCCTTTACCGAAAGCGGCAATATCTTCAACCCCGAACTGGCCGATCGCTTCCGTCGCTATATTCTGACGCCCGGCGGCATCGACGACGCCATGGACATGTACAAGAACTACCGAGGCCAGGAACCTGACGTGAAGTGGCTGCTGATCAACCGCGGTCTGTATCAGGCAAAGAAGTGAAAAGGTGAACGGAAAACAGTCTTTTATCCGAAACAAACCAATGGAACAACAGACGCAACAGATACAGAAGCATGCGCGGGTCGATGTGGCCGACCTGCTGCGCGGACTGGCGGTGATGGGCATCATCCTGCTGCATTCGATTGAGCACTTCAACTTCTACTCCTTCCCCGACGAAGCCGGGCGAAGTGCCTGGCTGGCCTTTACGGACCGTGCCGTGTGGGACGGCCTCTTCTTCCTGCTGGGCGGCAAGGCGTATGCCGTGTTTGCCCTGCTCTTCGGCTTCAGTTACTTCATCCAGTATGACAACCAGCGGCTGCGCGGGCGCGACTTCCGTCTGCGCTTCTGCTGGCGGCTGGTGCTGCTGTTCCTCATCGGCAACCTGAACGCTTCGTTCTTCACGGCCGAGGTACTGGTGCTTTATTCACTGGTGGGCTTCATCCTGCCACTGGTGTGCCGCCTGCGCGACAAGTGGATTTTCGTTCTGGCCTGTGTGCTGCTCATCCAGCCGTTGCCACTCTACTACGTCGTCCGTGCGGCCCTGGACCCGACGTTCGTGACGCCTGCCTTGCCTACGGGCAGCCTGTGGGCCGCAACGTTCGAGGCGCAAAGTCATGGTACTTTCCTTGACACCTTGCGTGTCAACCTGTGGGAGGGGCAGTTGGCCAGTCTGGCTTGGGCATGGGACAACGGACGTGTGTTCCAGACGGCGGCCCTCTTCCTCTTCGGCTACCTGGTAGGCCGTCACGGATTGTTCCTGAAGGACAACTTGAAGTTCTGGAACAAGGTGCTGTGTGGTTCGCTGGTGGCCTTCTTCCCGCTCTACGGCCTGGGCAACATGCTGCCGGACTTTGTGGAGAATCCCTCGGTGCGCACGCCGCTGCTGCTTGTGGTGTCTTCGCTTTACAAGTTTGCCTTCATGCTGCTGCTTGTATCCGCTGTGCTCAACGGCTACTACCGCACCCGCCTGCGTGAACGTCTGAACATCCTTATTCCCTATGGCCGCATGAGTCTGACCAATTACATCACGCAGAGCATCATCGGGTCCATGCTGTTCTACAACTGGGGGTTCGGCCTGCACGACAAGCTGGGCATTAC
>CATXSD010000117.1 GCA_958402075.1 Mediterranea massiliensis | reverse complement strand
GACAACTACGCCCGCGGCCGCATCATCGGCGACTACCGCCGTCTGGCCCTCTACGGCCTCGACCGCCTGATCGAAGCCAAGGAAGCCGACAAGCGCAACCTGACCGGCCCCATGACCGACGCACGCATCCGCCTGCGCGAAGAGGTGTCCGATCAGATCAAGGCCCTGAAGGAAATCAAGGTGATGGGCGAATACTACGGCCTCGACCTGAGCCGTCCCGCCACTTCGGCACAGGAAGCCGTACAGTGGGTGTACATGGCCTACCTGGCTGCCGTAAAGGAACAGGACGGTGCAGCCATGTCGCTGGGCAACGTTTCATCCTTCCTCGACATCTACATTGAATACGATCTGGCACACAGCCTCATCGACGAGACCTTCGCACAGGAACTCATCGACCAGTTTGTCATCAAGCTGCGCATGGTGCGCCACCTGCGCATGCAGTCGTACAACGACATCTTCGCCGGCGACCCCACATGGGTGACCGAAGCCATCGGCGGACGCTTCAACGACGGACGCACGAAGGTGACGAAGACTTCGTTCCGCTTCCTGCAGACACTCTACAACCTCGGCCCCTCGCCTGAGCCCAATATGACCGTACTCTGGAGTCCCGACCTGCCCGAAGGCTTCAAGGACTTCTGCGCACAAGTTTCGGTGGACACCAGCTCCATCCAGTACGAGAACGACGACCTGATGCGCGAGGTGCGCGGCTGCGACGACTACGGCATCGCCTGCTGCGTGTCCTATCAGGCCATCGGCAAACAGATTCAGTTCTTCGGCGCCCGTGCCAACCTGGCCAAGGGCCTACTGCTGGCCATCAACGGCGGACGCTGCGAAAACACAGGTACGGTGATGGTGAAGGATATCCCCGTGCTGACCGGCGACGAACTGAAGTTTGAAGAGGTGATGGCCAACTACAAGAAGGTACTCACCGAAATTGCCCGTGTCTACAACGAGGCCATGAACATCATCCACTACATGCACGACAAGTATTATTACGAAAAGGCCCAGATGGCCTTCGTAGATACCGACCCGCGCATCAACCTAGCCTATGGCGTAGCCGGACTGTCCATCGCCATCGACTCGCTGTCGGCCATCAAGTATGCCAAGGTGACTGCCCGCCGCAACGACATCGGCCTGACCGAGGGCTTCGACATCGAAGGTGAATTCCCCTGCTTCGGCAACAACGACGACCGTGTGGACCACCTCGGCGTGGACCTCGTGTACTACTTCAGCGAGGAGCTGAAGAAGCTGCCCGTCTACAAGAACGCCCGCCCCACCCTGTCGCTGCTTACCATCACCTCCAACGTGATGTACGGCAAGAAGACCGGTGCTACCCCCGACGGACGTGCCAAGGGCGTGGCCTTCGCTCCGGGTGCCAACCCCATGCACGGACGCGACAAGAACGGTGCCATCGCCTCGCTGAGCTCGGTGGCCAAGCTGCGCTACCGCGACTCGCAGGACGGCATCAGCAATACGTTCTCCATCGTTCCCAAGTCGCTGGGCCCCACGGCTGAAGAGCGTGTTGAGAACCTCGTAACGATGATGGACGGCTACTTCACCAAGGGTGCCCACCACCTGAACGTGAACGTGCTGAACCGCGAAATGCTGGAAGACGCCATGGAGCATCCCGAGAAGTATCCGCAGCTCACCATCCGCGTATCCGGTTACGCCGTAAACTTCATCAAGCTGAGCCGTGAACACCAGCTGGAGGTCATCAGCCGTTCGTTCCACGAAAGAATGTAATCAGTTTATGATAAAAGTTCATTCCTACGAAAGTATGGGAACCTTTGACGGGCCGGGACTCCGGCTCGTCGTTTTTCTACAAGGTTGCCCCTTCCGATGCCTGTATTGCGCCAACCCTGACACCATCGACCTGAAAGGGGAGAGCAAGGAGACGAGGCCGGAAGAAATATTGGAAATGGCTGTCAGCCAAAAGCCGTTCTACGGGAAACGGGGAGGAATCACCTTCAGTGGCGGAGAACCCACCATGCAGGCCGAAGCCCTGACACCTCTCTTCCGCGAGCTGAAGGCACAAGGCATACACATCTGCCTGGACAGCAACGGAGGCATCTGGAACCGCCATGTAGAGGAACTGCTGGGGCTGACGGACCTTGTCCTGCTCGACGTCAAGCTAATCAATCCCGAACGCCACCGTCGGCTCACGGGACGAAGCAACGAACAAACCCTTCGCACTGCCGCCTGGCTGGAGGAGCACAACCGCCCCTTCTGGCTACGCTACGTGCTGGTACCCGGCTACAGCGATGCGGAAGAAGACATCCGCCGACTGGGCGAAACGCTCGGGAACTATCAAAGTATACAACGGGTGGAGATACTGCCCTACCATCGGCTGGGCGTACACAAATACGAAGCCATGGGATGGGACTACCGGCTGAAAGATGTCAGGGAGAACAGCCCCGAACAACTGAAACGCGCCGAAGCACTCTTCCGCGAATATTTTCCGGTGGTAGTGGTCAACTGACGCACTGCACTCAATAACTGAGTCTCAGTCCCGCCTGGATTGTAAAGCTGCAGGGCCGTTCCTTACGGATGGTCTGCACGAGCGAACCGTCGTCAAAGTAATAGGAAACGCCCGGTTCCACATACAATCCCCAACGGCGGGACAAATTATATTGTGCACCCACGGCTCCCAATACCGACCACTGTACGGGCTTCACCGTCTGTTTCTCGTGCCCCAACTTGCCATAGACACATTTCTCCACGGCACCGCCGGCCGACAGATAGACGATGAAACGGCGCGTATCCACAAAATTCCAGTTAGCCCGCAACTGTATGCCTATATAATGCAACTTCTGTGCCTGTTTGTTCCGGCTGCCACTCATATAGACATCCGAAGACAGGTACGTGTACATCAGTCCCGTTTCCACAGAGAATCCCTTGCCCAACTCCTTTCTCACCGAGAAACCCACACTGACAGGCTGACGATGTTCGGCCGATGCAGGAATGTCTCCACGCTGGTGCACGTACGGCATTCCGTCCTTGAACGTCAGTTCCTGCTCGATGGGAATGACAATCACGCCATTGGTCGTAGCACTCAGATTGATGTTACTTCCTTGCATGCCTCCTCCGACATCACCCATTACCATATCCCGGTCATCGCCATTTCCCAATGACGGGCCGTTGTTCCCGACTGACAGGCCGAAAGCCCATCCCTTATTTTTCTTCCGGGCCGGTTCAGGCAACACCACCGGTTCGTCCAGGCTTGTTTTCTTCTTTTTCTGTGCTGCAGGAACTTGCTCTTCACGCAGGGTTTCCGAACGGACAACTGCTTCCGCCGCACGTTCCTTTTCCTCAGACTTGCCGGCGACAGACATGTTCTGCGGTTCGTCGTCCTGAACGACAGAGAGACCTTCTTCCAACATTTCCTGCTCCACATGTCCCCTTTCCCTGGAAGCAACGACAGCCGGCTTCATTTCCTGCAAAACGGGTTCGTCCACACGAGCCAACGCCTCATCCTCGACAGCAGGCTCCGGCATTCTGTCGAACGGACGGACAACGGGAACTTCGGCCCGCCGCATTTCTTCGCCCGCAGGACTATGCAACAACCAGAAGCTGATACCCGAAACGGCTACCAGCAAAGCTGCCGCAGCCGCTACGGACCATCGTCTCATGATGACGATCCGTTTCGATCGGGGAGAGGAAAAGGCCGACTGCCCGGTCTGTCCCAGCTCACGCTCCAGACGTTCCCATCCCCCGGCGGGAAGAGGCTCCTGGCAATCGCCCAGTCTGTCCTTTATCTTTTTCAACCACAATTCGTCCTTCATATCTTTATTCCATAAAAGAGTTATCCATTTGTTTTCATCCATCCCTTTACCTTCTCGGCCAAGGCAGCCTTGGCCCTTGCCAACTGAGAGGCAGATGATTTCTCGTTAATGCCCAGCAGGGCGGCAATTTCCTTGTGCGACTTGCCTTCCATCACATACAGGTTGAATACTGTACGATAGCCGGCCGGCAACTCACCGATAAAACGCATCAAAACTTGTACGGGGATCGTGTCGCACGCATCGGGCTCAGGCTCGTCATAGGCTTCCAGCGGCATATCGTCCAACGCAGCCGACTGACTGAGTACGTCGTTACGGCGCAAATGTTCCAGCGCCACATTCACCATCACCCGCTCCATCCACGCCCTCAGCGAGCCATTGCCCCTCCAGGCAAACTTGTCGAACGAAGAAAACAGCTTTAGGAAGCCGTCGTGAAGCAGGTCTTCGGCCTCCTCACGGTTGCCCGTATAGCGCATGCACAGAGCCAGCATCCGCCCCGCATAGCGCTCATACAATTCCCGCTGGGCAGCATTGTTGCCCAGCCTGCATTGTTCGGCCAACTGTTGTTCTTCCATTCTTTCCAACACGTGTTTATCTATTAAATGCAACGCGCGCAAAAATACTGCATCGCACAGGAAGAAAAACGGACTTTTATCTTTTTAACAGAAAAGGATGCAGTATTTCCAACCCTGATACGTTATATTTACGTAACATTTAAACTTTTTACAGACTTTGCTTATGAAAAAATTTCATGCTGCCACACTTTTGATGTGGATATTCCTGTTTACCATCGTCCCCGCATTCCAGTCGTGTCTGGACGACGATAACGATACTCCCCTCTTCACCGTAGGGACCATACAGACCCTGAGCCAAGATGAAGGCGACTTCTATGTGCTGCTCGACGACAACAGCAAACTCTTCCCCGGCGACATGAGCAGCCTGCGCGGCTACAAGGCTACGAACGGCCAGCGGGCTTTCGTGTTCTTTGACGAACTGCCCGAAGAGATGCCCGGCTATGACTATAATGCCAAAATCCGCTGGATACAGGACATTCTGACCAAAGACATCTATAACATGCCGGCCGAGAAGGAAGACAGCATCGGCGACAACCGCATCAACATCACGCAGATGTGGCTCACACGGAAAGACTATCTGAACATCGAATGCCAGTTCATGAGCAGCGAGAATACGGAAAAGAAACACATGCTCAGCCTCGTCATCAACGAAACCTCGACAGAGGGGAATGACAATCCGGACTACCTCACACTGGAGTTCCGCCACAACGCCAACGAAGATTCTCCACTGGTACCCAGTTCTGCCATTGTGTCGTACAAGCTCGATGCCATCGCTCCTCTGCTGGAAGGGAAGAAGGGCTTGAACATCCGGGTCAATACCATCTATGAAGGAGAAAAGTTCTACCAGATAGACTTCAAGAGTGCAGAGGAAAGCACCAACAGCCGCTCCGGCCATACTCCGTCATCGGACTTGATCCGATAAGAACAAATAAAAAGAAAGAAGCTGCACCAAAATGGGGAGAGTGTTTTCTTCAGACACTTGCTTCCCATTTTGGTGCAGCTTCTTCTTTTATACCGGATGTTTTAACTCAACCCTTCTATCAGCCCGTCCACAATGTCGATATGCTCGGCCTGAGGCACCTTGGGCAGGCCCGGCATACGAAGAATGTCGCCGGCAATGGCCACAATCATCTCGGCTCCCTGGTTGATGACGATATCCTTGATATGGAATTCAAAATGATCGGCCACTCCATAAGCCTTCGGGTCGGCCGAGAAGGAGTATTGCGTCTTGGCGATGCACACAGGATAGTGGGCAATGCCCATCTGTCCGATGAGTTTCAGCATCTTGCGCGAGTGCATGCTATAGGTCACCTCACTGGCTCCATAGAGGTTGCAGGCCACTTTCTCGATCTTGCGTTCCACGCTGTCCGTCTCCTCATACGTATATTTCAAGGGTTGTGAAGGCCGTTGTTCGATAGTTTCCACCACCAGGCGGGCCAGGTCGACCGCCCCTTCGCCTCCTTCGGCAAAGGCGTTGTTGATGGCGAAACCGATGCCCAGCTCCTCCTCGCAATGGCGGCGGATGGCTTCCACCTCCTCGTCCGTATCGCTGGCAAAGCGGTTGAAGGCCAGCAGGACAGTCTGTCCGAAGGAACGCAGGTTGCGCACGTGCTTGTCCAGATTGCCGAAGCCCTGTTTCAATCCCTCCAGGTTCGGTTCCTTGATGCGGTCGAGGTCCACGCCGCCGTGCATCTTCAGTCCCTGGGCCGTAGCCACGATCACGGTCAGCTTGGGTTGCAGGCCGCTCTTGCGGCACTTGATGTTGTAGAACTTCTCCGCGCCCAGGTCGGCGCCGAAGCCCGCCTCCGTCACCACGTAGTCGCCAAATGTCATGGCCATCTTCGTGGCAAGGATGGAGTTGCATCCGTGGGCGATGTTGGCAAAGGGACCACCGTGTACGAAGGCCGCCGTGCCTTCCGTGGTCTGCACCAGATTGGGATTGATGGCATCCTTCAGCAGGACGGTGATGGCACCGGCTACACCCAGATCCTTCACCGTGAAGGGTGTGCCGTCGAAGCGGAAACCGAGGATGATGTTCTCGATGCGGCGGCGCAGGTCATCCTGGTCCTGCGCCAGGCAGAGGATGGCCATAATTTCCGAAGCGGGTGTGATGTCGAAGCCCGACTCCTGTGTCACACCGTTGGAGCTCGGCCCCAGGCCGGTGACAATGCTGCGCAGGGAGCGGTCGTTCACGTCGAGTACACGCCTCCAAAGGATTTCCTTCAGTCCGAACCCGCTGGCCCGATGCTGGTAAAGGTAATTGTCGAGCAGGGCCGATATCATGTTGTGGGCCGAGGTGATGGCGTGGAAGTCGCCCGTAAAGTGCAGGTTGATCTTCTCCATGGGCAACACCTGTGCATAGCCGCCGCCTGCCGCCCCGCCCTTCATGCCGAAGCAAGGACCTAAGGAGGGTTCGCGCAGGGCCACGATGGCCTTCTTGCCAATCTTGTTCAGGCCCAACGCCAGGCCGATAGAGGCAGTGGTCTTGCCGATACCGGCCTTGGTGGCCGTGATGGCCGTCACCAGAATCAGGTTGCTCTGCTTCACCTTCTCCTCGTCAATGAGATGGATGGGAATCTTGGCAATGTAGCGGCCGTAGTTTTCCACTTCTTCGCGAGGTATGCCGACACCCTCAGCCACCTGCTTGATTTTCCTGAGCTCGATGCTGCGAGCTATTTCAATATCCGACTTCATATATAAACGGTCTTTTTCTTGATTTAAAAAATGAAGTTGCAAAAGTACGAAAAAGTCAGCATCTTTCCTTACACGTGCGAAACAAAATCATACAAATTACCATTTGTTCATCACTCTGTCCCAACTTTACCTTACCTTTGCACCCGCAAAAACGAAAAGAGCTATGACAACGAAAAACGACAATCACACTCCGCTGAAAGACAGCATCGACTTCGGCAGCATGCACATCCCCACCCTGTTCAGGAAGCTGCTGATACCCACCGTGCTGGGCATGGTGTTTTCGGCCATCTTCATCATTACGGACGGCATCTTTGTGGGCAAGGGCATCGACAGTGATGCGCTGGCGGCGGTCAACATCACCGCCCCTCTGTTCCTCCTCAATACGGGCGTGGCACTGATGTTCGGCATCGGAGCGTCGGTCGTGGCTTCCATCCACCTGTCGCACGGCAAGCCGAAGGTGGCGCGCATCAACGTGACGCAGGCCGTCATCGTCTCGTCCCTGCTGCTCATCATTTATGCCGCGGCCATCCTGTGCAACGTGGAACAGGTGGCCCGCCTGCTGGGCAGCAGCGAACGACTGCTTCCGCTGGCCGCGGAATACATGTACTGGTTTGTGCCCTTCCTGGTGTTCAGCGCGCTGCTCAGCTCGGGCATGTTCTTCGTGCGGCTCGACGGCTCGCCCAACTATGCCATGGTGTGCAACATCGTTCCCGCGCTCATCAACATCTTCCTCGACTGGCTGTTCATCTATGTCTTCCGGTGGGGCATGTTCGGCGCGGCACTGGCCACCAGCCTGGGCTACATCATCGGGGCACTGATGATACTGGTCTACCTGCTGCAACGCCGGCACATCATCCGCCTGGAGCGCATCAAGCTGAGCCAGAAGAGCCTGCGGCTGACGGTGCGCAACGTGGGCTACATGATGCGACTGGGC
>CATXSD010000116.1 GCA_958402075.1 Mediterranea massiliensis | reverse complement strand
ATAGGTGGGGTAGCCCGGATTGGGCACCAGCACCTGCTCGCCGGGGTTGACGAAGGCCAGCGTGACGTGCAGGATGCCTTCCTTCGAGCCGATGAGCGGCTGTATCTCGGTCTGCGGGTCGAGGTCTACGCCGTACCACCGCTTGTACCAGTCGGCAAAGGCCTTGCGCAGTTCGGGGATACCCACGTAGGGCATGTAGCCGTGTCCGTCGGGGTTCTGTGCCGCTTGGCATAAGGTCTCGATAGTCTTGGCCGAGGGCGGCATGTCGGGGCTTCCGATGCCCAGGCTGATGACGTCCATCCCCTGCGCGTTCATTTGTGCCACTTCCTTCAGCTTGCGCGAGAAGTAGTATTCGCTGACCGAGGCCAGGCGGTCGGCCGGCCGGTAACTCGTAGCCTGTAGCTCATCACTCGTAGCTCGTAGCTTGTCACTCGTAGCCTGTAGCTCGTCGCTCGTAGCCTGTAGCTCATCACTCGTAGCTCGTAGCTTGTCACTCGTAGCTCTATCACAGTGTTGATTTCCCATCTTCGTATTCTCCTAATATCTTTAATTCTTTGGTCAATGGACTGATAGCGGCGAGCGCCTGCTTGTACCTCAGCATCTGGTCGAACATCACGTCTACGTAGAACTGGTATTCCCATTCCCGCCCGATGATGGGCAGCGACTGGATTTTGGTCAGGTTGATGCGGTAGAACGAGAGGATGGACAGTACCTGCGAGAGGCTTCCCTCGGTATGGGGCAGGGTGAACACCAGACTGGCCTTGTTGGGCTCGCGGTTGCGGTGGCGGTTCAGCTCGTCCACCTGCCAGGGATCGGCCACTACCAGGAAGCGGGTGAAGTTGTGCTTGTTCGTCTCGATGCCCTCCTGCAGCACCTTCATGCCGTAGAGCTCGGCAGCCGCCTTCGAGCAGATGGCGGCATGTCCTTTCAGATGCTCCTTTTTGATGATTTCGGCACTGAGGGCGGTGTCCTCGCCTTCCACGACCTTGATGTTGGGATGCTGGCTCAGGAACTCGCGGCATTGCATCAGGGCGATGGGGTGCGAGTTGACTTCGGTGATGTCGTCCCAGTCCTCTTCGGGCAGGCAGACGAAGCTGTGCGAGATGCGCAGCTTGTGTTCGCCGACAATCTGTGTGCCGCTCTGGCGCAGCAATTCGTTGTTGTAGAGCAGGCTGCCCGCAATGGTATTCTCGATGGCCAGCATGCCGATGACCTGGCTGTCCTGGCGGATGGACTTGAATACATCCTCAAACGTAGCGCAGCAGATCAGTTCAATGTCTTCGCCTTCGAAGTATCGGTGGGCTGCAATGTCGTGGAAGGAACCCAGGGTTCCCTGAATGGCTATTCTTTTCATATCGTTGTATTAACAAAAATCCCGCTTCCAGTCATGGGAGCGGGATCCATATCTTTATTTTTAAGTTCTTTCTTCAGTTCTTAAGCGTCACTGTCACTTGACACATACAAACTCCCGCTCTACTTTGTTGCTAAAGTAAAAGTAAAAGAAGAAGTAATATGCGTAAGCAAACAGGTTCATATCTTGTCTTTCTTGTTAATTCGTCGGCAAATGTAATGCTTTTCTTTGAAATGCAAACAATATTCCATGTTTTTTTTGAAAAAGGTATCAATTTTACTTTTCCCGTTCGCCGATGTCCTCGGTGTCGGCCGGGTAGACCACTCCCCATTGCTGGCGGAGCCGGTCGAGCAGGCGCATGATTTCCAGTGTCTCGGCGTGGGGCATGGCAGCCGTCTCCAGCTGTCCCCGGCGCAGGGCGTCGATGGAGGCCTGCACCTCGTATTCGTAGCCGCTGATTTGGGACGGGCAGTCGTAAATCTTCACCAGCTGGTGGTCGCTGTCATAGATGGCAGCCTGCTGCGGGTTGTTGATGTTGTCCACCACGATGTAGCCTTTCTCGCCCGAGATGATGCCCTGACGGTCGTTGGCACAGCTGGCAGTGAGCTGCATCACGGCCATGTTGCCGTTGGCGTAGCGGAAGGAGATGCTCTCCTGGATGTCCACGCCGTAGTTGTTCTTCACGCAGTGCGACTGGATGTCGTCGATGTCGGTGCCGAATATCATGCGGGCAAAGTTGATGGGATAGACGCCGATGTCGAGCAGGGCGCCTCCGCACAGTTCGGGCTTGGCGATGCGTTCCTTGTAGGCGATGGGATAGCCCAGGTTGGCCGTCAGCATGTGCGGGCGGCCGATGGAGCCGTTGAACACCAGTTCGCGGATGGTGTGGGAGAAGGGCATGTAGCGTGTCCAGATAGCTTCGGTGATGAACACGTTGTGTTCCTTGGCCAGCTGCAGCAGCGCTTCGGCCTGGCGGGCGTTGGCCGTGAAGGCCTTTTCGCAGAGCACGGCCTTCCCGTTGAGGATGCACAGGCGGGCATGCTCGTAGTGGTGGGAGTGGGGCGTGGCGATGTAGACCAGGTCGACGTGAGGGTCGGCGGCCAGTTCGTCATACGATCCGTAGGCTTTCTTGAAGCCCCACTCCTTGGCGAAGGCTTCGGCACGGATCTGTTCGCGTGAGGCTACGGCGTAGCAGTTCACGTCTTTCATCTGTTGCAGGGTAGCGGCCATCTTGGCGGCGATATGGCCGGTGCCCAGGATGGCTACATTATTTCGTTCTTGGCTCATACTGCTTGGGTTTGTTGTGTGTTGCGATTGGGGGATTATAGTCCTAAGATGTCAGTCTGCCTGTTTCCTCCGGGCAGGTTGTTGTATTCGCCGTTGAAAGCTTCGCTTTCTTTGGGATTCAGCTCCAGTTCCTTCTTCAGGTCTTCTGTGGCGCCGTCCTTGTCGCCGTTCAGCATCTTGGCCCGTCCGCGTTCGTGGTAGGCCTGGATGAAGTTGGGGTTCAGTTCGATGGCTTCGTCAAAGAGGGCGATGGCCTCCGTCAGTTTGTTCTGGCCGATGTACAGCTGTCCCAGGTACAGATAAGCCTGCTCGTTGAACGGGTTTTCTTCCGTCACCTTGCGGAAGTCGGCTTCGGCTTCGTCAGCCTTTCCGGTGGCCTCTTCGATGCGTCCGCGCAGCAGCAGGGCGTTCTCTTCGTCGGGAGTCTGTGACAGGATGGCTTCGATGTCCTCGGCGGCTTCCTTGTACTGCTGCATCTTCATCAGGGCTTCGGCGCGCATCAGGCGGGCTTCCGTGAAGTCATCCTTCAGCAGGATGGCTTTTGTCAGGTGGGCGATGCTCATGATGCTGTTGCCTTCGCCGTCCGTCGCCTTGCCCAACAGGTAGTGGGCCATGGCGTTGCCTTCTTCGATGGCGATGGCTTTTTTGGCCGCTTCGGCCATGGCGGGATAGTCTTCCTGGGCGAAGCAGACATTGGCCAGGTTCAGGAAGGTGTTGGCATGGTTCGGTTCCATCTGCGTCATGCGTTCCAGCAGGCGGCGGGCTTCGTCCAGCCGGTTGGTCTGGATGTAGACCTGTACCAGGTAGCCCATCGTCTCGAAGTCTTCCTGCAGGGCCAGTGCCTCCTGGAAGCATTTGACGGCGTAGTCCGTACGTCCCATGCGCTGGGCACGCATGCCGTCATACTTGAATATCTCGAAGTTCTTTTGTTTGTTTTTCTGTTGCTCTTCTTCCGGGCTGGAGGGCTTTCCGGAGAAGAATGACTTGAAAAATCCCATATCCGTTTCTGTTTAATTGTAGCTGCAACGGGCGTCAGGACGCTGTTTCAAAATGAAAAAACACTGTCTTTTTGTCATTCTGAACGGAGTGAAGAATCTCGTAATCAGCTGCTTATGCCTTGAGATCCTTCACTGCGTTCAGGATGACATTGCGTTTTGGTTATACTTTTCTTTTTTTGAGACAGCATCATCTTGCCGATTGCGGGACAAAAGTAGTGAATTATTTTCTGATTTGCAGCATCCCGTTGTGGGTAAATATCTGTTTGTTGTCCATCATTTGGTGTAAGGTGTCCGTCAGCAGGTCTTTTTCTACCGGAATTTGGGCCGCCAGGTCGGCGGGCGTGAGCGGTTGGCCGTCCAGACATTGTCTGATTCTTTCGGACAGGCCGGCTGTCCGGGCCTCCGTCTGCTTGCGGAGTTCGATGCAGGTGTCACACTGGCCGCAGTCGTGCTCGTTCTGTTCGCCGAAGTAGTGCAGCAGCATGCGGCTGCGGCAGGCCGTGTCGTTGGTCACGTAGTCGAGCATGGCCTTGATGCGCTGTTCGTAGCGGGCCTTGCGCTCTTCGTAGACAGCGGGCGGGATGTTCAGCCGCTCGCTTTCCACCCGTTCGCGGGTATAGATGATGTAGGGCGTCTTCTTGTGGGGGATGTAGTTGACGATGCGCCGCCGGGAGAGTTCCTTCAGCAGTTCGTACACCTGACGGTGCGTGAGTCCGGCGCGCACGGCCAGCGTGTCTTCGCTGATGAAGGCATAGTCGGTGAACAGGCCGGTGTACGAGCGCAAGGCCGCTTGGATGAGGCGGTCCGTGTCGTCGCCCAGTTCGCGCAGCCTGTACAGCTCCTCGCGCCTCACGGTGAAGAGCAGGCGCGAGGCGTTGTCCCGTTCGTCGGTGTACTCCAGGTAGCCCGCCTGCGTCAGTATCTTCAGCGCGCTGTCCACGGGGACGGGGAAGTACTTGAACTTGCGGCAGAAGTCCTCGATGTCGAACTCGCGCACGCAGCCCCGTCCGTCGCCCATGGCCATTTCGTAATAGTATTGCAGGTGTTCGTAGACGTCGCGGATGTAGTCCTTCTCCGGAAAGTTGTCGGGGATGCGCTTGCGCAGCGTCGTGCTGTCGGCCTTGGAGTGGAGGATGATGGCGTAGGCCTTCTGTCCGTCGCGGCCCGCACGGCCCGCTTCCTGGAAGTAGGCCTCGATGGAGTCGGGCAGGTCCAGGTGGATGACCAGCCGCACGTCGGGCTTGTCGATGCCCATGCCGAAGGCGTTGGTGGCGACCATCACGCGGCTTTCGCCTTTCTGCCACCGCTGCTGGCGGATGTCTTTCACGGCGTCGTCCAGCCCGGCGTGGTAGTAGTCGGCGGTGATGCCCTGCTGTTGCAGCCATTCGGTCACCTCCTTGGTGCGGCGGCGGTTGCGCACGTAGAGGATGGCGCTTCCCGGCATGCGTTGCAGGATGTGCAGCAGTTCGGCGGCCTTGTTCTCCGTGCGGCGCACCACGTAGGCCAGGTTGGTGCGCTCGAAGCTCATGCGGAACACGTTCTCCTCGCGGAATTCCAGCCGCTGTTGGATGTCCTTCACCACCTCGGGCGTGGCGGTGGCGGTCAGGGCCAGTACGGGTACGCCCGGCAGCAGGCGGCGCACCTCGGCTATCTTCAGGTAGGCCGGGCGGAAGTCGTAGCCCCATTGCGAGATGCAGTGGCTCTCGTCTACCGTGATCAGGCTGATTTTCATCTTGGCCAGCTTGATGCGGAAGATATCCGTGTCCAGCCGTTCGGGCGAGATGTAGAGGAACTTGTAGTTGCCGAAGATGGCGTTTTCCAGCGTCGCGATGATGTCCTGCCGGCTCATTCCCGAGTAGACGGCCAGGGCCTTGATGCCCCGCCGCTTCAGGTTCTGCACCTGGTCCTTCATCAGGGCGATGAGCGGGGTGATGACCAGGCACATGCCTTCCTGGGCCAGGGCGGGCACCTGGAAGGTGACGGACTTTCCGCCGCCCGTCGGCATCAGGCCCAGCGTGTCGCGTCCCTGGCCGATGCTGCGGATGATGTCTTCCTGGATGCCGCGGAAGGAGTCGTAGCCCCAGTATTGCTTTAAGATTGCTCGATAGTCCATGACTGCTCCTTGTCCTGATTTTCCCATGCTTTTTCAGACAGAAGAACAAAAGAGTTTCAGTTCGGCTTGATGTCCTCTATCTGGAGCTGCACCTCGCCCCGCTTGTGGGTGTTCTCCTCGATGGTGTAGCAGATGTCGAACGAGCGTTTCGTCTTGATGTAGCGCACGTGCGAGCTTTGTCCGAAGGCGATGCCGTTCATCACGTTGTTCGACTTGTTGTCCACCAGCTCCAGCTTGATGTGTTCCTGGTCGCGGCCCACCACCTTGCTCGTGCCGTAGTCGTAGACGTTGTGGGTGCAGAACACGGGCTTCGTGTTCTCCGGCCCGAAGGGGTTGAACTTCTTCAGGTCGCTGAAGAACTTGGGCGTGATGTCCTTGAAGTCTATTTCGGCGTCGATGTCGATCACGGCGCTGGTCTGTTCCGGCAGGATGTGCTGCGACACGAATTCCTCGAACCGTTCGGCAAAGGCGGGCACGTTCTCCACCTTCATCGACAGGCCGGCGGCATAGGTGTGCCCGCCGAAGTTCTCGAGCAGATCGCGGCAGTATTCGATGGCCTTGTACACGTCGAAGCCCGACACGGAGCGGGCCGAGCCGGTGGCCATGTCGTTGGTGCGGGTCAGTACCACGGCGGGGCGGTAGTAGATTTCCGTCAGGCGCGAGGCCACGATGCCGATGACGCCCTTGTGCCAGGCCTCGTTGTAGAGCACGATGGAGCGGCGGTCGGCCAGCCCATCCAGTCCTGCCACAATGCGGTTGGCCTCTTCGGTCATGCTCTTGTCCAGGTCCTTGCGCGTCTCGTTGTACTGGTTGATCTGGAAGGCCTTTGCCCGGGCGGTGGAGAAGTCCTTCTCCGTCAGCAGGTCCACGGCTTCCTTGCCGTTCTGGATGCGTCCCGAAGCGTTGATGCGCGGCCCTATCTTGAAGACGATGTCGCTGATGTTGATTTCCCGGTCCGACAGTCCGCAGACGTCGATGATGGCCTTCAGCCCGATGCTGGGGTTGCTGTTGAGCTGCTTCAGGCCGTGGTAGGCCAGGATGCGGTTCTCGCCCATGATGGGCACGATGTCCGAGGCGATGCTCACGGCCACCAGGTCGAGCAGGGGGATGAGGTGGTGGAACTCGATGCCGTTGCTCAGCGTGAAGGCCTGCATGAACTTGAAGCCCACGCCGCAGCCCGACAGGTGCTCGTAGGGGTACGTGTTGTCCTCGCGCTTGGCGTTCAGGATGGCCACGGCGGGTGGCAGCACTTCGTCGGGCACGTGGTGGTCGCAGATGATGAAGTCGATGCCCTTCTCGCGGGCATAGGCAATCTCGTCCACGGCCTTGATGCCGCAGTCCAGCACGATGATGAGCTTCACGCCCGTTTCCACGGCGTAGTCCACTCCTTTGTAAGATACCCCGTAGCCTTCGTTGTAGCGGTCGGGGATGTAATAGTCGATGTTCGAATAGAACTGTTGGATAAACTTGTAGACCAGTGCCACGGCAGTGGTACCGTCCACGTCATAGTCTCCGTAAATCAGAATCCGTTCTTTCTTTCCCATAGCCTGGTTCAGGCGTGCCACGGCCACGTCCATGTCCTTCATCAGGAACGGGTCGTACAGGTCGGGCAGTTGCGGGCGGAAGAATTTCCGTGCGGCGGCAGCTGTCTTGATGCCGCGTTCGATGAGCAGTTGCCCCAGTATGGGGCTAATGCCCAGCTCCTGCGCCAGTTGCCGGCTTGCTTCTGCCTGTTCGGGTGTTATGGGTTGATAATTCCATTTGTGAGTCATTTTATATATTGTTTTTTCTTTTTCCAGTCTCGGGTGTCGGGGCGGGCGCGGAGTGCCTTTTCCCCAACAAGTCGTAAAGGTAGCAAAAAGTCTTGAAAGAAGGGTGAAAAGTATATGAAATCTTTCTTAACGGGTGGAAATGGAAGGGCGGAAACGGTTGGAAGCGGCTGGAAGGCCTGTGGGGAGGCCGGAGGGGGCTGTGTAAAAAGTCCCCACGATAGCCTGTTGATTTACAGCTCTATACAGCAAATGCGGAAGATGCGGGGGATGGTTTGACAACTTTTTCAGAAAATGATAAATAAATAGGGCGTGTCAAAAGGAGGTGAGGCTATTCAACTCCCCTCCTTCTGGAAGGAGGGGTGCCCAAAGGGCGGGGTGGTAGGTTTTCGCGAGAGATTATCAATCAACGCGTTATGTTTTCACCTACCACCTCCCCCTGTCGGGTACTCCTCCTTCCAGAAGGAGGAGAGGTTCAGATACCTCTATTTTGACCCT
>CATXSD010000115.1 GCA_958402075.1 Mediterranea massiliensis | reverse complement strand
TATCGACCTGGAGGAGGCACTGGCTCATCCGGGGGGTGACGCCGACGTGGTGCTGCGCGAGGGCGACGTGCTGATGGTGCCGGAATACAACAATACGGTGAAGGTGAACGGAGCGGTGATGATGCCCAACACGGTGTCGTATGCACAGGGCAAGAGCGTGAAGTATTACCTGAGCCAGGCCGGGGGCTATTCGGCCAACGCCAAGAAGAACCAGAAGTTCATCATTTACATGAACGGACAGGTGGCGGAGGTGAAAGGCAGCGGCAGGAAACAGATAGAGCCGGGATGTGAAATCGTGGTGCCGAACAAGACGAAGAAGTTCAACTTCGCCACTGTGGTTTCGAACGCGACTTCGTTTGCCTCACTGGCAACGATGCTGGCGTCATTGGCTACGATGTTGAAATAACCTTTAATCGATGAGTATATGAATATGAAACTGAGACTGATTGTCATGAACTTCCTGCAGTTTGCCGTGTGGGGAGCGTATCTCACCTCGATGGGAACGTACCTCGCGGGGGTAGGACTGGGAGGACATATCGGCATTTTTTATGCGATGCAGGGCATTGTGTCGCTGTTCATGCCGGCGGTGATGGGTATCATTGCCGACCGCTGGATTCCGGCGCAGCGCCTGCTGGGGCTGAGCCATCTGCTGGCGGCGCTGTTTATGGCGGGTGCCGGCTATTATGCCATGACCACGGGCTCGCAGGTGGAGTTTCCGGCGCTGTTCGCCTTTTATTCCATGAGTGTGGCCTTCTACATGCCGACGCTGGCCCTGTCGAACTCGGTGGCGTACACGGCCCTCGACAAGGCGGGACTGGACACCATCAAGGCGTTTCCGCCTATTCGTACGTTCGGCACCATCGGCTTTATCTGCTCGATGTGGCTGGTCGACCTGCTGGGCTTCCAGTCGAACTACATGCAGTTCTTCACGTGTGCGGCGTGGGGCGTGGTGCTGGCGGTTTATGCGCACACGCTGCCGGAGTGTCCGGTGAGCCGCGGACAGGGGGAGAAGAAGTCGCTGGTGGAGGCGCTGGGACTGAAGGCGTTCCTGCTGTTCAAGGACCGCAAGATGGCCACGTTCTTCATCTTCTCGATGCTGCTGGGGGTGTCGCTGCAGATTACCAACGGGTTTGCCAATCCGTTCATCACGAGTTTCAGTGCTATTCCGGAATATGCCGACACGTTCGGCGTGCAGCATGCCAACCTGCTGATCTCGCTCTCGCAAATCAGTGAGACGTGCTGTATCCTGCTCATCCCGTTCTTCCTGGGACGGTTCGGCATCAAGCGGGTGATGCTCATTGCCATGGTGGCGTGGGTGCTCCGTTTCGGACTGTTCGGCCTGGGCGACCCGGGCAGCGGGGTGTGGATGTTCGTGCTGTCCATGCTGGTGTATGGCGTGGCGTTCGACTTCTTCAACGTGTCGGGCTCGCTGTATGTGGACAAGGAGACGGATCTTTCCATCCGTTCGAGCGCGCAGGGGCTGTTCATCTTGATGACCAACGGTATCGGGGCGACGGTGGGCACGCTGAGCGCACAGGCGGTGGTGAACCGTTTCGTGGACTTCAACTCTACGGCACCGCAGGTGGAAGGCTGGAGCTGTGCGTGGTTCGTGTTTGCGGCCTACGCGCTGGTAGTGGCTGTGGCTTTCGCGCTGATTTTCAAATATAAGCATGTATCAAACTAAATATAAACTTTAATGACAGGAGATTATGGAACAAGAAACGGGTTTAATAGAAATGGTGATTAAGGAGATTGCCGAGGCAATCGATCTCGATAAGATAGTGGAAGACGAAGATTTCGATGAGTTCCTGACGAACCGGGAAAAGATAGAGCAGGTGTTTGTCGCGATGGATAACCGACGCCTGATGCTGGTGGAGAAGGGTGGTACACGGGAAATCATGACCGTGGTGACTCCCGACGAAGCGGGTTTGCTAGAGGTGTCGTTGGCCGGTGACGAGCTGGCCAAGACTTCGCTGGCGTATCAGACCATCCAGATGTTGCGCGAGTTGGGCGTGACACTGGAAAGTGTGGTGGCTCGTGACAAGGTGCTCTTCATTCCGCAGTGTATGCTGCACATGCGTAAGGCGGACGGCACTCCGATGGAGGTAAAGCTGCGTCTGGTGGATGCGCTGTGCGTGTCAATCCTGGCGAAGATTCCGTTTTACGTGAACGCGAATTTCCTGAAGGAACAGGATCGTCCGGACTTCGTGAAGGAGGTGGTATCGAACGCGGAAGTGGTGCTGCTGCACATGATGACCGACCGCTTGCTCGAAAGGGAGATGGAGAAGGCCATCCGGAATGAGAACTATGAGTATGCCGAGATGGTGAAACGGGAGATGGAAGCCCGGAAGAAGGCGGCAGAAAACGGTGAAAACAAAGAATAAGGGGTATGCACGTATTTTATACACCGGATATTGAACAGACGCAGGAGTTGCCGGAAGAGGAAGCCGGCCACTGCCTGCGGGTGTTGCGCCTGGGAGTGGGCGACGAGGTGACGCTGACCGACGGGAAGGGGTTCTTCTACCGGGCGGTGATTGCGGCGGCCACCCAGAAGCGCTGTGTGGTGAAGGTGCTGGAAAAGACGGCGCAGGAGCCTTTCTGGAAGGGGCATTTGCACTTGGCACTGGCGCCTACGAAGAACATGGACCGCATGGAATGGCTGGCGGAGAAGGCTACGGAAATCGGGTTCGACGAACTGACGTTCCTGAACTGCCGCTTCTCGGAACGGAAGGTCATCAAGACCGACCGGGTGGAGAAAATCGTGGTGTCGGCGGTGAAACAGTCGCTCAAGGCCCGCAAGCCGGTGGTGAACGAGATGACGGATTTCCGCAAGTTCATGGAGCGGGACTTTCCGGGGCAGAAGTTCATCGCCCATTGCTATGAGGGGGAGAAGCCGTTGCTGCGCGACGTGCTGCGTCCCGACGAGGATGCCGTGGTGCTGATCGGGCCGGAAGGGGACTTCAGTCCGGAGGAGGTGGCACTGGCGGCGGAAAAAGGTTTTCAGGCGGTGAGCCTGGGCAAGTCGCGCCTGCGCACGGAAACGGCGGCACTGGTGGCGGTACACCTGATGAACCTGGCGCACAGCGAGTGACCTTGATTGTGTAACTTTAAAATAAATGAGTATGAAAAAGACGTGGAAATGGATGGGGGGCCTGGCTTTGGGCATGGCGTTCCTGCTGGCCTCATGCGGTGAGAAGAATCCGTACACGAATGTGTTGCCGAAGGATGCGGCGACGGTGGTTTCGCTGGACGTGATGGAGATGGCGAAGAAGTGTGCGCTCGACAAGCAGGCGCGGCAGACGATGGGCACGATGATGAAGTCGTCGCTCAAAGGGACTGCCGATGGCTTGGTGGACAAGATAATGGACGACCCGGAGGAAAGCGGACTGCGGCTGACCGACCGGGTGTATTTTTTTGTGATGCCGCAGATGGAGATGGGCGGTGTGCTGGTGCGCATGGCCGACAAGGACAAGCTGGAGGATTTGCTGGAGGTACTTCAACGGCAGGGACAGTGTGAGGCGCCGGCCGACGGCGACGGCTGCCGCTGGACGGTGGCTGGCGGCGGGCTGATGGCCTGGACGGACGATGCGTTCCTGCTGCTGGCGGCCAACGGGAATCCGCGCGACTTGCAGCACCAGGCTTCGATGTGGCTCCGTCAGAAGGACGGGGAGGGCTATTCGGGCACACCGGACTTCAAGCGACTGGAGGGGGCCGACGAGGACATCGCGGTGATGGCTTCGCTGAACCTGATGCCGAAACAGTATCTGACCATGGCGACCATGGGACTGCCGGCGGATTTGAAGCTGAAGGACCTGAAGTCGTTTTCCACACTGGATTTCCAGGACGGCAAGGCGGTGCTGGAGGTGGAGACGCTGACCGACAACAAGGTGTACAAGGACTTGCTGAAGAAGCAGGCGGAGGTGTCGGGCCCGCTGAAGGGTTCGTACCTGAAGATGTTCCCGGCGAATACGGTGGGCTGGATGAGTGCGCACGTAGACGGCGGGAAGGCGTACGACTTGCTGCGCGAGAACCCGACGGTGCGTCAGGAGCTGGACAACTCGATGATGCCGCTCGACTTTGAGGCGATTTTCAAGGCGGTGAAGGGGGATGTGGCGCTGGCCATGCCGGAGATGTCGTTCACCCCGGGCTTTATCTTCTATGCGGATGTGACGAACAGTGAGTTCATGCGCACGTTTGAGGACCTGAAGCCGCTGCTGGCGATGACCAACGGGCAGATGCGTCTGCTGGACCGGGGCAAGGATGCGTATCAGTTTGTGGCCGTGGATGGCTCGATGATGGGTGTGGGCCGCGGACCGGTGTCTCTCTGGCTTGGCGTGAAGGACAAGCGTTTTTACCTGACAAACCGTGAGAGCCTGATCGGCAGCGAGGTGAAGGGCCTGACGCTGGAGGATTGCAGCTGGGCCAAGGACGTGAAAGGCAAGCTGTTCTACCTGAACGTGAACTTCCAGGCATTGTCGGCCGCTCTGCCGCAGCTTCCCTACGTGGGCATGCTGGACTACCTGACCATTGAGTCGGAAGGAACAACCAAGGCCCGCATGGTGCTGCAGATGAAGAACAAAAAAGACAATGTGCTGAAGCAGCTGGGAGAGATGTTGAAGAATTAATAATGAATAATTAATAATGAATAGCGGGCGATTAATATGAAGTGTGGATTTTTTCATTATTCATTATTAATTATTCATTGATCATTGACCTCGTTTTTCATTTTTCATTATTCATTTTTCATTGAATAAAATGGACTCTATAGAATTACAGCAAACCCTGCCGGAAGTATTTGCCGGACGCGACGGAATTGTGTCGGATGTGTGGCACCGGCAGGTGGTTTTTCAGAAAGGAAAGATGTACTTGATTGAAGCGGCGTCGGGCACAGGCAAGTCGTCGCTTTGCAGTTTTATTTATGGGTATCGCACGGACTATCAGGGGATTATTACTTTTGATGGGGTGAACGTGCGGAAACTCACGGTGAAGCAGTGGACGGATATCCGCAAGCGCTCGCTGAGCATGTTGTTTCAGGAGTTGCGGCTGTTCCCGGAGCTGACGGCGTGGGAGAACGTGCAACTCAAGAACGGGCTGACGGGCTTCTGCCGCAAACAGCAGGTGAAGGACTGGTTCGAACAGCTGGGCATCGCCGACAAATGGGACGTGAAGGTGGGCAAGATGTCGTACGGGCAGCAGCAGCGCGTGGCCTTCGTGAGGGGGCTGTGCCAGCCGGCCGACTTCTTCTTCCTCGACGAGCCGGTGAGTCATCTGGACGACGGCAACGGGCAGATCATGGCCCGTATCCTGAAGGAAGAGGCGGCGCGCCAGGGGGCCGGCGTGATTGTGACGTCCATCGGCAAGCACCTGCCGCTGGAGTATGACAGGGTGTTGAGTTTGTAAGGTTTTTAAACGTATAAAGAGATGATCTGGAAATTATTGAGACAGCACATCAGTGTGGCGCAGCTGGCGGGGTTCTTCCTGGCCAACCTGTGTGGCATGGTCATCGTGCTGCTGAGCATACAGTTTTACAAGGATGTGTTGCCGGTGTTCACGCAGGGCGACAGTTTCATGAAGAAGGACTATGTGATTGTGAGCAAGAAGGTGAGCACGCTGGGCAGCCTGGTGAGCAAGGGCGGCACGTTCTCGAAAGGGGACATCGCCGACATGGAGGCACAGCCGTTTGCCAAGCGTACGGGGGCTTTCACTCCGGCGCAGTTTGAGGTGTCGGCGGGCATGGGCATGGCGGGCATGCAGCTCTCCACGGCCATGTTTTTCGAGTCGGTGCCCGATGAGTTTGTGGACGTGCGGCTGGAGGGCTGGACGTATCGCGTGGGGCAGGACGAGATTCCGATTATCATCCCGCGCAACTACCTGAACCTTTACAACTTCGGCTTCGCGCAGAGCCGCAACCTGCCGCAGCTGTCGGAGGGGGTGATGGGCATGATGACGCTCGACGTCCGTATCAGCGGGCAGGGGCGTACGGAACGTATGAAGGGACGCATCGTGGGCTTCTCGAACCGGCTGAACACGATTCTGGTGCCGCAGGCGTTCATGGACTGGGCCAACGGGGCCTTCGGTGACGGACGGGACAACGCGCCTTCGCGGCTGATTGTGGAGGTGGACAACCCGGCGGACGACCGTATCGCGAAGTATTTCAAGGACCGGGGGTATGACACGGAAGGCGACAAGCTGGATGCGGGCAAGACTACGTGGTTCCTGAAGATGGTGATGGGCATCGTGCTGACGGTGGGCCTGATTATCAGTGTGCTGTCGTTCTACCTGCTGATGCTGAGCATCTACCTGTTGTTGCAGAAGAACACGAAGAAGCTGGAGAACCTGCTGCTCATCGGATTCAGTCCGGCGGCGGTGGCGCGTCCGTATCAGGTGCTCACGGTGGCACTGAACGCGGCGGTGGCGGTAATCGGCGTGCTGATAGTGTGTGCGGTCCGCGGAGGGTATCTGGACATGCTGGGCCGGCTGGTACCCGACATGGAAGAGGGCAGCCTGTGGCCGGCCTTGCTGACGGCGGGCGTGCTGTTCCTAGTGGTGTCGGTGCTGAACGTGCTGGCTGTGCGGCGGAAGGTGGATTCCATCCGGTTGAAGAAATAAAAAACATATTTATTATAAATAGAATTGACACATGAAAAAACTAAAGAATGTATGGCTTTATCTAAGCTTTCTGTTGTTTGTGGCCGGCATGGCAAGTTGTAGTTCCGAAGACCCTACGGGTGTGGAGGTATCGCGTGAGGATATCATCGGCACGTGGAAGGTGACGGCGAATGACTGGAAGGACTCGGAAGGGGACTCCGGACGGAATGACCACGTGGGCCTCACGCTGACGCTGGGCAGTGACGGCACGGCTGCTTTCCAGGGATATCAGTACCGGTGGACGCTGGCCGGTGGCGGGGTGCTGACGTTGTCGGGAAATGCCGGCCTGACGGTGAAGGTGACTATTCTCTCGCTCGTGGACGGGGAACTGAAAGCGACGTATTTCAGCGGCTCGTCCTCGGAAGCGTATGAGGTGGAAGGGAATTACACTTTCCGCCGGGGGTGATTTCTTAGACAGAAGAACAAAAGAACATATTCTTGGACAGAAGAACATAAGAACAAAAGATATGGGAACAGAGGAACTTATCAAGATGGTTATCGAGTGTGCGTATGAGGTGAGGATGCGTCTTGCAGCGGGTTTTCTGGAGTCCGTGTATCAGAAGGCGATGTTGGTTGAATTGTGTCAGCGGGGAATTCTTGCGGATTCGGAGGTGCCTATCCATGTGTATTATCGAGATAACGTGGTGGGGGAGTTCCGGGCGGATATCTTGGTGGAAGATAAGGTCATTGTTGAACTGAAAGCAGTGCAGCGGTTGAACCCTATTCATGAAAGCCAGTTGGTGAACTATCTGACTGCGACTCATAAAGACCACGGGTTGCTGATTAATTTCGGCGGCGAGCGGATTGAGATAAGAAGGAAGTTCCGGGAGTATAAGCACAGGGTGTAGATTTTGAATCCTGGACAGAAGAACAAAAGAACAAAAGGTTAAAGAACAACGAGGAATGTACAAAAAACATGTCCTTCTGTTCTTCTGTCCATAAAAAGAAAAACATCCACTCGTTGAAAAAACATGTCCTTTTGTTCTTCTGTCCATAAAAAGGAAACATCCCCTCGTTGAAAAAACATGTTCTTCTGTTCTTCTGTCCATAAAAAGAAAACATCCACTCGTTGAAAAAATATGTTCTTTTGTTCTTCTGTCCATAAAAAGAAAAACATCCACTCGTTGAAAAAACATGTTCTTTTGTTCTTCTGTCCATAAAAAGGAAACATCCCCTCGTTGAAAAACATGTTCTTTTGTTCTTCTGTCCAAACCCCGCTCCATGTGACCGCACACACCTGAAATTTATGTAAATAATTGTTTAATAAAGAACGGCTGTGTGAACGAGTGTAAAACGCTCTGTCCGATATCCCTTGATTTATGTCTATTATTGGGGGAATCAGTATAAAATATGTTACATGGAGTTACACCTATGCGAGTTTATTCTGTAAATTTGCGTTACATAA
>CATXSD010000114.1 GCA_958402075.1 Mediterranea massiliensis | reverse complement strand
CCGCTCGGTGACCACCGTGCCCAGCGACTTGGAGAAGGGCACACCCTCGTAGCGCGAGAGCACGCCGCAACGCGACACCTCGCCCACACGGGGGATGACGAGGCTCGTGGCATAGGACAGGTAGATGGCATCCACCAGACGCGACGCGCGCGGACGGTAGCCCAGCGGCTCCAGCGTCTGACGCCAGCGCATGGCCCGCTCCACATGGCTCCACACGCCGAAGAAGAGCGACAGCGCCATCCAGTCCCAGCGGATGCCGTGGCGCAGCACACGGGCCGCCTGCGCGAAGTCGAAGTCGCGGTACACCCAGTAGAGGATGAAGCCGCCCAGCAGCAGGGGCAGCGCCACCTTGAGCAGGTTCCTGAACCACGAACGGAGGCCGAAGAGAGAGGGACGGACATCCTCCGAAGGCGTCACGACACGCTCCGCCCCGCCCTGCGGGTTTCCGCAAAGCTCTTCCTTCTTCACTTTTCGCGCTCCATTCATTAAATTCTTCATTCTTCCTTCTTCATTCTTCATTAAAAAGAACTACCTTTGTGGGGCACAAAAGTAACAATAAACTTGCAATATGAGATTGGTAAAGCCTAAAAAGTTTCTGGGCCAGCACTTCCTGAAAGACCTGAAGGTGGCCCGGGACATCGCCGACACGGTGGATGCCTGCCCCGACCTGCCCATCCTCGAAGTGGGCCCCGGCATGGGCGTGCTCACCCAGTTCCTCCTGCCCAAGGGCCGCGAACTGAAGGTGGTGGAGGTAGACTACGAGTCGGTGGCCTACCTGCGCGAAGCCTATCCCCAGCTGGAAGAGCACATCATCGAAGACGACTTCCTGAAGATGAACCTCACGCGCCTCTTCGGCGGCCGCCCCTTCGTGCTGACGGGCAACTACCCCTACAACATATCGAGCCAGATCTTCTTCAAGATGCTGGACAACAAGGACCTGATACCCTGCTGCACGGGCATGATACAGAAGGAAGTGGCCGAACGCATGGCCGCCGGCCCCGGCAGCAAGACCTACGGCATCCTGAGCGTGCTCGTCCAGGCATGGTACCGCGTGGAATACCTCTTCACCGTCCACGAGAACGTGTTCAACCCGCCGCCCAAGGTGAAGAGCGCCGTCATCCGCATGACGCGCAACGACACCCGCGACCTGGGGTGCGACGAACAGCTCTTCAAGCAGGTGGTGAAGACCACCTTCAACCAGCGGCGCAAGACGCTGCGCAACTCCATCAAGCCCCTCGTGGGCAAGGACTGCCCCCTGACGCAGGACGCCCTCTTCGACCGGCGGCCCGAACAGCTGTCCGTGCAGGAGTTCGTGGAGCTGACCAACCGAGTGAAAGACTTTTTAGCGGTCAGCGGTTAACGGTGAGCGGTGAGCAGGCCGTCCAGGCCTGCCGCTACCCCGCCCGTCGCTAACTGTGCCAACAACCACTAATCACTAACCCCTAACCGCTATCAACATGGAAATAGACGAAGAATACATAGAGAAGGTCAAAGGCCTCATCGAGCAGAAGGACACGGAGAACGTGAAAGCCCTGCTGGCCGACCTGCACCCGGCCGACATCGCCGAGCTGTGCAACGACCTCGAACCCGAGGACGCCCGCTTCGTCTACCGCCTCCTGGACAACGAGACGGCAGCCGACGTACTGGTGGAGATGGACGAGGACGTGCGCAAGGAACTCCTCGAACAACTCCCCTCGGAAACCATCGCCAAGAAGTTCGTGGACTACATGGACACCGACGATGCCGTAGACCTGATGCGCGACCTCGACGAAGACAAGCAGGAGGAAGTCCTCTCGCACATCGAAGACATCGAACAGGCCGGCGACATCGTGGACCTGCTGAAGTATGACGAAGACACCGCCGGCGGACTCATGGGCACGGAAATGGTGACCGTGAACGAGAACTGGAGTATGCCCGAATGCCTCAAGGAAATGCGCATGCAGGCCGAGCAGCTGGACGAAATCTACTACGTCTACGTCATCGACGACGACGAGCGCCTGCAGGGCGTCTTCCCGCTGAAGAAGATGATCACCTCGCCCTCGGTGTCGAAGGTGAAGCACGTGATGAAGAAAGACCCCATCTCGGTACACGTGGACACGCCCATCGACGAGGTGGTGCAGATCATCGAGAAATACGACCTCGTGGCCGTGCCGGTCATCGACAGCATCGGGCGGCTCGTGGGACAGATTACCGTCGACGACGTCATGGACGAGGTGCGCGAGCAGTCCGAACGCGACTACCAGCTGGCCTCGGGTCTGTCGCAGGACGTCGAGACGGACGACAACCTGGTGCGCCAGACCAGCGCCCGCCTGCCCTGGCTGCTCATCGGCATGCTGGGCGGCATCGGCAACTCCATGATACTGGGCAACTTCGACGCCACCTTCGCCGCCCACCCCGAAATGGCGCTCTACATCCCCCTCATCGGCGGAACGGGCGGAAACGTCGGCACCCAGTCGTCGGCCATCATCGTGCAGGGCCTGGCCAACAGCTCGCTCGACGCCAAGGACACCCTCAAGCAGGTGGGCAAGGAAGCCGTCGTGGCCAGCATCAACGCCACCATCATCTCGCTGCTGGTCTACATCTACAACTTCATCCGCTTCGGCAGCGCCGCCACCGTCACCTACTCGGTGTCCATCAGCCTGTTTGCCGTCGTGATGTTCGCCTCCATCTTCGGCACCCTGGTGCCCATGACGCTGGAGAAACTCAAGGTAGACCCCGCCATCGCCACCGGCCCCTTCATCTCCATCACCAACGACATCATCGGCATGATGCTCTACATGGGCATCACCGTCCTGCTGGCCTGAAGCGCCGAAAAGCAACTTTTTCGGTAAAAAAAACGAGAAAAACTTATGAAGTAATCGTTTTATTTCATTAATTTGCAACCTGACGTAACCCAAACGGGGCAACCCGTTTCTAAAAAATACATACAATGACGGACACCCATGACACTAATCTCCCCGAAATGCAGGCGGAATTAGAAGAAGAAAAACAAGCGGCAGAGGTTTCTGAAACGGCAACGGCAGAAACTCCGGCTGAAGAAACATCAACGGAAAACACAACGGAAACCACCGTACAACGGCTGACAAAGGCAGAAGTCATCGAACGCCTGAAGGCGATCGCCGCCGACGTGGAAAACGTCCCCAAGACGGAAATAGACAGCCTGAAGCAGACCTTCTACAAGCTGCACAACGCCGAGCAGGAAGCGGCACGCAAGAAGTTTGTCGACGACGGAGGCGCGCCCGAAGACTACGTGCCCACGCCCGACCCGCTGGAAGAGGAAATGAAAAACATCATGTCCGTCATCAGAAGCAAACGCAGCGAGCTGGCCGCCGAAGTGGAGAAGCAGAAGGAAATGAACCTGCAGGTGAAGCTCTCCATCATCGAGGAACTGAAAGACCTGCTCGAGTCGCCCGAAGACGCCAACAAGAACTACACCGAGTTCAAGCGCCTCCAGCAGCAGTGGAACGAAGTGAAGCTCGTGCCCCAGGCCAGCGTCAACGAGCTGTGGAAGAACTACCAGCTCTACGTGGAGAAGTTCTACGACCTGCTGAAGCTCAACAACGAGTTCCGCGAATACGACTTCAAGAAAAACCTCGAGATAAAGACCCACCTGTGCGAAGCCGCCGAGAAGCTGGCCGAAGAACCCGACGTGGTGTCGGCCTTCCACCAGCTGCAGAAGCTCCACCAGGAATACCGCGAGACAGGCCCCGTGGCCAAGGAACTGCGCGAAGAGATCTGGGCACGCTTCAAGGCCGCCTCGACCGCCGTCAACCGCCGCCACCAGCAGCACTTCGACGCCCTCAAGGAAGCCGAGCAGAAGAACCTCGACCAGAAGACGGTGATCTGCGAAATCATCGAAGGCATCGACTACAACGAGCTGACCAACTTCGCCGCCTGGGACAACAAGACACAGGAAATCATCGCCCTGCAGAACAAGTGGAAAACCATCGGCTACGCCCCGCAGAAGATGAACGTCAAGATATTCGAACGCTTCCGCGCTGCCTGCGACACCTTCTTCAACAAGAAGGCCGAGTTCTTCAAGGCTGTCAAGGAGAGCATGAGCGAAAACCTCGAAAAGAAACGCGCCCTCTGCGAGAAGGCCGAAGCCCTCAAGGACAGCACTGACTGGAAAGCCACCGCCGACGTGCTGGTGAAGCTGCAGAAGGAATGGAAGACCATCGGCCCCGTGGCCAAGAAGCACTCCGATGCCATCTGGAAACGCTTCATCGCCGCCTGCGACTACTTCTTCGAACAGAAGAACAAGGCCGGCGCCTCACAACGCACCGAAGAGCAGGCCAACCTTGAAAAGAAGCGCGACATCATCGCCCGCCTCGAAGCCATCGGCGAAGATACCGACGCCGACACCGCCATCGACCAGGTGCGCAACCTGATGAAGGAATGGAACGCCGTGGGCTTCGTGCCGTTCAAGGAAAAGGACAAGGTCTACAAGCAATACCACGCGCTGGTAGACAAGCTCTTCGAACGCTACAACCTCAGCCAGTCCAGCAAGAAGTTGAGCAACTTCAAGAGCACCCTGAGCAACATCCAGGAAGGAGGCGCGCAGACGCTGTACCGCGAACGCGAGAAGCTGGCACGTGCCTACGAGAACATGAAGAGCGAACTGCAGACCTACGAGAACAACCTGGGCTTCCTGAACGCCTCCTCGAAGAAGGGCAACAGCCTGCTGACCGAGCTCAACCGCAAGGTGGAGAAGCTCAAGGCCGACATCGACCTGGTGAAGGAGAAAATCAAGGCGGTAGACGAAAGCATCCGCAAGGAAGCCTGAGAGGCACACACAGGGGAAAGGCCGCTTGCACGTCAAGGCAAGCCATGCCCATAAGAAAACAGCAGCCACATTCTGTCAAACCAAACCAACAAGGGAAGGATGACGGGGTGTGGCTGCTTCATATCCTGACGCCCGCCCCTCTGGACAGAGGGCACTAAAAAAGGACAATAAAAAAAAGACGCTCCATCAACTGAAGCGTCCTCTTTTCTGTTGGGCTACCTGGATTCGAACCAGGAATGACAGGACCAGAATCTGTAGTGTTACCATTACACCATAGCCCAATGTTTGGCTTTATTTCCGTTTTGCGGTTGCAAAGGTACGAAGTTTTTTGGAAACACAAACGATTCGGGTGATTTTTTTTGCAGAAAAATGATAAAACGGCTTTTTACAAGCGGTTATATCACTAAAAAAAAACTAAAATGAAAATACTTTTCGCGATTTGCGTGTTACATACAAGAAATCGGCGTATATTTGTCGACTGTTTTTAATATAATAATGTATAAATGGACCAAACAAAGAAACTGATAGAACAAATTACCGAAGGTATCCAAGATAAAAAAGGAAAGAAAATCGTAGTGGCCGACCTCACCCGCATAGACGACACCATCTGCAACTACTTCATCATCTGCCAGGGAAACTCGCCCAGCCAGGTGACCGCCATCGTAGAGTCTGTCAAGGAATTTGCACGCAAGGGCGCCAACGCCAAGCCCTTCGCCATCGACGGCCTGCGCAACGCCCAGTGGGTGGCCATGGACTATGCCGACGTGCTGGTGCACGTCTTCCTGCCCGAAACGCGCAACTACTACAACCTCGAAAACCTCTGGGCCGACGCCCAACTAACCCAAATACCCGATATCGATTAATACAGACTTATGGACAACAACATCAATAAGAAGAACGCTGGAAACAACAAGGTCAACATGCCCAAGTTCAACCTGAACTGGCTCTACATGATCATCCTCATGATGCTCGTGGGCCTGTGGCTGACCAACGAAAACAGTGCTTCCACCAAAGACGTCTCCTACGACGAATTCCAACGCTACGTGCAGCAGGGATACATCAGCCGCGTGGTGGGCTACGACGACAACTCCGTGGAAGCCTACATCAAGGCCCAGCACGTGGGAAATGTGTTCGGCAACGACTCGAGCCGCGTGGGCCGCAACCCGATGATCACCACCGAAGCCCCCTCGCGCGAAAGCCTGGGCGACTTCCTCCAGAAAGAAAAGGATGAAGCCCACTTCGACGGCTCCATCACCTACGAAAAGAGAACCAACTACATGAGCCTCATCCTGTGGAACGTGGTACCCATCCTCTTCATTGTCGGCTTCTGGATGTTCCTGATGCGACGCATGAACGGCGGAGGAGGTGTAGGCGGCGGAGGAGGCATCTTCAACGTCGGCAAGTCGAAGGCACAGCTCTTCGAGAAAGGTACGGGCACCAAGGTGACGTTCAAGGACGTGGCCGGACTGGCCGAAGCCAAGCAGGAAGTGGAAGAAATCGTGGAGTTCCTCAAGGAACCGCAGAAATATACCGAACTGGGCGGCAAGATACCCAAAGGCGCCCTGCTGGTAGGCCCTCCGGGCACAGGAAAGACCCTGCTGGCCAAGGCCGTGGCAGGCGAAGCCAACGTGCCCTTCTTCTCGCTGGCAGGATCAGACTTCGTGGAGATGTTCGTCGGCGTAGGCGCCTCGCGTGTACGCGACCTCTTCCGCCAGGCCAAGGAGAAGGCTCCCTGCATCGTCTTCATCGACGAGATTGACGCCGTGGGACGCGCCCGCTCCAAAGCGGCTGCCATGGGTGGCAACGACGAGCGCGAGAACACGCTCAACCAGCTGCTCACCGAGATGGACGGCTTCGGCTCGAACAGCGGCATCATCATCCTGGCCGCCACCAACCGCGTGGACGTGCTCGACAAGGCCCTGCTGCGTGCAGGCCGCTTCGACCGCCAGATTCATGTGGACCTGCCCGACCTGAACGAACGCAAGGAAGTGTTTGGCGTACACCTGCGCCCCATCAAGATAGACGATACGGTAGACGTAGACCTGCTGGCCCGTCAGACGCCTGGCTTCTCGGGCGCGGACATCGCCAACGTGTGCAACGAAGCAGCCCTGATAGCTGCCCGCCATGGCAAGAAGTTCGTGGGCAAGCAGGACTTCCTCGATGCCGTAGACCGCATCGTGGGCGGATTGGAGAAGAAGACCAAGATTACCACCGAAGAGGAACGCCGCTCCATCGCCATCCACGAGGCAGGACACGCCAGCATCTCCTGGCTGCTGCAATATGCCAACCCGCTTATCAAGGTGACCATCGTGCCGCGCGGACGGGCCTTGGGCGCCGCCTGGTACCTGCCCGAAGAACGTCAGATCACGACCAAGGAGCAGATGCTCGACGAAATGTGCGCCACCCTGGGCGGACGTGCCGCCGAAGACCTCTTCCTGGGACGCATCTCGACAGGCGCCATGAACGACCTGGAGCGCGTCACCAAGCAGGCCTATGGCATGATAGCCTACCTGGGCATGAGCGAGAAGCTGCCCAACCTGTGCTACTACAACAACGACGAATATTCCTTCAACCGTCCCTATAGCGAAAAGACCGCCGAGCTCATCGACGAGGAAGTGAAGCGGATGGTGAACGAGCAGTACGAACGCGCCAAGAAGATTTTGTCCGAACACAAGGAAGGACACAACCAGCTGGCCCAACAGCTCATCGAGAAGGAAGTCATCTTTGCCGAGGACGTGGAACACATCTTCGGCAAGCGCCCCTGGGCTTCACGTTCGGAAGAAATCATCACCGCCAACCAGACCTCCAAGGAGCTGAAGGAAGCTGCCGAGGAAGAAAGCAAGAAGGCCGAAGAGGCCGTCAAGGAGGTGAAGGAACAGCAGAAGGCCAACCAGCCGTCTGACGCTCCGAAGGAAGCCGACGGCCAGAAGGAGGATAAGAAAGAAAACGACGGAAATCAGGAACCCACTCAAGCATAAAGGAGAAGGAGAACCATGAAAAGCAATTTCTTGAAACGTGCCCTGACAGGCATTCTGTTTGTCTGCATACTGGTGGGCTGCATGCTCTACAGCCCCCTGTCGTTCGGCCTGCTGTTCACCCTCATCGCCGCCCTGAGCGTACACGAATTCGCGCACCTCGTCAATGCCGGCGGTGAAGTGAAAATCAACGCTACCATCACCTCGCTGGGCGGTGCCTACCTCTGCCTGGCCCTGATGGGCTTCTGCACGCAGGCCGCCGACGCGCGCATCTTCCTGCCCTACCTGGGCCTGCTCCTCTATCTGATGATTACGG
>CATXSD010000113.1 GCA_958402075.1 Mediterranea massiliensis | reverse complement strand
CTGACTGAGCGAAGTTTGGGCTTGCCCGATTTTTTTTGCAGACACAAAAAAGGCCGTCTCAAATTGAAATATCATTTTGAGACGGCCTCTTTTTTTATGTCTGTACGGATGATACGGAGAAGGGGGAACTCCCAGCGAGCTCCCCCTTTTTTGTAAAACCCCGGGACGTGAGTCCCTGTCAGGAACTATGGTAGGAGATCCGTACCATATATATATTCCACCGGCGATTTCTTGAAACGCAAGATGCGGGTATCGTTGTTTCCGGCACCGTTTTGGGTCAGATACAGGCCGGCCATCGAACCGTTGAAATACCAGCCCTTGCCTCCCGGCTCATAGACGGTGAACAGGATGTTGTTGTAGTGTCCGTGATAGATGCCCGCCGCATTCCATTGTGCCGCCGGTCCGTACCACACGACCGGTTCGTACTGCGGGAAGTCCGGGCTCTTCATGGCCACGTATATCAGGTCGCTCACGGCCAGTCCGTCCACCGTCACGTCGTTTCTGCGCTTCTGTTCGCGCAGGATTTTGCTGTGTCCTTCCCAGGGATTTTTCAGCACATGGCTGCCGCTCCACATCACCCACACATAGTCCGTGGCGTCGAACAGGCGGTTGAACTCCTCCATGCTCGGCACTTCGTAGCCGTCGGGAGCCAGTGTGGTGGGAGCCAGCTTGTTCATGTGGACCGTCTGCCCCGTCCGGAATCCGTCGAGCACGGCCGTCCCGTTCTGGTTGACCACCCTCAGTCCCTGTCCGCTGTCGCCCTGGTAGGCCCATCCCCAGAGGTCGTAATATTCCTCCGCGGTACAGCTCTCCAGGTATTGGAATGCCGTCTGGTCCGCCTGTACGGCCGGGTCGGCCGAGGACAGCACCTGGTCGTCGAATGACCGTGAGTTCCCCTTCGCGTTGTACTTGCACCACCACACTCCGTGCAGCCAGGTCACGGGCAGGCCGTAGTTACGTCGCGACACGACGTATTCTTCCCGCTGCGAGCCGTCCGTATGGCTGATGACCAGCCGGCCTTCCTGCACCCGTCCGTTGGCTGTGGGGTCGTTCGGTTTCCAGCCCGCCAGCACACGGTATACATTGTCCGTTCCTTCGCGCCGTTCCAGTTTCAGCCAGGGATCTTCACCCTCTTCAAACTCCACGGACAACTGCTTGCCCTCGGGCAGGGTGAATGCACCCAGCTCATTGTCGATGTAGCGGTCGAAGCGGTGCGTATAGGTTTCCGCGTCAAATGTCATCAGTCCTTCAATCCCCACCGGATTGGCCTGCAACACCAGCCGAATGCGGTCCTCGGGATACGAGTTGTCCAGCCCCTTGCGGTGGAACTGCAGCGTCGGTTCGTCGGTCGGCATGCCCGGCGCATAGAGCGCCTTCCGTATCCGGAAGAGGTTCTTGCCCTCCAGTCCCCGGGTTTGGGCCACCGGCTCCACGGTCAGCGGATAGCCGTTCAGCGGCAGCAGTTCCAGTTCGTCGTCACAGTCCACGGCCAGCAGCACTTCCGTCGCTCCGTGCGCGAAGACGAGGGTCGTCCCTTCGTCCGTCACCTGCACGCCTTCGGTCAGCTCGGATAGCGTCTGGTCTACGGTCAGTCGACTGTCCAGGCTGGGTGTCAGGTCCGTCCCTTCGCCCGTGTTCCATTCCTCAATGTTCAGTCCGATGCCTGTCAGGTCCTTGCGCACCGTCACAGAGTAGACCGTGTTTCTTTTTATCACTTCTGGCAGTGGTTGTTCCATTTCGTACACCTTTCCGTTCATTTCAGCTTTGACATAGACCGCCAGGTCGGGATTCTTCTGTTCGCAGAGGTAAAAAATGCCGGCCGAATCCTGTTTCAATCCTTCGTCAAATATCCGTATCATATCCTTCTTCTCCGCACCTTCCGGTGTCCGTACCTCAGACTGGGGGAGAACATACGTCTTCTGTGCGACATTCTTTATTACGACATTTGTTACTGCCAGGTTGCCCGTAGACCGGATGCGAAAGTCCAGGCGGGCTATGCCACGTTTAACTGTCAAAGGAATGGTATATCCACTATATTCTGCCAGATTTATTTTTCCAGTAAAAAAATATGCATCAGTTGTTACGTCGGATACGTCAATTGCGAATTGTAAAAAATCCGTTTCTGTCAGACTACCGATTTCTTGCATTGGCTTATCTGGTGCATTACCTATTAAATACAATGTCCCAGACCTTTGCTTAATTGGTAATTCGTATAGCCCGTTGTCGGTTGTCAAATCTTCCTGTGCTTCCGTTAGTATGCCGTTTTCGAATATATAGGCATCTATTTTTGTTGTTTGAAGTTTCAATAACGGTTTTTCTTGTCCGAAGTCATTTAGGTTCATTTGGAGAAATGTTTGTCCATTATAGGAAATGGAGTTGTCCATTTCGTTTTCGGAACAAGAAAACGAAAATACCGTCATGCATACCAAGACCGCTATCCGTACAATATTATTTATCAGGTTCATATTATTTTAATGTTAAGGTGTCAGTTCCGTATTGGTTCCCTCTTCCCATTCGTCAAAAGCAACATCCAGTTTGATGTCAATACAATTCTGACGTACAGTAATGGTGTAGATTGTATTTCTTTTCAGCGGACCTTCAAATGCTTTGGTCAAAGTCTTTTCTGCACCGCTGATGATTGCTGTTACACGTACTTCAATATTCTGATTTTCCTGTTCATAGACATATAGCATTCCTTCTTTCATGTCTGTTACCGGTTTGGTAAATACAATTGTCGTATCTCTACGAATGGCTTGGTCTGGAGATATAATACTTTCCTGCGGAAATACATATGCCGATTGAGCCAAATTATTCAAAGTGACACTTTTTACCTTAATTTCTTCTACACCGTTTGCTTTCAGATCAAAACGTGCCATGCCGCGCTTCAATGCTACATTTGCTGTATTGTTAGAGCTGCTTGTATTTTCCAATGCAACCATACCTGTGAAGAATTGAGCCTGTCCGTTGGTCATATTGATAACGCTTGCTTTCCATGCTGCTTCGTCCAGCTTTTTTTCCAATAAATCGTTTGTTGGAATATTTCCTCCGGTATACGCTATCAGATACAGATTACCTTGACGACTATCTACTTGAATATTGTAATTGTCGGATGAAGATGAACCTAAATCATAAATTTTTTCCATACTTCCATTTTTGAATAAAAATGCCTTCATGTCGGTTATGTCATTTTCACCAGCGATAGCCTGACCTGAACTTTCGTAAGCAGCCAATTGGGCACGAACGATTGTAGTATCCAGGACGCCGGACGGCAGGTTTTCTTCCACGTCGTTCGAACAAGACATCATTACCAATGTTCCTACTGCAAGGGTTGTAACCTTCATAAACTTAAATTCCATAATCGTTTGTTTGAGTTAGTTAGTAAATTAATTTAGATTTGGTGATTTTTGTTGTTTTATTCAATTATATGTATATTCTACCGGAGTCTTTATGCATCGGATGGTACGGGTTTTTTGCGTATTCTGAACTGTGTATTTTAGCCAGTTCTGTCCTTCCTTTTCTGATTGTGAATAGCCCTCCATATACCAGGAATTTGATGTTGCTCCAGCGGTAGCCAGCATAATCATCATGCGGGAAATATTTCCGGCTGTGCTGTTCCATTGGTGTCCCAATCCAAATAGGGTCCAATGGTTTCCATCATATTCGAAATCATAAAAAGCTACCGTACCATAAACTTGTTCGCAAAAAATGGCTTGGCGTTCTGTGACGGTCACAGTAATTTCCTTTCCTTGTGTATTCTGATACGTTCTAGTTCCTACACCACCGATATTCGAGTTGGTTCCCCACCCGAAGAAAGCATAGTCGTCATAGTCGGGCACTTCGTAGCCCGGTGGAGCCATTTGCGTGGCTGGCATGCCATTCCAGCTTTGCGGGTTGTTCTTGAAGCCTTCATGGTAGAATACGTTCCCATCGTGTCGGAGCGGCAGCTCGTCAGGATTTCCTCCTTGGAATTGACCGCCCATCAACGTCTGCAGTTCTTCATTCGTACACGAAGCCAAGTGCTCGGCCAAAGGCTGATTCATGGTTTGGTCGTATTCAATGCTTACTTGGTCTTCAAAATTGTTCACATTCCCTCTCAAATTGTACTTGCACCACCACGTTCCGTCTATTTCTACAACCGGCAGTCCCCAGTTAATCCGTCGGATAGCGTATGATTCGCGATTGCTTCCATCGGTGTCACTGATAATCAGTCGGGCCTCCTGTGTGCGTCCGTCAGCCTTCGGGTCGTTGGGCTTCCACCCACCCAGCATACGATAATATCCGTCACTTTCTACCAGTTTGATCCAAGGCGTTTCTCCGGCTTCTGCTTCCACGGTGGCCAGCTTACCTTCCGGCACGGTAAGTCGTCCCAGTTCTCCTTCCACATAGCGCCCGAAGTCGCATACTCCGTTTTCATCCAGTACCAGTTCCCCCTCGATCGTTACAGGGTTGGGTTCACAAGCCAGTACTACCCGTCCCACCAGTGTCTGTTCCCGGTACAGGTTCAAGTGGATGTATTCCCATACGCTTCCCGGGATACGCTGTTCTGCCGATACTGTGACGGCAGCAACCGGTTGCAAGCTACGTACAGTAGCCATCTGTACTGTCACCTTGTTAACTGCTCCATCGGTTATGACGGTTGTACCGGCTTCGCCGTTCAGCACGAGGCGGAAGTTGCTTCCCTGGTAGGGAATGAATACACTGTCTGCTCGTTCGTTTACCCGTACGCCGTCGGGCAGGGTAGAGGCGGCCGTGTCGACCAGCGCCTTGCCCACCGTTTCCGTATCGGTCGTACTGCCGTTCTCCCATCCGTCGGCGGTGAGGTCCAGGCAGACGTCGTCACCCTGTCCGTACACGTGCAGGGTGTACGTTGTGTTGCGGCGGATGCTGCCGGGCAGCGCGGCGGTCATGCGGTGCAGGGCACCCCGGAAACGTACCAGCACGTCCGCCTGGCGTCCTTCGCCCGGCTGTTCGCAGAGGTAGAGCAGCGTTTCACGGCCGTTCGCCAGTGGCGTGTCGAAGTCCTTCTTGAACGAAACCTTCTCAGCCGTCTCGGGACTTTTCACGCCTGTCTGCTCGCAGATGTATCCCCGGTCTGCCAAGTTTGTGATATGTACCTGGAGCACCTCCACACCCTTGTCGGTCGATTCGAGGTCCAGCCGTGCCACGCTTCTTTTCAGTCCGACGGACAGTTCGGCCGCCGATGTTCCGGACAGATCCGCCTGTCCGCTCATCAGCATTCCCTGTCCCGTCATGGCAGCCGTCGTGGCTGGGAGCGCCTTGAATTCGTCCAGCGTGGTGACGCCCGCTCCCAGTCCGTCGACGCCGTCCACCTGAGAGGCGTTCACCAGCACATACAGCGTTCCGTCGCCCGTACCCAGATTCAGGTAGCAGAGGCCGTCCGTCCCGGGCGTCATCGGGCCGAATACTTCCTGCAGCGTTCCATCGGCAAAGCGGTAGGCCCGTACATCGTTCAGTTGCAGTTCTTCTTGCTCCGAAGAGGGGCCGGATGAGCTTTGGACCAGCAGCCGAACCGCCGTTCCTCGGGCGGTATCCGTGCCGTCCCAAGCCGTATCCGCGTTGCATCCCGCCATCAGCAGGGGCAGCAGGGCTCCCCATAGTTTGTTGGTATATCTTTTCATCGGTTGTTACTTTATTCAGTCATCAGATTATTATTTTCAGTACAGTGTCGGATTGTTCTTGCTGTCCAGGTACGCAGCCGAATCGATAGGGAAGCGGTGCAGGTTATCCACATAGAAATGGTTCATCAACTGCTGCGCCCAGGGACCGTAGGTGAACGAACTGCTGTGGTTGTATCCCATGACGTGACCCAGCTCGTGGAACATCACTTCGCAGGCATACGTATTCGTATAGTGGGTAATCCATGCATTTTGGTAAGCACCGAATGCAGAACCTCCACCCAGTCCGACAATACCGTTTCCCGGATAGACCAGCCCCACTTGCAGGGTACGCTCCTGTCTCATTTGCGACAGCACCTTTTCGGCAGTCACCTTGTCGTTCACGCCGCCGTTGCCATATAGGATGTCCTCGTTCGCCCTCAGTATCTCCTCGTGTTCCTTCATGTCGATCATGTAGGTAAAGTTGATGAACAGTGCCACCACTTCGCGGCAGTGCACCGGCCGGATGCCCATCCAGTTGCCCACCGGTCCGCCGTCGGGCAGGTCCGGGTCGCCGCCGTAGAGCCCGAAGTAGATGTTCCATCCGTGCTCTATCTCCTGCAGCTTGGCCCAGTATGGGTCGTCCGATTCCACCTTGAATTCCATTTTCGCCCATGCCTCCGGCGCCAGCGGACCTATCTCCACCAGCTTTCCCGACTCCGTCCGGTACATGCCTTTCCGTCCGGCGAGGGCTGTTTCGTGGTAGAAGTCCGCAAAGGCCGGTATCGAGTCAAAGTAGGCCAGGTCGAAATATTCGCTGTCCGTCGTGGGCAGTTTCGCTTTCACCAATACGCCTTTCAGGTCGCGCGGTGAGTAGAAGCGGGCGTGCAGCTGCCCTTCAGGGTTGATGTCCAGTTGTAGTGGCCGGGCCGTGTTGAATTTCCGCTGTTCCGGGTCCGTATAGACCGCTTTCGGCTCCCCGTCCTGCAGGATCAGGACATGTCCGCCTTCGTTGTAGGCAGTCCGTGTCACGAACAGGGTTCCCAGGTAGTCGTCCGGATGTTCCATCTGTGCCCGGATGTGGGCGATGCGGTTGGCCGTAACCTCTTCCGTAGCGAAGCGGTAGCTGCACTCCACGTTTCCTCCCTGATACCGGCGGGTCTGCAGGTCGATGTAACCTTCCACCGTTGTACCCGCCACGTTGGGCATGAAGTAGAATGAGGTTCCCTGGCTCAGGTCCAGCACTTCCATCGAGCCGTCGCTTTGTCCGTCGTAGGCACCGTCCCCTCTGAAGGTGGTGTAGAACCGCAGCTGTTCCAGGGTCAGTGTCTTCCGGGTCACGGCCGTACGCACATTCTCGTTGTTGTATGTCAGGTCGATGTCCATCCGGCTCATGATGCGTTTCTGTACAATTTCGGCCGGTAGGATGGCTTCGTGTTCGTAGCCTTCTTCCGTCTTTTCCCGAACCACGCTGAAAGCCGTCTGCGAGTAGAAGTATTCCGCTTTGAGCGGTTTGCCCAGGTTTTCCGGGAAGCTGATCCATTCGTCCGCGATGTGCTCCATCCGGCCGATGCGGGCCCCGTCTGCCTGTTCGTCGCCTCTGACGGCCAGAATCAGCAGCCTGTATTCACCCTCCTTCAGTCCTTCGATTTTCATTTCTCGGCTTTGCGGGTCATAGATTCCTTTCAGTCCCTTTACAATGTAGCCGTCCTCATCGGCCACGCAGAACTCCACCCGGTCGTAGGCGTCCGTTTCCTGGGCAGAGGCCCGGGTCTCCTCTCGGTTGTCATACCCGTCGCTTCTCAGTCTGACGACGGTACCCCCTGAAGCGGTTGCAGTACTTTCCGTCCATTCCTCCTGTTGGCAGGAAATAAAGGCCAGACTACATAAAAATGTGATCCAAACAATTTTTCTCATCTTGTCTCTGTTTAGTGTCAATAGGTTTGTTGTCCGTAAGTTTTAACGGTGTATACAACACACTTATTCGCCCTATTGTTTGAATCTGTTTACCAAATATCTGTTTTTTGATATAAATCAATTCGACTCTCCTAAACGAGCTGAATAAATTTGTTATCCTTTTATTATATGAAATATGAATAAACAGAAAGATACATGAATATAAACTTTCTACTTTCAATTTATAGCTTAAGATATTTTTTTTCGGCGGAAATTCGTACTTTTGCACCCTGATTGACATTGACAAGCTGAAAAAGGAAACTTTAAAAAGACAATATAGATATGGCAGTAGAACTGAAAGATCTGACCAAACGCAGCGAAAACTATTCGCAGTGGTACAACGAACTGGTGGTCAAGGCCGACCTGGCAGAACAGTCGGCAGTGCGCGGATGTATGGTAATCAAGCCCTACGGATACGCAATCTGGGAGCAAATGCAGCGTCAGCTGGACAACATGTTCAAGGAAACGGGAGACGTGAACGCCTACTTACCGCTGCTGCTTCCGAAATAGTTCATGAGCCG
>CATXSD010000112.1 GCA_958402075.1 Mediterranea massiliensis | reverse complement strand
GGGGCTCGACACCATCAGGCACTTCCCTCCCATCCGCATCTTCGGCACCATCGGCTTCATCTGCTCCATGTGGGCGGTCGACATCCTGGGGCTGCAGAACAACTACGGGCAGTTCTTCGCCTGCGCCGCCATCGGGCTGGTGTTCGCCTTCTACGCGCTGACCCTCCCCGCCTGCCCCACGAGCAAGGGCGGACAGAGCAAGTCGCTGGTCGAGGCGCTGGGGCTGCGCGCCTTCACCCTGTTCCGCCAGAAGAAGATGGCCATCTTCTTCCTCTTCTCCATGCTGCTGGGTGTGTCGCTGCAGATTACCAACGGCTTTGCCAACCCCTACATCAGCAGCTTCGGCAGCATACCCGAGTATGCCGACACCTTCGGCGTGCAGCATGCCAACATCCTGATATCGCTCTCGCAGGTGTCCGAGACGCTCTGCATCCTGCTGATACCCTTCTTCCTGAAACGCTTCGGCATCAAGTACGTGATGCTCATCGCCATGCTGGCATGGGTGCTGCGCTTCGGCCTGTTCGGAGCGGGCAATCCGGGCAGCGGCGTGTGGATGTTCGTCCTCTCGATGATTGTCTATGGCGTGGCCTTTGACTTCTTCAACATCTCGGGCTCGCTGTTCGTCGACCGCGAGACGGACAAGGACATCCGCTCGAGCGCGCAGGGGCTGTTCATCATCATGACCAACGGCTTCGGAGCCACCATCGGCACGCTGGGCGCGCAGGCGGTGGTGAACCACTTTGTGGACTTCGGCAGCGAGGCGCCGCAGGTAGCCCAGTGGCAGTCGGCGTGGTTCACCTTCGCGGCCTATGCCCTGGTGGTGGCCGTGGTCTTCGCGCTGGTGTTCAAGTACAAGCACCGGCCGGAAAACGCCTGACGCGCCGCCTGCCCCACACCACCACATACTACAAACAACTGAACAAGCAACGAATATGAACCGAAAGAAGACAGAATTGCAGGTACTGAACATCTCCTACAGCAGTTCGCAGGGAGGTGGCGCCTATGCCCTGGTGCTGGGCGAGGTCGGCGGAAGCCGGCAGATGCCTGTCATCATCGGGGCGGCCGAGGCGCAAGTCATCCTGCTCGAAATCAGGGGCATCGTGTCGCCGCGCCCCCTGACGCACGAACTGTTTGCCTCCGTACTCGAGGCACTGGGCACCCGCCTGCTGCGCATACTGATATACAAGGCAGAGAAGGGGCTGTTCTACTCGTACCTCTACCTGCAGGCGGCAGACGGGAGCCTGGTCCGCGTGGACGCCCGCACGAGCGACGCCGTGGCCCTGGCCATGCGCATGGGCTGTCCCATCCTGACCTACGACGACATCCTCGAGGCCGAATGCATCCGCATGGACGAAGGCGAAGCCCCCGAGAAGCGCGAGGAACAGACCCTCGAAGAGATGCAGCAGGAGCTGGACAAGGCCATCGAGCAGGAGGAGTATGAAAAGGCTGCCGCCCTGCGCGACCTGATAAACAAAATGAAAGATTCAAATACCCAAGACTGATGCACGTATTCTATACACCCGACATACAGACACGGGCCGAGCTGCCCGAAGAAGAAGCCGCCCACGCCGTACGCGTGCTGCGCCTGCAGGAAGGCGACGAAGTGATGCTGACCGACGGCCAGGGCAACTTCTACCGCGCCGCCATCAGTGCAGCCTCGAACAAGCGCTGCCTGGTGCAGGTCCTCGAAACCCTGCCGCAGGAACCCCTCTGGACAGGCCACCTGCACCTGGCCATGGCTCCCACCAAGAACATGGACCGCACGGAGTGGCTGGCCGAGAAGGCCACGGAGATAGGCTTCGACGAGCTGACCTTCCTCAACTGCCGCTTCTCCGAGCGCAAGGTCATCAAGACCGAACGCATCCAGAAGATACTGGTGTCGGCCGTCAAGCAGTCGCTCAAGGCCCGCCTGCCGCGCCTGAACGAGATGACGGACTTCCACCACTTTGTGAAGCAGCCCTTCAAGGGGCAGAAGTTCATCGCCCACTGTTACGAGGGCGAGAAGCCGCTGCTGAAGGACGTGCTGAAGCGGGGTGAGGACGCGCTGGTGCTCATCGGGCCCGAAGGCGACTTCAGCGAAGAGGAAGTGCGGCTGGCCGTAGAGCAGGGCTTCCGCCCCGTCAGCCTGGGGCGCTCGCGCCTCCGCACGGAGACGGCTGCCCTCGTGGCCTGCCACCTGATGAACCTCTGCAACCAGATTAATTGAAATAGTTTCAACCTTCTAAAATTTTATCATCACATGAAAACCTGTTTATTGAACCGTCTGTGGATGGGCACCCTGGCCCTCGTGCTGGCCGCATCGTGCTCCCATCCGGGTGACTACACCAACGCCATCCCCGCCGAGGCCACCGAAGTGGTCTCCATCGACCTGCAGTCGCTGGCCCTCAAGGCCGGAGTGGATGATCCCCAAAACGCCGAAGCCTTGCAGAAGTTGAGCCAGACGCTGGCCAGCGGCGTGAGCGCCGATGCCCAAAAGGCCGTGGAAACGTTCTTCGACAACCCCTCGGAGGCAGGCATCGACTTTGGCAAGCCTGTCTACATCTTCCATTCGTCGGAAACCAACCGCCAGGGCTTCATCGCCGCCATGGACGATACCGACAAACTGAAAAACCTGCTGAAGGCCACGCAGAGCGAAACGCAGATGGCCGACGTGGCCGAGAAGGGCGGCTACAACTATTGCTACAACGACCGCGCCTTCGTGGCCTTCAACGCCACCACCCTGCTCGTGCTCCCCACGACCGACACGCCCGACATCGCACAGCTGCACCAGGAAGTCTCCGCCCTGCTGGGACAAAAGGCCGAACAGAGCGTCCACAGCCAGCAGGCCTTCCGGCAGATGCAGGAAACCCAGGGCGACGTGCGCATGATGATGACCGCAAGCACCTTCCTCCAGTTCTACCCCGACCCCATGCTGAAATCCATGATGGACAGCCTGCACATGCAGAACATCCAATACATCGGCGGCCTCTCCTTCGAACCCGGACGGATGGCCATCAACGCAAGCTACATGTCGGACGACCCTCAGGCACAGGCGTTCATCGAAAAGCAGCTGAAGACGACACGCCCGCTCCAGAACACCTTCGCCTCCTACTTCCCCCAGTCGACCCTGTTCTACCTCACCCTGGGCATGGACGGCAAGGAAGTGTTCGCCCAGCTGGACGAGAACCCGCAGCTCAAGAAGGCCCTCTCCGCCAAAGACAGGGAGCTGGTGAAGACACTGGTGGCCTCGCTTGAAAACGACTTCACACTGGGCATCACGGGCCTCAACGCCCAAGGGAACCCCACCATACTGGCCTATGCCGAAACCAACAACGCCGACCTGCTGAACCAGCTGTACGAAGCGACCAAGGGACAGGGCGGCAACGACCTCACCAAGCTGGACAACGGCGACTACCTGTACACGGACAAGGGCATGAAGGTATACATGGGCATGCGCGGCAAGCAGCTCGTCATGACCAACGACGAAGCCCTCTACCGCAACGCAGGCAAGGAAAGCAAGCCCTCCCTGCTCGACACGGACTTTGCCAAGGAAATCGAAGGACAACGCTTGGTCACCGTCGTCAATGCCGAAGCCGTCTTCAACCTGCCCATCGTCAAGATGGCCACGGGCTTCCTCAGCCCCCAATACCGCGCCATGGTGACCGCCGCCGAAAACATCTCCTACCTGGAGATGAGCAGCGAGGGCACGAAGGGCCTCGTCGTGCTGCAACTGAAGGACCAAAAGACCAATGCGCTGAAACAGATTGTAGACCAGTTGAAGGCATTGTCCAACCTGTAACAAAAGAACAACCGACTTTTCATTCCATGAAGGAGATTCATCTGCAACAAACCCTTCCCCAAGTCTTTGCAGGTCGCGATGCCATTGCCTCGGAGGTGTGGCACCGCGACCTCACTTTCGAGCGGGGCAAACGATACCTGGTTGAAGCTGCCTCGGGTACCGGCAAGTCATCGCTGTGCAGCTACCTGTATGGCTACCGCAACGACTACGAGGGCATCATCTGCTTCGACGGAAGCAACATCCGCTCGCTCAAGGCCGCCGACTGGACACGCCTCCACCGCCGCTCGCTCAGCATCCTCTTTCAGGAGCTGCGCCTCTTCTCCGAGCTGACCGCCCTCGAAAACGTGCTGCTCAAAAACCAGCTGACCCGCTTCAAGAGCCGGCGCGAGATAGACGCCCTCTTCGACGCGCTGGGCATCGGCGACAAGAAGAACGAACCCACGGGGCGCCTCTCCTTCGGACAGCAGCAGCGCGTGGCCTTCATCCGCTGCCTGTGCCAGCCCATGGACTTCATCCTGCTGGACGAACCCGTCAGCCACCTGGACGAGGCCAACGCCGCCGTCATGGCCTCCCTGCTAGACAAGGAAGCGGGCACGCAGGGGGCAGGCGTCATCGTGACCTCCATCGGCAAACACCTCGATATGGACTATAACAACGTATTGAAACTATGAACAGACTTGTCTGGAAACTCCTGCGCCGCCACATCAGCGGCGCCCAGCTGGCAGGGTTCTTCCTGGCCAGCCTCTTCGGCATGACCATCGTGCTGCTCGGCATCCAGTTCTACCGCGACGTGGCGCCCGTCTTCACGCAGGGCAACAGCTTCCTGAAGAAGGACTACCTCATCGCCACCCGCAAGATCAGCACCCTGGGCAACCTGACGGGACGGAGCAACACCTTCAGCGCCGCCGCCATCGACGACCTGCGCCGCCAGCCCTTCACCCGCAGCGTGGGCACCTTCACTCCCTCGCTGTTCAACGTGTCGGCCGGCATGGGCATGGAGGAGGCGGGCATCCGCCTGTCTACGGAGATGTTCTTCGAGTCCGTGCCCGACGAGTACATCGACGTCAGCCTCGACCGCTGGCACTTCGACCCGCAGAGCCGCACCATCCCCATCATCATCCCCCGCAACTACCTCAACCTCTACAACTTCGGCTTCGCCCAAAGCCGGAGCCTGCCCAAGCTGTCCGAAGGGCTGATGAACCTCATCCGGATGGACATCCGCCTGAGCGGCAACGGGCTGGCAGAAAACTTCAAGGGGCAGATTGTGGGCTTCTCCAACCGGCTGAACACCATCCTCGTGCCCCAGGCCTTCATGGAGTGGGCCAACCAGCGCTATGCCCCCGGCCGCGAGGCGCAGCCCTCACGCCTCATCGTCGAGGTGAACAACCCCACGGACACGGCCATCAACGACTACTTCAGCCGGAAGGGCTACGAGACGGAAGGCGACTCGCTCGACGCCGGCCGGGCCACCTACTTCCTCCGCCTGGTGACGGGCATCGTGCTGGCCATCGGAGGCGTCATCAGCCTGCTGGCCTTCTACATCCTGATGCTCAGCATCTTCCTCCTGCTGCAAAAGAACCGCACCAAGCTACAGAACCTGCTGCTCATCGGGTACGGTCCCTCGCAGGTGGCCCTGCCCTACTGCCTGCTGACGGCCACCCTCAACCTGGCCGTCCTGCTGCTCTCGACAGGCTGCGTGGTGCTGGTGCGCCATGCCTACCTGCCTTTCCTGGAAGAGCTTGTACCCCAGCTGACGGGCAGTTCGCTGCTCCCCACCGCACTGACGGGCCTGCTGCTGTGCGTCCTCGTCTCGACGCTCAACATGCTGGCCATCCGACGCCAGCTGCCGCGGGTCTCCTCCGCCGCCCGAAGCTGACGTAAAGTCCCCGCGGACGCCTGTGTCCCAGGTACCTAAAAAAAGCAAACGGCCGAACCATCGCTTCCTTCCCCTTGTTTTACCTGTCACAACATCGAGAAAATAGGAAGAAATATGAAACTGATTATGAGTGACAGACCCATCGACACCAGCCTGCTGGCGGGCAAGGACATCACGTACTTCGACCTGTCGGCCCTGAAGATAGCCCCCTGCGTGGGCTGCTTCGGCTGCTGGACCCGCACGCCGGGCAAATGTGTCGTACGCGACGATGCCACCCGCATCTATCCCTGCATTGCCCGAAGCAACCGGGTACTATACATCAGCCGCCTCCGCTACGGGGGCTATGACACCGTCATGAAAACCATGCTCGAGCGGGCCATCCCCGTGCAGCAGGCCTTCATCCGCATCCACGAGGGCGAGACGCACCACGTGCAGCGGGCCGTGACCCTGAAGCAGGCCACCATCCTGGCCTATGGAGCACAGACGGAGGAAGAACAGGACATCTTCCGCCAGCTGGTGGCCCGCAACGCACGCAACATGAGCTTTGAGAGTCATAAAATCGTATTTACCACCGAAGCCCTGCTGGAGAGCATGGTGAAAAACGTATTGCAACAATGGGAAAAATCATGATACTGAACGGAAGCCCGCGGGCTCCGAAGTCCAACTCCCTGCGCTATGCCGAGCTGTTTATGAAGTACAGCCGGCAGGCAGCCGACTACTACCCCATCACGAAGACCAACCACAGCCGCCTGCTGGAAAAGATGGCCGGCTATTCGGACGTGCTCCTGGTGTTTCCGCTCTATGCGGACGCCCTGCCCGTCAGCCTGCTGAACTTTCTGAAGTCGCTCGAAGCCTGTCCGCCCCCGCACAAGCCCGTCGTCTCCATCCTCATCAACTGCGGATTTCTGGAGCACACCCAAAACGAGGTGGCCGTGCGCATGCTGGAGCTATTCTGCAGGCAGAACGGCTACGAGATGGGCTCCGTCCTGATGCTGGGCAGCGGCGAAGCCATACTGGACACGCCCTTCAAGTATGTGGCTGCCCGTGCCATACGCAAGCTGGCCCGGGCGGTCGACGAAGGAAGCCGCCTCCGCCTGGCCGCCACCATGCCGCTGGGGCCTAGGTTGTTCAAGATGGCCGCCACCGTCTACTGGACCCGCTACGGACAGCGTTTCGGCACGTCGAAGAAGCAGATGCAGACGATGGAAATAGAGGGAAGCGACTGAAAAAAGAGAAAAACAGGAAGAAAAATCACTAACGCAAAGCGCTTACAACCAACAAATTACAGAAAATATGCAAAAAAAACGATTTTTTTTAGGGGAAGCAGATAGGGGATTTCGGCAGGGGCTGCGTTATACCAGTGAAAGCGGCCCCGGCCGGACGCTCTCAAAGAAACAAGTCAATAAGTATTCACCTAAAAAAAAGAAACGTTATGAAATTCAAATTTATCGTATTATCTTTGTGTATGGTTGCCAGTGCAAATATCGTAAAGGGACAGAACAACGACAAGAAGTTCAGTTCGTCCGACAATCGTCATGAGTTCCGCGTTGCCGCCAGCGACGGTCTGACCCTGACAACAGTCGATGTGCTCGGCATGGGACTGTCCGACGCCCTTACCGGCACCAAGCGCTCCAACGAAAAGGCCACGATGGTCTACAGCATAGGTTACCGCTATGCCCTCAACCGCTTCCGTCTGGGAGGTGACCTGGGCTTTGCCAAAACCAGCAGCCAGCTGATGCTGAACGGCGAAACGTCGGCATCCATCAAGGAAAAGGAACTGAACTTCCTCGTACTGCCCACCGCCGAATTCGTCTACTTCAAGCGCAATCTGGTAGAGCTCTACGGATCGGCAGCAGCAGGTGTCAACCTCGTTCGCCACACCGAGAAGGGCCTCACCGATGCTGGCAAGTCTGCCGCCCAGAAAGCCAGCCTGGCCACCAACTTCGCCTATCAGGTGAACCCCATCGCCCTCCGCATAGGCAACGACCGTGTAGGCGGATTCCTGGAAGCAGGTTTGGGCCACAAAGGCTTCCTCACGGCAGGTGTCAGCCTGAGATTCTAACTTCCCTAAACAACATTGCAATGAGTACAGACAGGAAAGAACTTTTCAAGGTCCGATTCGAAAAACATTATCCGAGGCTATGCTCCATAGCCTACGGATATGTTTCAGACCGCGACGACTCGGAAGACATCGTCCAGGAGACCTTCATCCACATCTGGGACAAAGGCAAGGACAGCCTGCCCGAACAGGACTTCATCGCCTACCTGACCACCGCCGTCAAGAACCGCTGCATCACTTTCCTGCGGCGGAAGAAGGACGACACCGTGTCCATCGAAGACTGTCCACTGGCCGACCACCATCTGTCCGACGACCTCCCTGCCGACGGCGAAGCTCCCCGCCCGCCCGAAGAGGTGCTCGAAGAGGCCCTCGCCACCCTGCGCCCCAAGGGCAAGGACATCTTCCTGATGGCCAAGCTCAAGGGCATGAAGTACCGCGAGATAG